>NZ_JBMDIX010000018.1:0-122222 GCF_057808915.1 Rhodococcus sp. FG69 | reverse complement strand
ACCAGTGGGGACCTCGACCTGGCCACCAGTGGGTACTTTTTCATGGCCACGGACACCAATCCCCTGGCCTGGCGATCCTCAGTTCAAAGTGCAAGTTGCTGACAGTCCTGAGGAACTCGAAAAGCTACTTGCAGAACAGATCGAGCGTGGCTACTCAGCACGTATGACAGCTGGGTATTGCTGGAGTTGGAGCAACGCCCGCGACGACGGGTCGCTTGTCAACGACGTCACGATAGATAATTGGTCCCGACCTTGGAATAGCAAGAGTGACAGGCGAGTCGGCGATGCGCCTCCTGCCCCACTCTGGGCGACCGAGGATGGCGGGTTCAACCAAGTCGGATGTGTCTACACCGCCCAGGGATTCGAGTACGACTGGAATGGTGTGATCTTCGGGCCCGACCTGGTTTGGCGCGATGGTCGGTTCACCGTGAAGCGGGAAGCGAACCGAGATCCCGACCTGAAGAACACCAAAAAAATCAGCGACATCCGCGTCGACTTGTTGATCCGGAACATTTACAAGGTACTTCTAACTCGTGGAATGGTCGGCACCATTCTGTACTCCACCGACGCAGAAACAAGGCATGCCCTTCACTCGCTGATCAAAACGAAGTGACTTACATGCTCTGTTCGATTTACGGCTGATTGCAGTAGATCGAAACTACACCGTGCGCGTTTCACCTGACCTCAAAAGCAGTGAACACGACAGGTTCGACGGCGCTGCGCTACGAATACCTGTCGCGACTGCGGACACTCCGAGCCGTCAGGAGCCAAGCAGACACGCGGATTCTTGCCAATGGCTCCAGCCTAAGTGGTAAAGACCGCGGCCGATATGCACGCTCAATCTCTTGACTCCGGACATCGGTCCTCCGTCGGAGCTTTGTACCGAGCGCGGAAATCTTGGGCGACCCATGAATGCGGGACTGAGCCAGTCGCGGAGTTCAAAGCAGGCCAACAATCACATTCAGCACCCTGCTGGCCTCCCTCTCCAACGACTTCAACCCCCGCTTCTCGAGGCTCTCGATGAGCATGCGCTTGAGATTCATCTCCGCCGCCACCTGGGACACCGTGCGTGGCTTCGCCCCGTCTATCCCGTACCGCCGGATCAACACCGACGCCTCCCGGACATCGATGGCCGCCATACACCGCAGAATCCCGTCCAGCTGATCTGGCGTCCCGTACTGCGCCTCCGCCAGAATCTCCTTCACCGTCCGAGTTCGTGCCGTAGTGGCCGTCGTCGCCACCATCTTCGACTGCGGAATCACAATCGGCTCGATCGGCGTCGGGTCCACCGGCGGCTTCGGCAGAATCGGGGCCGACTGAATTAACCAGCTCGCCAACACCGCACCTGCATCGGCAAGATCGACGTCCACAACCTCCTCGGCCACGCCCGTCAACTCATCCAGAAACGCCTCATGCGCACCCAGAGACGGATCCTCGTTCGTCCCCGCCACATACATGATCACGAACGCCGCAGGCCGACCATCAGGCTTCAGCCGCAGAATCCGACCCATCCGCTGAATCATCTGCCGCTTCGACGAACTGCTCGCGATGATCACCCCGACATCCACCGCCGGCACATCGATACCCTCATCCAACACCCGCGGCGCCACCAAAGACGTCAGCTCACCGCTGCGGAACTGCTTCAGAATCCGCGTCCGCCCCACCCGATCCAAATGACTCGAATACTGATGCGCCGCCACTCCACCGGCCTTCAGCACCTCCGCACCCTTCGCCGCGGACTCCTTCGTCTCCGAGAACACGATCGAGCGCTCCGACTTCTTGAGCCCCGGCGTGATCGCTGCCAGCGCCTGCAACTTGCCCTCGCAGTCCGCTAACAACGCCCGCCGTTTGCTGAACGCCGACAGATACCTACTCGCCACCCGACTCGCGGGCCGATGCCGCTCCTTGCTCAGATCCACCGCGTTCTTCATGAACTCACCGAACGGCTCAGCAGCACAGCCATAGTCGTAGATCAACGTGTTTCGCAGCGACTTCACTTTGTCGTCCAAGTCCTGGAACTTCGCCGCCTCGTCCGCGGAGAACGGGACCGCCACCGTCATCACCCGCACCGGCGCCAGGATGCCGTCACGTCTCCCCCGCGCCGCATCGCAGCCCTTGACGAGGTTCTCGAAGTACGGCATCAGATGCGTATCGACACCGTCGTCCTGACGCTCCAACGTCGCCGTCAACCCGAGCCGCTCCTCGAACCGATTGATCAGCACCTTCGCAAACGAACCCGCCCCATAACGATGCACCTCGTCAGCCACGAGCAACGCACCTGTGCGCGGCATCGGCGCACCGGGCCGGATCGCCGACTGAATCGTCGTGATCAACACGTCGTAGAGCCGGAACGTGTCGTTGTGCCCATTCCCACGTCGCCCGATTCGCACACTCGGCAACGCCTTCACCATCGCCGTGTACCACTGCTCGAGCAGATCGATACTCGGCACCACCACCAACACCTGACGACCACGACTCACCGAGTCGAGCGTCGCCGCCAACCCCACGTGTGTCTTCCCGGTGCCGGTGACGGCCTCGACGATCGCCCGATAGCCGGACGACACCCACTTCTCGAACGCCTCTTTCTGCCAGTCCCGCAACCCCTCGGACCGGTTCGCAACCTGCGTCATAGCGTCAACCCCTGCGGCCGCACCCATTCCTCGACACCTTCACGTTTACGTCTGGTCAACTTCTTGAGAGCGACCAGATCCCACAGCAGCTCATCCGCCTTCGTCCGCGACAACCCCGTCACCCGCTGACACCGCTCCACCGTCAACGGAGCATTCGGACGTGCCGCAGCGATAGCAATCTCGCGCGCACCGGCCCACGATGCGACCGGCAAAGCATCCAATTCGGCTTGCAACGAACGGCTTCCGCTGACCACGACCGGCTCGGCAGTTACACCAGCCGACCGCTGCCGACGCGGCACAACATCCGACGTCGGAGAAGGTGGTCTTCTCTTCGACGCTCTCAACGCGTCGTCGCGAGACTTGATCTCCGCCAACGCCTCCTGCACGGCTTCGGGCGTGACCTCGCAGTCCTCCACCGTCTGAGCGACGGAGAACTTGTTGCGCTTCTGCGAATACCGTATGGCCGCAATGAGATCCTCACGCGGCATCGTCCGAACCGGTGTCGGTTCGGCATCGTCGGTGTCGTCGAACTCGTCCACCGCCGCGTCGTCGACGTCGCTGGTCTCATCGGGCTCGTCGACGGTCTCGATGACCTCTGGCAGCGGCGCGAGATCCACCTCGACGGTCCGAGACGGCGCGGGCGCTTCGACGCTGACGAGCTCGACTGCTTCCTCGTCGGGTTCGGCGTCGTCGGGATCACGCACCAACGCGATCGGCGTCCACGTCGACGTTTCCGATCCCTCGACGACCACGGCCACCTCGTCGGGCAGGATGCCGACCGAGTCGAGGAGTTCGGTGATGGTGTCGAGTGCTCGTTCTCGGTCGAGGGCGAAGTCCGACGCCCGGATCCGGTGGAACAGCCAGCCGCAGCGCCGGAGTTCGAACTCGCGCTGCATCCGGTTCAGCAGCTCGTCAGCGTCGACGGCACTGTCGTCGTCGCATTCGATCGCAACCCGGACAGCGGCGCCGGTGACTACCAGGTCGATGGTCATCTCGTTGACATCGACGCGTGGGTTGACGTGGTAGCCGCGCTCACGCAGCGCCAGGAAGACCTGCTGCTCGAACAGTGAACCGAAGTCCGGGTGCGGTGCATCCGGCGAGACGGCGTCGGGCATCGCGGGGACCGGAACCGTCGGCGCAGCTTCGACGTAGGACAGCAGTGACCGTCGTAGATCGGTGGCCGCCAAGCTGTCGGCCGTGACGGAGTGGAACAGCCACAGCTGATCTCGGGCACGAGTCGCGGCGACATTGAACCGTCGCTTGAACATGTCCGTCGTCAGCGCCTTCGACGACGAGCCAGGTGCGATGACCATCGACAGGAACATCACGTCACGTTCGTCGCCCTGGAAGTCCGGCGGTGTTCCGACGCGGATGCGTCGCTCGTCGATCTGCTCGGACGGGATGCGCTCGAAGATCAGCGACCGGATCAGGTCAGCATGAGCTGCGCCTTGGAGGACGACGACGCCGAAGGTTTTGTCCTCGTAGTCGGGTTCGGCGAGGCAGAGCGCTAGCTGGTCGACGAGTGCGTTTGCCTCGGCTGCGTTGCTCAGTCGTGTGCTCGAACCGGAAGTGCTCGCATCCTCGACGAACGTACTGCGCAGCGGTGCAAGCCGATCCGCCCCGAACTGTCGGACGGGTACCAACGGCTGCTCGTTGTAGAACTGCGTCGACGACCATTGAATGATCTCCGGCATGGACCGGTAGTGCTCGCGTAGTCGCACGGCATCGCCGAATCGGGTGCGCAGCATCGAGAACAGACTCGACCGCGGGGTCAGCGTCATCCGGGTTGTGACAGGCACGTCCGGAAGGAAGTAGTCGAGGCGCTCGATGACGGATTCCAGAGTGTAGTTCTGGATCGACGCCGGCGCGCACTGCTTGTCATCACCGACGACGATGACGCGCGGCGCCAACCACATCAGGAACATACTGGTGATCTCGGCCTGGCTTGCTTCGTCGACGATGACGACGTCGAACGCGTTCTGCTGCGGCGGAATCGACGACAGAACCTGCGCGATCGGCATGACCCATGCGGGCACGACGGTCTGCGCATCCTGCATCGCCGCTCGGGCTGCGACTCGGTACCTTTGCGCGAGGCTGCTGGTGCCGAGGCCTGCGTTGGACATGTTCTCCTGATACGCCCGCAGCGCAGTAACCTCACGGCTCGTCATGCGTTGCAGGCATTCCTGCCACGCCTGCTCAGCTGCAAGTTGTGCCGTCAGAGAGGAGATTTCGTCGTCGAGAGCATCGAGTTCGGCGTCGAGATTGTCGTTCTGGTCGGGCAGTTGGGCGGCCTCGATCGACTGCTTGGTCCAGCGCCAGGCCCAGGCCCGAGTGAAGGTGGGTGCGAGCGCGGTCCAGTCGGTAGTCATGTCCTCGGACAGGGCACGGGCGAGGGTGGGAGCGTGTTCGGCCAAGGCGTCGAGCAGATCGGTGTTCTTGTTCTGTGGCTGGACGTAGCTGACGAGCCGCTCGTAGCCGTCGATGTCGCCGGTTCTGACTGCGTCGGCGAGACCGTCGGGCACTGTCGGATCGGAGGAGAGCCGCTCTGCCAGGGTGGTCAGCTCGTCGCGTGCGGTGGATGCGTCGGAGCCACCGCTCAGCGCGGTGATGTCGTCGGCGAGAGCGACCGCCTCGGCGAGCGTCGTGACCGGCGGTAAGGATGGAACGACAGCACCGAGGGCGCCGATGAGTTCGTCACGTGCCGTTGCAATGCTGCCTGTCGCGAGCACCTGGTTCCATACGGTGTGGAGGGTGTTGACCTGCTGTTCGCGGGAGTCGGCGGGATCGATGGGCAGCTCGATACCGATGCTGCGCAACAGGTGTGCGGCATCGTCGACGGCCACGAGGGCGCGGAGGTGGTTGGTGACGAGCCGGAGTTCAGTGGCCTGGGTCGCGTCGGTGCCATCGACGGTTGCTCGTGCATCGAGCCCATCAACGGCCACCTGCTCACTGGACGTGCGCGTCGCGTCGAAGGAGCCGCTCTCGTAGAGCCTCGCAAGTGCGTCGAACGCGTTGAGTGCCTGCCGCGTGGCGACCTGCGTCGTCAAGTGATGGGACCCCACTGCGGCATTGGAACTGACGGCGACCGACAGCATCGCGGAGACGGTCTGCGCGCGGGACCACAACGTGCCCAGCGCGCCGGACAGAATCCCGTCGGCCAGGGCTGCATAGTCCGGACCGAGGGACTCGATGGCTCGTGCCCGGTCGGTGAGGGCTTGCGCCGACGGCAGAATGTACTGCAGCTGAATCGGATCGATGTCGTCGAACATCGATCCCGAGGCAGTTCCGGCGCGGGCGAACAGCGATCGGATCTCCTCGGCCGTCGGGAGTCTCGGTTCTTGGCTCTCCGTGAACAGCGAGGCAAAGACTGCGTTGTCGACGGGTACAGCCTCAGTGTGCAGCGGGCCGGGGATCCAGCCGAGTTCGCTCTGCTGGGAGTTGAGCGTGGCGACGATCGACGCGAGGGTTCCTGAATACGTCGGCGAGAACGTGCGGATCTCTGCTTCCGAGGATCGAGCGAGGCCGATCTGCTTGGTGAGCTTGTAGCGACGTTCTTTGGTGCCCATCCGCTTGGCCGCGAGGGAGCGGATCTTGCGGGCTGATTCGGTGGCGTCGAACGCGGCCTTGCGCGTGGCGATGGTCGAGACGCTCTCGTCGAGCTCGGCCGATCCCCCACGCGCCATGTCGGTGACGGAGACGCAGAGGTCCTGTAGTTCGGCGGGCAGTTTGTCCTTGAGGACGCGCAACGCCTGGGCTTTCTCGCTGGTGACGAGGATGCGCTGGCCCTGAGCCATCAACGCGGACATCAGGTTTGCGATGGTGTGGGTTTTGCCGGTGCCGGGTGGGCCTTCGACGACGACGCCGGTGTCGTTCATGACGCGGTTGTAGATGCCGGCCTGGGCGCGGTTGGCGGGCAGCGGGAAGAGCGGTTCGGCGCTGGGGGTGTCGCTGACGTGGGATTCGAGCCAGTCGCGGCGGGTGTTGTCTTCGTGGGTCTCGACGAGTTGCGAGAGCCCGACGGGCACGGGTGCCCCCGCGTCCAGCGCTGCGAGCATTGCCTCGTAGTACGACGCGAGGGCGTAGGAGCCTCGCTTGCGCAGGACGAGGGCCGGCGACATCCGCAGGGTGTCGGCGGTGGAGCTGACGGGCTTGTCGTGGTCGGCGATGACGGTCAACGGCTGCTTCAGCGCCGCGGTGGCCCACTGGCCGAGGAGCCGCGGGATGTCGGCGGACAGCGAGGACGAGACCAGTTCGGACAGGCTCCGGTGCAGGGACTTCGAGCCGGCACGGTCGAAGCCGGGCAGGTCGAACAGGATCTGTACATCTTCGAGGCGCGGACTGCTGGCGGGTGCGACGGTGACGAGGAGGTCGCCGGTGGAGTCCTCGCGGCTGATGCTGGCCTGCTGCGTGATGAGGTGCGTCGCAACCCGTTGGTCGCCGATGGTGGCGTCGAGGTAGCCGGAGGCGATGACGAGTTCGAGAGACTCGGGCTGGGTGCCGAGGTCGTGGAGCATGAGGTCGACGGATCGGAAGAGTTCGGCGAAGGGCCGGCGTTCGCGGTCGTCGAGTGACCAGGTGGTCCATTCCTGGAGCCAGTCGTGGGCCTCGGCGGGTGCTTGTTTTGCGACGGTAGGTGGGGTGGCGCTCTCGTCTATGTGCTTCTCGAGCTCTGCAGGAAGGCCAGGAGGCTGCTCGATGCTGGTGCGTGGGATGCGAACCGCCACGTCACCGGGTGCGACGTCGGTGTTGACGTCGAGGGGTCGGGCGTCGTCGAAGAGCCACTCGACGCGGGCATCGGTGCCGTACTGGCGAATCGGCTTCGACTGGGCGCCGACCGTTTCGCGCAAGAACTCGAGCAGGCGCCTTACGCGTCCCCGGAGCTCACTGTCATCTGTAGCCGACATCGAATCCTCACATTTCGAACTAACTCGATCAGGGCTCAACCTATAGGGAGTGGGTGACAGGGTTCGTGAGCGCGCAGTCTCGTCGAGACCACGGGTCAACTTGCCGGCGGAGTACGAATGTGGCCCCATCTGCGCCGTTCGTGAATCGACCCGGTCAAATCCTGGGAACAGGCGGGCAGAGGGCTCGCAGAATTCATTCGTTCGAATGACCATGGCAGCCGCCATCAGCCGAGGCCACCAAGCCCCTTGGGGTACTGTCCGACAAACGGCCGGATATGACGCGGCCATGGGGCTGGGGGGCTCATGTCTAGAGAACTACGCGTAGATCCTGACGCTGTTCGAACACTGGCTGATCACTTCAGTGCTGTCACAACTGAAATTGCAACCATGAGCGCCGTCGGCCACCTCACGCCGGCGACAGATGCTCTACCAGGATCGCACTGCGGCCCAGCCCTAGCTACCGCAGCCGAGGCTCTCGATGCAGCTCTGACGGTAGTGGTCACAGAATTGCACGAGCTATCGGCCGCGATCAGTGCGAGCGCCGTCGACTACCGAACGTCTGAAATGACATCCTCGGTCTTGCTTGCCGCTTCGGAGCGTCCGATATGACCCCAACCCGACCTCAGCTGAACGAGTGGCAGTTGTGGACCTCCAGAGACTCGGGCACGCAGTTGGACAAGGCAATGGACCGGTTGGGCGAACTGCTCAGCGGGCTCCTGCGCGACATCGACGGCATGGATCTCAACGGCTCTTGGACTGGCTATGCCCAAAGGGCTGCCTTTGATCGGGCTGTCCGAGTTTGCGACAACGCGAACCGCATGCGCGATATCGGCGGACGACTGGCCACAGCTGCTCGCGCCGCTGCGAATGAACTTGAATTTCCTCGTGACCAAGTGCTCCAACTTGCGAGCGGTGCAGGCTCCGATGGGTTCTCCGTGTCCGATGACTGGCAAGTGGTGTTGTCCGAAGACTCGTCTTCCTTTGGCGATCCCGAGTCTTCGGTCAGCGCAGCTGATCTGTATCGGTGGCAAGAACAGATCACCCAGGCCTACAACGAGTTCACGGATATCGACCGCCGCATTGCGCAGCGGGTAGCAGAGATGGCTTCAGAATTGCCGACCCCAGCCGACACAAGCTCTCCAGGCGTACCAAGTCCGAAGCCTGCACCACCGTCCGACGGCGGCCAGGGACCGCACGGTTCTCAACCGACGTACAGCCGAGGCGACGACCTTCTGTTCAGCGAGCTAGTGAAGAAAGCCGCTGATGCCGCCGAACTCAGTGGTTGGACGCATGCCGCCAAGAACCTGCGGCATTACCTCGACAACTCGGGTGTTGAATCAAGGGTCGATCCTGACGAGATCCAGCGTGACGTGCCAAAGGTTCAGCAGACGACCAACGAACTAGTCAGCGCAGAAGTCAACCGCATTTCCACCCACGCAGCCTCAGATGGCACCTACGGGGTTCCAGTTCCATTTCAGTCCGACTGGACAGGTGTGTACATCGGACCAGAAGACAGCAAGGACTGGTTCTACGCCATGGGAGGCATCGAGCAGTCAGTGACCGGAATCGCCACTGTGTATCCGCCCAGTACACCGGGCGCAGAGCCAACAGTGACTGTCGACTACCAAACCCATGTCTTCGATCGCTACAACTGGGACGGCACGAAGACGACTACGTTCGACATACCTGGCACGGATGGAGTGACCATCAGCGACGAACGAATGGGTAGCCTGCACAACGCAGGCTTGGCGCAGGAATTCGATATCTCCGGGTCTGGAAGCACATTCCATTACGACGGACCGGTTGTCCCCAACAACAGCACTCTGGATCTACCGTCTGCACCGGACAGTCGGAATGGCCAACGATCAGATCCGGAACGATAGAACACGATGAAACATGCGAACATCCGCGCACGTCGACTGCTGGTTGCGTTGTTACTCATCGCCGCCACTACGGGGTGCACAACGCGAAGTGACGCCACGGATCGCACCGTCAGTGTCCGTGAATCAGCGTCGCCGGCGGACGTCATGTCGGAAGCAACGTCTTTCGGCGGAATCACGCTCGCTCCGGACGACGTCGTTCTGGATGCCCGGACTGAGGCCTCTCTCGACACGCGGTTCGAATTAGCGATCGAAACTGACCCAGACGGTTTCGCAGCGCTGTTGGATCATTCGGAGTTCGACGCACCGCTGATTGCTGCTTCGGCACCGTTCGACGAGGTAATTGCCGGACCGGACCTCGCGTCGTCGCCCTCGGTGCTCAAAGCGCAGGACCGCTTCCTCAATTCCGAGAACGAACGCGTGATTCGCAATATTGTGGTCGACGAGCGCGACGACCAGACCCGTTACGTGCATATCGAGTTATTCACCACCTGAGAACATGGGGGTTACATCACGCGGAAGGCCAATTCGCGTATCAAACCCTGTACCCGGCGGTCACCCCGCGACGAAAACCTCCTTCTGGTGCCAGGTCAAGTACGAAACATGTCGGCGCACAGAACTTTCCGCTAGGATCAGTCGCTCGTGGTCACCGGGACTCCCCTTGTCGATCCGTTCGGTTCCCCAACCAGACCCCACAGTCCCATATCGCACCGACAACCGCCGGGACTCAGATCAAACGTGGGCGACCGCGCGTCGTTTGCAGCAGGTGGATCTACTATGCGGTACCGCCTGGTCGCCTTGCCGTGCCCTCAACGAACTCGAACCGCTCTGATCGTGCGGTGCTGGAACGACCCGGTGAGAGCCTCGGCGACCTGCTCCCATTGCGCGGCAATAGAATAGCGATCGGTGAGCACGAAGACCATCTTGATCGGCCGCAGGGGTCCCTGGACCCATTCCTACTGAACGGCTTTCAGAGCCAACGCTTCGAGGTCGTCCGGTCCGAGCCCCGGCCACCCGTGAAGCACGTCGAGCCACTCCTCGGGGACTGCAGAGGCACCCCACCTCGCCCCCAATAGTCCGCCAGCGATAGCAGCGGTTGTATCGGTGTCGTTGCCAGCACGCACGCACTGCACCAGAGCCTCACGCAGATGATCAGGACTGGAGTCGTCAGTCGTCGAGATTGCCCACCACGCCGTTTGCAAAGCGTGGACCACCCACCCGTTCTTGGCGAAGTCCGAGGGGCTGCCCGCCTCCGCAACGTCGAGAATCCTCGTCCAATAGTCACGTTGTTCACCGTCGACGCCGCTGAGGTACATCCGCACCCCGTCGAACGACCCGAACAGCACAGCATGACGAATCGCGTAGGACCACAGTTGGCACGCTTGTCCTGCACGAAGATCCGAATGGGTCAGGTCACTGACAGCAAGCGCGGCAGCGACACACGCCTGCTCATCATCGAGGTGGGCAAGTGCGACAGGGGAGGTTCGCATCAGAGAACCGTTCCCTCCCGTCAACCCCACGACCCCTTTGGCCGCAGCGGCCATATCAGCCGCCGAAGTGGGATTGGCGGACAGAACCGTCCTCGTTTGATTCCCGATGTCTTTCGGCTCCGAAGCGAACCAGCGCATGAATCCGGCAGCCACCGAGTCCAGGCCAGACTCAGAGCGCAAATCTTCTCGAGCCGCCGCCGCGTCCGCCACCGCAATCGACATCGAGGTGTCGTCGGTCCACTCCCCTGGCTCGAACCCGAAAGGGCCTCCGCCGATCATGCCAATCACAGCGTCGGGTGCAGGAATAGAAAATTCATAGCCCGCACCCAGCGCATCGCCTGCGGCTGAAGCGATGATTGTCCCCACCGCTCGGTCAAGCTGTTCAGCAGTGCGCTCGCGTGTCATGCGCAGAGGCTATATGACACGACCGACTCAAATCCTCTGCTGCACCTGCGTACGTCCCGATCCCGCGTCGCAGGGTAAACGGCCATGAGTCGCAGCCGAGAACTAGACTCCCTGACCATGAGCGATCAGTGCCTTTTCTGCGGCATCGTTGGCGGCGACGTCCCGAGCGTGAAAGTGGCCGAGGACGATACGACGTACGCCTTCATGGACATCAACCCCGCCTCGGACGGTCACATACTGGTCATTCCCAAGCGGCACAGTATAGATCTGTTCGAGATCCCGGCCGACGACCTGGCCGCAGTCACCCTGGCAGCGCAGCGGATCGCCAAGGCAGCGGTGTCGGAGTTCGGCGCAGACGGAGTGAACCTGCTCAACTGCTGTGGCGCCGACGCATGGCAGACAGTGTTCCACTTCCACCTGCACGTGATTCCGCGATACGTCGACAAGACCAAGGACCGATTGGTGCTGCCCTGGCAACCGGGAACCCCAGGCGACGCGGAGGCGATCGCCACTCTGGGCAATCGGCTGTTCACCGCCCTGGACGGTTGACATTTCGCTAACCCGGATTGACACCGACGTGTCAATATAACTGCTGCAGAGAACCTCTCGTCGGACATCGACTCGTGATGTCGGCTCACGCACCCGCAGAGTTCATGGTCAGCCGCCTCACTGAAATCCCGTCTGACCTCCAGAAAGGCCAAGAACACGCTGACTGGGGAATGTTCCTGCACCCTTCGCAAATCCGTCGTCGGCGTGACACCACCAGCACGGGGCATGGAGCCCAACTACTTTCCAAACCACGGTTGACAGTACAGATAAGCAGTTCAATGAAGCACAAGCGCGAAACAGCGGACTCGCCCCTCTGCGCAGGCCACCTGCCCTACACTGTTATGCACCGGCAAGCACGACGAGGGCGGCGCGTGTGTTCAGCCAGTGGGTTCGACTGGATCGATGGCACCATCAATCGCCCCTGATCGACGGAGACCAGCATGAACTTCGCATCACGGCTTCTCTCGGTGGTCGCTGCAGCCGCCGCCGTATCCCTGGTTGCATCCGGCTGCTCGCAAACGGAGGAACCTGCGTCTGCGCCGTCGACCTCGCAGACCATCGAGGCGTCCGAAACCGAGGCGTTTCAGACTGTGCTCGACGATTCCCGAGCGGCAGCGGGCTTCCCCGGCGTCATCGCGATGGTGGCGACGCCAGCCGGAACATGGACGGGGACTTCTGGAACCGTCGGCACGGGTCGATCGGAGACTCCGACATCATCCGATCTGACCCGCATCGGTTCGCTCACCAAGACCATGACCGCGACCGTCCTGCTTCAGTTGGTCGAGGAGGACAAGCTCTCGCTCGACGAAACAATCGGCACGTACGTGCCCGGCGTTCCGAACGGTGACACAGCCACGCTGCTACAGCTCGCCGACATGACGAGTGGCATTCCCAGCTACACCGCTTCCGACGCGGTCGTCAACAAGTACTTCGCTGACCCCGAATACGCCTGGTCGCCGCAGGAACTCGTCGATGCCGTCAAGCCGCTACCCCCGGACTTCGCTCCTGGTGATGGGTGGGCCTACTCGAACACCAATTACGTCCTGTTGGGCATGGTCATCGAGCAAGTTCTCGACCAGCCCATCGACGCGGTGTTCGAGGAGCGTCTGTTCGAACCGCTTGGCATGTCCGCCACATCCTTTCCGGGCGGGTCCACCGAGATCGGAGATCCTCACCTGGATGGATCCACCGATCAAAACCAGCCGCCCGGGCAGAGTGTCGATTCGACGAACTGGAATCCGTCGTTCGCATTCACCGCTGGCGCCGTCATCTCGTCCCTGGACGACCTGACGAAATGGGCTCACGCCCTGTTCACCGGCGAAGGCGTTCTCGATGCAGCAACTCAGCAGCTTCGTCGAGACTCCATCATCCACGACATTCCCCCGATGACCGCGACGGTCGGGTACGGCATCGGGATCGGGGATCGCAACGGATGGTGGGGCCACGACGGTGACATCCCCGGATACAACAGCAACCTGTCCCACAACTACGACCTCGACACGACCGTCATCGTTCTGACCAACAGCGACAACACTTTCAAGGTCGACGGCAAGGACCAGTTCCCCGCTCCAGCAGTTGCGGAGGGCCTGCAAACAGCCGTGAGTTGAGTCGGTGGACTACTGAGCTTCGAGCTCTACTGCTCTCGTCACACCAAATCCAGAGAATTCGATCGCATCGAGTACCGCCGAGATACCTGCCGCATGCCGGAATCAGTTCGCGCACGAGGCACGCGGTAACAAGGTCCGAGCCCCTGTCGATCTCATACCTACTGGGCCGGGGCCCTCGACGATCGGAGCACGAATGCTGCAGAAGATTCTCGCCGCCTCTGCCGTGGCGGTAGGTGCGACGGCGTTGGCCGCCACACCTGCCTCCGCCGAGGGGATTTATGATTCTCCATTCACCTCGAACTCGACCGAGTACTACGTAAGCGCGTTCGATCCGGCAGCCTATGGATCACGAGGTGACGCCCCAATCATCATCAGCCCGTTCGGAACCAATCAGCCGATCTACTGCTGGAGCTTTCACGGTCAGGGCTACTGCTGGCAGACAGATCCCAGCGGAACCGATCACAACTTGGAGTCGGTCGTGATCCCAACCGGTTCGTCAGAGGATAGCTTCCGGTCGATCTCGATCTACAACCCGTTCTGATCGGGTCACCCCTTCAGTTGTCCCACTCGTACCGCGATGCGGTTCAGTGCCGAGTCCGACAACTGGAAGGACAGATCACCCACCCCAGCAGTCAGGAACATCTCCATCGAGTCCAGGTCGACATTCCGATACATGATTTCTTGGGCGATCGCGTCGACACTCAATGTGAAGTACTCGAGACCGCCGGGACTCAGATTTGAGTTTGCGAACTCGGTCGCGCCAACGTCGCAGGCGCTGGTAGCTCGCAACCGAATCGAATGCTGCAGTGACACCGACCGTCGTCGACACGTACGTCATCGACTTGTCCGGAGCAAACCCCAAGTCGGTGCCCACGCCGACGGCATCGATGTTGGATCCGAGGAACACGAAGTCCCATTGATAGTCCCGCTCTTGCTGCCCGATCAGTTGGCGGACAGCAGCATTGTCCATTCCTGACTCGCGTTCTCGTGCCCGTCGGTCATCGCGAGAACGGTGACGGAATCGGGACGCCCGTCCTCGGGCTGCGCCGAAAGCTCAGCGCCGATGTCGGTTATGAGCCGGCCAATCGCGTCGTAAAGAGCAGTTGTCCCACGTGGTTGTAGCACCAGCGGCGGTACCGTACCGATGGGCTGCGCGCTGTAGACCAGCTCGTACTGATCGTCGAACTGCGCGAAGGTGACGACGGTATCTCCGTCCTGCTCGCGCTTTTTGGCAATGAACGAATCGAACCCGCCCCGGGTGTCGTCCGCAATCGAGTGCATGGAGCCAGGCCGGTCGAGCAGAGCCGGATCGTGGTGCGGATGACCGGACGCGCCAGGCGTCGGCGTGTCCTTGATGGCGACCTTTCTGTGGGCAGCCAAGGCCTCGGTGGACGGCGGTCACGCGCAGTTGATCGACCAATACGGTGTATCCACCTTGATCCACGAAGGGTGGCTAGTGCAGCGATGGAGCGCCCGAGTCCGCGAAGCACGTGGCGGTAGCCATACCGCGTTGACTTTGTTCTGATGAATGCCTCCGGTGATCTGAACTCGTCGAAATAGCCGGGTCCCGCTGATCGATGTGTTCCGAGGCGCGTCAACGCTGCGATAAGAACGGTGGGTTCGCATCGACGATGGTTGAATGCTGACCGTGACCGACGCACTCGTCCTGGCCCGTGGAGCGAACGCTCCCCTGAATACGACAGCGTTCGAGGTCTCCGTAGCGGGCGCCGACGGCGTCGACCTCCTCGCCTTCCAGGTGAACGACGCGCGGACAGTGCGCACCGACGCCGACTTCGTATTCTTCAACCAACCCGCCTCCCCCGAAGGCGCCATCACGCTGACTTCGTCGTCGACGCTGTCGGTGGATTTAACGCGGGTTCCCGATGGCATCGAGACCATCGTCGTCGCCGTCGCGTCGGAGTCCCGGACGTTGTCCGAGTTTCCGAACCTGGCCGCATCGATCCCCGTTGCCGGAATCGAAGGACCGGCAACTGGTTTGACGACGGAGACCGCGGCCGTACTCATCGAAATCTATCGGCGTGCCGGCCAGTGGAAGGTACGCAACGTCAGCGCCGGCTGGGATCGTGGATTCGCTGATCTGGTACGCGAACATGGAGTGACCGTCGATGACGAACCTGCCGTGCGATCAGTGGCGGGCGAGGAAAAGCTGTCGATGGTCAAACGCGAGAAGCTCGATATGCGCAAGACGCAGGTGCACAAGGTTCTGCTGACCAAGAACGCCGTCGGACTCCGCGCCCGCGTCATACTCGTCATCGACAAGACCGGCTCGATGAAGAAGCAGTACGCGACTGGCGTCGTGCATCGCGTCGTAGAGCGAATGGTTGCTGTCGCAACTCAGATCGACGACGACGGACAACTGGAGCCCTACCTTTACGCGCGGCTATTCGTCGCCTTGCCGGACATCACCGTTGTCGACAGCGAGCAGTGGTCCACGACCTACCTCCACCTGACCGGCACCCACGGCGGCGTCGACTACACGCCGATCGGCAACTCGAACGACGAACTGCCGATCATGAATCACATTCTGTCGAACGTGGATTCGCGTCAGCCCACGTTGGTCTTCTTCTTCACCGATGGGGGCTTCAAGAATCGTGGTCCGATAGCCACCTTCATGCGCATGGCCGCGAAGGCGCCGATCTTCTGGCAGTTCGTCGGCATAGGACAAGCGAACTACGGGGTTCTGGAGAGGCTCGACACGATGGACGGCCGCGTGGTCGACAACGCCGGATTCTTCGCGCTCGACGACATCGACGCGATCTCCGATGCCGACCTCTACGAGCGAATTCTCTCCGAGTTCCCGGACTGGGTTCGGGCTGCACGGGAAGCCGGCATCATCGACTGACTCCCCCGCCGGACATGCCGGACACAACCGGAAGTATGACCGCTACGCTGACCGAAATCGCTCGTAGCTGATGCTCAACAGATCCCGATCCGGCCGCTGAGCCCTGACCGACGGCAGCACCATCAGCTTCTGATCGTGACGTTCCTTGAGGCCGTACTGCAGCATCGGGCCATCGATTTCGTCGAGCAGATCGGCCCGGATCTTGACGATGTAATCCGGGGACACCCCCAAAATGTGGGCGTCGTAGGCAGCGTGATGGATTTTGCACATCGCCAAACCATTACGCACCGTGGGGATTCCAGCTTCATCGGAGTCCGGAACGATGTGTGCGGCATCGAGCAATTGGCCGTGCGCGAGAGAGCAGACAGCGCACCGCGTCTCGTACGCGCGCATGACGGTCGCCCGGAACACCGGCTGATGCAGGCGACGCTTGCTCTCAGCCATCACGTAGCGTCGAAGTTGACTCTCTGCAGGAGAAGTGACGTCGACGAGTCCCCTGATCGCACCGGGAATGATGACGAACTGAAGCCGCTCCGGTTCCTCCGCAAGCAGGTACACCGGAAAGATCGGTTGATACATGGCTACACCGACACCGAAGAACCAGATCAGCGGCAGCTCCAACTCCATCGCAGACCGCAACGCGCGGTTCTCTGGATGATCGAGATCTTCCCCTCGCCACTTGTAGCGCAGGAGGCCGTCGTCGCCCATCTCATCCTCGTACGGACGCTTGGCGCCATCTGGGCGATATACCGTCCGAATGGACAACGCCGCCGCCAACTCCTTGGGCTTCCGGATGCCGCGCTGAGGATCCATCAGGCGAAACGGCTCACCGTCGAAACGGAAATCGAGCAGATCATTCGAGCTGATCGACTCCAAACCGTCGTTGGTTCGGATCTTCAGCCAGTCCATCGCGGCGTCGCGCAGCCGAGTATCGAGATCACTGGCCACGCGACACCGCACCACTCATGGTCGGTATTGTGCCCTATGCGCTCGGAGCGCCCACAGCCTCGTTGCCCTGCGCGGCCGAGACGACGAGATTGCTTGACGGCAAAGCACTCCCGGACTTGACTGCTTCGGTCCAGTCCGCTGTGGTGGCCACCGCTGCGAAGTTCGAGTGGTAGAGAACCATCAGCGCCTTGTGCAACTGCTCTGCCGACACGGTTCCGGCCTCGTTCGAGAGGTTGATCGCACCGGTGGCGTCGGACAGGATCTCGGCGGTCACATCGAGGACCTCGGCATCCGCGGCGGTCGCTAGATCGCAGTTGTTGGTCATGTAGCCCGCGATGGTGATGATTTCGACGCCCTCGGCCTTCAACCAGTCGGCGACGTCGGTGCCGGCGAAGACGCTGCCGTACTTCTTCACGACGCGCTTCCACGACGGCTGCAGCTGCGCCTCGATATCCGGGTGCAGTTCGAACGTCGGGGTTCCTTTGACGAACGCGGGCGCTCCCTCGGGCATCTCGTGCTGCACGATGACGACGGGAAGGTCGTGCGCGGCAGCGACTTCGAGCGCACTGACGATATTCGCCAGCGACTCGGTGCGAGGCGGGTACTGAATCTTCAGAACTCCCTCGAAGTACTCCTGCTGGACGTCGATGACGATGAGTGCGCGGCGCGGTGCAGTCATTGTGGTCTCCTGATCGTGGGTGGAAAGTGCTCGGTTCCTATCTTTCGTGCTCACTCTTGCATCCACGAGTGGCACGGATGCATACTTTCGATGGATTTACGCCAACTAGTGGCGCGGTTGAGTGCACCTGGATGCACTTGTTCGTGCCACTGAGGGAGCCGAACATGAAAATCGCGCTGTACGCATTCGACGACATCACGATGTTCCACATCGCCGCCCCACTGATGGTGTTCGGCGAAGTCACCCGCCTCGGCCTGGCGCAAGACTGGGAAACGAAGCTGTGGTCCGACCGTGCGGGCTCGATTCGAACCGAGGAGGGCTACACACTCGGCGACATCGCAGATCCGAGCGTCGTCGACTGGGCCGACATCGTCATCGTTCCATCGTGGCCGGTAACTCTGCCGCCGATCGACGACGCCTTGTCCGCCCAACTCCGCACAGCGCACCAGCGAGGCGTCGAGATCGCCGGGCTGTGCCTGGGCTCGTTCGCGATCGCCGACACCGGCCTGCTCGCGGGCCGGGCCGCCGTCACCCACTGGACCAAGATGGACGAACTCCGCGAACGCAACGCGCATACCGACACTGACGAATCCGTGCTCTACATCGACCACGGAGACGTCATGACGTCCGCAGGCACAGCGTCGTCGATCGATTCCTGCCTGCACATCGTCCGCAAGCACCTCGGGTCCGCTGCAGCCACCCGCGTCGCCCGTAGCCTCGTCGTCGCCCCGCACCGAGACGGCGGGCAGGCGCAGTACATCGAACGCCCCGTGACCACGGCCGCCAACGACACCACCATTGCCGATGTCATGCAATGGGCGCTCGGGCGGCTGCACGAACCGCTGCCGATCGAGCGCCTCGCCGACCGAGCACGGATGAGCCGTCGCAACTTCATCCGGCAATTCCAGAGTGCGACGGGATCCACCCCGGCACGGTGGGTGCTCGAGCAACGATTGAACGAAGCCCGAACGCTATTGGAGACCACAACACGCAGCATCGAGAATGTCGCCGCAGCATGCGGTTTCGGCAGCGCAGTGACGTTTCGACAGAACTTCACGTCGGCATTCGCGGTCGCCCCCTCTGCATACCGAAAGCAGTTCACGGGTGATAGCTAGGTGCCGATCGGATCGTCGGCAAGTGACTCTGTGCCCTACTCCCACCTGCGGGTATCGATAGACGCTAGCGTGCACAGCGCTACCCCACCGGCGTGAATGACAACGACCCGTAAGGAACGAGACCATGTCCGAGACCACAAAAACACGCTGCGCTCCAGGAACCGGAGGCGAGGCGGTGTACTTCTTCGGCGGCATCGGCAGCCTGATCTTCTGGTGGAACGCAGCCGAAGGTCTCGGCGAACACATCGTGGCCATCCTCAAGTCGTTCGTGTGGCCGGCCTTTCTGGTCTACCAGGCCCTCGGTTCGCTGGCGCAGTGACCACAGACCGATACACACGGTCGTTCCCGCTATTCCGGCCTGCTCCCGATCCGAATCACGCTGTGTCCGCGGTGCTCGCTTCCTCGGTTGTCAGAGTGAAGTAGTTCTCCTCTTCCTGCACGAAGTGCAGTCGCAGCAACGCGTACAGGCCGTACAGGCACGCCAGCAGGTCGTCCGACTGATCGGCGCTCAGTCCCCCAGCGGCATCCGCCTGTTCCAGATGAGTGCGCAGGCGGCGGCTGAGCCGGTCGATCTCGGCGTGCATCCGACTCATCGTTGCGGTCGCCTCTCCGCTGCCCAATGGTCCGGCCAGGGCCGGATACAGCTGTTTGTCCTCGGCCTGCTCGTGCGGCAGCAGAGTCTCGAAGAGAAAATCGTCGACGCGGCGCAGTGACACGTGGGCTTGATCGAGGCCTCCGGTCGCGATCAGCTGCGCGGTCTGCCGCAGAATCGACAGTTCTTCTCGCATCTCGTCGTGCTCGTTGGCGAATCGATGAAGCATCTCTGCGGTGTCGTCGGTGAGCGCCACCGTCCGCGCCGGATCGTCGCGCAGTGCACGCAACGCGTTCAAAATCACCGCCACGTCGATACCCTCCTGCAGCAGCGCACCCGCCGCCGGCGGCAACAGCCCGAACGCGGCAAATCCCATGGCAACCAACGACAATGCCATGCCGACCGTTGCGCTTTGCACAGCTATACGGCGGGATCGTCGCGCAATCTCCATGGCGTCGGCAAGACGGTCCAACCGGTCCGTGGTGAGCACGATGTCCGCGGCCTCCGAGCTTGCCGTCGAACCACGCGCGCCCATCGCCACCCCGACCGTCGCGGCAGCAAGGGCAGGCGCATCGTTTACGCCGTCACCGACCATTATCGTCACCGCGGAGTCTCGTTCCGCGCGTACACCGGCAACCTTGCCTGCGGGAGTCTGCTCGGCGTACACGTCATCCAGGCCGAGGATCGCCCCGACGGCCTCCGCGGGTTCGCGTCGGTCCCCGCTGAGCATCACCAACCGTTTCAAACCGGCCGAACGCAGTCGCCGCAACGTTCGGGATGCGTCGCGGCGCAGTGGATCTGCCAGCAACAGCGCCCCGGCAAGGTCACCGCCGACGGTCACCCATGCGATCACTGCACCGTCGAGTGCAGCCCGGTTGAGCACTGCACGCGCCCAGGCCGGCGCATCTGGGCCCAGGTCCAGAGTGCCGACCGTGACTCGCTGACCATCGACTGTGGACGCCACTCCTGCCCCCGCCTCCTCCACGACGTCGGTGGGCATCGACAGTGGCAGCCCACGCATCTTCGCTTCCTGCACGATTGCCTCGGCAAGCACGTGCGGGGACAGTTGGTCTGCGGATGCTGCAAGCCTGAGCACTTCGACCGCGTCGCGCCCCGGAGCTGTGACAATGTCGCCGCTGGTGGGCCGGCCGGTCGTCAACGTGCCGGTCTTGTCCATCACGAGGGTGGTGGCGTGGCCGAGGTTCTCGAGCGCCCCGCCGCTACGGATCACGACGCCGATGCGAGAGGCTCGGGACAGGCCCGACACGATCGCGACGGGCGCAGCGAGCAGCAGCGGACACGGGGTTGCGACGACCAACACCGCCACAGCTCTGGTAGCCGAGCCGCTGGCCAACCAGGCGAGCCCGGCGACGGCAAGAGCCAACGGCAGAAACCATGCGGCCATCCGGTCCGCGAGCCTCACCACCGGAGCGCTTTCGGCTGCGGCCTCCCGGGCCAAGCGCACGATGCCGGCGTAGGTGCTCTCCGCCGCCGTGGCGCGAGCGCGCAGTTCGAACGCCGATCCGGCATTGACTACTCCGCTGCGCACAGCTTGCCCGCTCTTGCGCTGGACGTTCATCGATTCGCCGGTGAGCACCGACTCGTCGAGCACTGCGACCGACGAGGTCACCCATCCGTCGACGGGCACCACTTCGCCCGGGCCGATGACGAGAACCTCTCCGGAAACAACATCGTCAAGAGGTACTACCTGCACCTCGTCGCCGACCCGCCGGCGGGCGGTGTGTGGGACGTGGTCGAGCAACGAGCGCAGATCCTTGGTGGCGCGGCGTTCGGCAGCTGTGTCGAGTGCCCGACCAGAAGCCAGCATGACGCCGATGAGCGCCCCCGCTACGTACTCGCCGACCAGCAGGGTACCGACCAACGAGAGCAGTGCTATGAGGTCGACTCCCACACGACCACGGCGTACGGCGTCGATCACCCACCAGGCGGCGGGCACGATCGCGAAGACGGTTCCAGCAATCCAGCAGGCGTCGGCGACGGCGTCCGCGTCGAGAATCCACGCGATTCCTCCGGCGAGCAGAGCACCAAGGGTCACGGCCAGCAGGATCGGTTCGACTGCACGGCGCAACCGTTCCCGTCCGGGACGCTTCGGCTTCATTCCTGTGGCCCTCCCAATCTCGTGACCTGTCCAGCGCATCCCGATAGTGACGCACCTACCGCGATGGTGAAAGGGCCGAAGGACCCACGCAGTACTCGTCGGCAGATCGAATTGCGCTCACTCTCACTCGAGACTGGTACACAAGAGGAAAAGATCCTCACCCACTAGGGCATTTCGTCACTTGTTCCCCTTCGGGAGAATAGAATTCGCGAGAAATCCAATTGCGAAAGTCTCTGTAACCGAGCCGTTGCGGTAACCGCTCCCCGTATCCGAAGATTCCGCAGCACAGGCGTCGAACATAGTGCGTTGCAATAGATGTCGCCCGTGTATCCGAGATGAGATCAACGGGACGACCGATCACGATTTCGTAGCCGCACGACTATTGCACCGGATCGGACCGCCAATCTTGTTGTTTTTGCGTAGAATCCAATGGGTGCGCATGCTCGTTTCGAGGCCCACGCCTGAGACGTCGACCGCCCAACGACGTTGCCACGAGCCAGAATCCGACCACGATCGGACCAGGAACGAAAAACTGGAGAGCTGTGCCTGTGAGCCAGACCCACAGCAGTCCTGCTCGAACTTAGGGCGCTCACACCTCGGTCGCTTCAGAGCTACAGGAGGGATCCAGCAATGTCGAGCATTACCGTGCGCCAATTAGTGGCGAGAGTATTGGTGGCCGGATCGCTGACCGTGTTGCCGGTCGGACTCGTCACCGTTCCAGCCGCCGCCGACCCGGTCACGCCGGTCGCGCAGAGAGGACACCACGACTGCGATCGAAGTGGTCCGTGGCAGTGGCAACAGAACCGCGGGCAGTGGCAGTGGGGCAATTGCGACGCCCGACGTGGCCACTGGGTGTGGGTATGGGACGACCATCGCCACCACCACGGGGACTGGCAGTGGTATCACCACTGGTCCCCCAGTGCCCCGCCACCACCACCTCGTGCACCGTATGGGGTTCCGTTCTTCGGGAGCTCTTAAGGAACGCGCAGACGCGTTCGAATTTGTCAGGTGCGCGGCTGATTGTCAGCTTTTCAGCGCGCACCTGGCTATTCGGTGCGCAGCTGTAATCTGTTCGGACGATGATGAACGATGTGACCCTGTGGATAATCGCAGCCGGAGTAGAGCTTGCGGCAATCGTCGCGCTCGGCGTACTACTCGTCGTAACCCGCAGACAGCTGACGGGAACGCGACGCGAACTCGAACACGTCCTGGCCGACAAGGGCCGTCGGCGTCGACGACGCGGGGTCGCCCCGTTCGCGATCAGAACGGCGTTTCAGACAGCGGACTCGCTGATCAACAAGGGGATCGGCGCGACGGTGCGCAACTCCGTCGAAGACTTGGCGGGCTGGGCGAAGGTCGAGCGCCCCGACCTCGCGAGAATGACAGCTGACGGCGATATCGTCGTCGTCTTCTCCGACATCGAGGGATCCACCGCGCGCAACGAGGAGTTGGGCGACCGCGGCTGGATGAAGCTGCTCGAACGGCACAACAGGCTGATCACCAAGCAGGTCGAAATCCATGGCGGCCACGTCGTCAAGAATCAGGGCGACGGCTTCATGATCGCGTTCTCCGACGCCGGCCAAGCGATCCGCTGCGGTATCCGAGTGCAAGAGGCTCTGAGCGAGAACCCAGATCGATGGAACCACATCCGAGTGCGCATGGGTGTTCACGTGGGCAGCTCGGTGCGCCGGGGCGACGACCTCTTCGGGCTGAACGTGGCGATGGCAGCGCGGGTCGCGGGCCAGGCCGAAGGCGGCGAAATTCTGGTCAGCGAACCGGTCCGCGACGCACTCGGCGAGGCATACGACATATCGCTGGGCACTCCGCGCGAAGTTGCACTCAAGGGTATGAAAGGCAGATTTCAGTTGTATCCGGTCGAGCTGAGCTTGTCGGATCGATTGCCCGAGCGGCGGACGGACGACCAACAGACCGCTTGAAAGGTCCATCCATACGATCAGATGGCGTGGATGGACCTTTCAAGCGATAGGGCCGGCGAGGCAAAGCCCCAGACGATCGCTCGAAACCCGTCCATCACCGGGTTCACTCGCTGTCGCTACGACCGTCACGTCGACCTCATCCCCGATGGGCCACCTGGTCGGTCACCCCTCACTGGTCACACGTCGACGTGAGGCTGGGTTGCGCTGTCCGGTTCGGTGTGTCGGCCGGTTGAGCTTGTCCGCGGGATCGTGAATACTGCTGCGACACAAGCGATTGCTATGAAGAAGCATGCGAGTGTGTACCAGAGGTTGCCGATCGGATCGCCGTTGTCGGTGACACCGTCGACGGCGGAGAAATAGTCCGGCAGCGCACTCGCCCACAGGATGGCCATCGTGCCCAGGTAGACCAGACTGTAGACACGGACGAACCCGTTGGAATACACCGGCTCGCCCGATTCGCCAACCCGTAGTGCACGCCATCGGCGGATGAGGATTGGGATCGCCACGAGCGCCAGAACAACGAGCTCGGCTAGGTAGAGGACACCACGGACAGTGTCGCTCCCCATACCGAAGACGGTCGCCGGAATCGGCAGGACGAACGTGCCCACGGATGCCAGCAGGCCGATCACCACTGTGCGCCAAACCAATTCGAGACCGGTGAAACGTCGCCCCTGGTCGACCTGACGGCCGACGAAGAACTGGACACACAAGGCCAGCGACATCGGCCATAGGGCGGCGAACACCACGACACTCGGTATCGGGACAGCGTCGAACATCGGTTGGTTCATCGGGTTGTCGGTCGACCATTCCCACCACCGCAACTGGGGGCCAAGGTGATCGAAAATCTCGTAGAAGGCGTGGTGGACGAATCCGACACACACGGCACCGAGGATCACGCCACACTTGCGGAACACGCCGAGCATCCGGACGATCTCGAAGGCCATCGTCGCCATCAGTGGATAGATCGCGACGATGTACAGCGGGAGTCGCCCCCACATGAATTCGACGGTGAACAGATTGTGCGCGAACATCGTGTCGACATGCGCTTCGATCCCGAACGCCGCCGGGAAGTACAGCGGCGGCTCGATGATGAACAGGTAAGCCGTCGCGCCGAACCACACAACCACGTTGGTGGGGTCACCGTGGCGACGTAGGCGCACGATCGCGTACACGAGCGCGAGGACCGACCCGAGCACGATCATGAGCTCGAGCACCGGCAGGGTCCAGTTCTCCAACCCGAACGGGCTGCGAAGCTCGAACAGTCCGCCGGCTTCGCCGCAGGAGAAACCTAGCGCGGTCGAGAGCTGATCGAAGGTAGGTGTGCAGGAATCCGACATCAGATGGTCCTCAGCCCAACCGATCGATCGGAACGGGTAGCGGTGTACCAGCGTGTGCAGTCGTAGCCCTCGTCATAACGCTTGAACCACTCGTCGGCGAACACAGGTAGCTTTTCGTGCTCGGGTTTGTGCCGGGGCATCTGACTCCGGACGGCACCCGAGAGGGCAGCCAACTGTTCACCGAGAGGCAGGCCGTCGAACGCTCGCGGCATCGTCCCCTTGCTCAGATACGGCGCGAAGAATGTGAAGAGCTTCTGCTTTCCCCGATGGGAAGCGAACATCGACAGTGAATCGACCTTGCGGTCCTTGAGCGGCACATGCTGGTTGAATCCCGCACAAGCGATCCGAATCACCTTCATCACGTGGGCAAAAATCGACGGCGCCATCCGCATTCGATAGATCTCGCTACCCACGAGCGCGTCGAAGATGATGAGCGCAGAACTGCGATGCTCGACTTCCTCTACGAAATGCCAGAGGAACAGCGATGCGACACGGTCGTCACCCGGCGCGAACAACGTAGCTTCGTTGTCCAGCATCAGCTTGAACACCGGGGTGAACGTCGCCTCGAGGTCCGCCGTATAGGCGAGTCGATAGTTCAACGGGGTCGCCTCGGTGAGGAGGTCGTACTCACCGAGCACCGCGTCGAGGGTGTTCTGAAGCCCGGGATACTGCTTGATCAGCGCCTTCACGTGCTGCCGATGAGCGGTCGAGTGATGCCCCTCCTGACGCATGAAGGCCATGGCTTCTTCCACGATCCGAGGATCCTTCATCGTCGACTTGGACTGGATGATCGCCTTCACGATCATCTTCTCGAAACCGATCGCCAGGAAAGAGACCGCGTTCGACATGCTCGACCACGCCGGGTTCTGCGGGTTCCACAGGAAAGGGACGTCCTCGTCCTGGAATCCGAAGTCCATCTTCCGGGGCTGAAGATCAGTCATGCGCGACACCTCATCCTTGCTGGCGTAGGGGCGAAGGTCTCAGAGGGTGGCGAGATGAGACCGCAACAAGAGACAAACATACACGATGGCGTCGCTATGTATGTTAATTTGGAATCTCCCACTGGCTGAGCTGAGGCGCCGAAAGGAGCTGTGCCACAGCGGCACCTTCATTCGCGATAGTCTCGGACCTCCAGCGACGAACACCGGAGCCCACCAGGAGAAACGAGGACGAACCGAAGTGGCACGTAGGCGCGGTTGGGGTGGGACACCTCCTGAGAGCGACGAAGAAGCCGCGCGGCGGATCGTTGCTACTGCGGTCGAGCTCATCAGCAGCACGGGCGGCGAGGTCACCATCGCCGACGTCGCGAATTCTCTCGGTGTCATCCGGCAAACTGTCTACCGATACTTCCCTACCGCCGAGGGACTTTTTCGTGCCGCGGCTATCGCCTCCGTAGGCGCCTTCCTCGATCGCCTCACCGATCACGTGCATGGCATCGAAGATCCGGCCGAAGCCGTCATCGAAGCCGTCATCTACACACTCGGCGACGTTCCCAGAACCCCCCAACTGGCCATCATGCTTTCGGGCGCACACTCACACGCCGAGGGCGTCGCCTCGGAGGAAGCCATCATTTTCGGCATGACCATGATCAGGCGCTTCGACGTCGACTGGGAATACCACGGCTACGACGAGCAAGGCCTGCACGGACTCGTCGAACATCAACTGCGAATAATGCAGTCGTTCTTCATCTCCCCGGGAAACCCGCCCCGAAACGAGCACGACCTTCGACGCTACTTGCAACGCTGGCTGGGGCCGGTCGTCGCTCCACGGCACACTGCGACACATCCAATTCCCCACGCCTAATCCTCGAGGTCCAGAGGATGATTCCCGGTGTCGCCTCCGACGAACCGGGCCTCCGACGGCGGATCACCACCGATCGATGTGCAGCACCGTCTCGATCGGATCGCGCGGCGCGACCTTGAACGTCTCACCCGTGTAGTACGCCGTCGGGATCAAGGCACCTTGGTGGAAGCCTTCGGGGATGCCGAGGATATCGGCGATCTCCGCTTCGCGAGCGAGATGGATTGTCGTCCAGGCCGTTCCGAGACCACGAGCTCGAGCGGCCAGGGCATAATTCCACACGGCGGGTAGCAGCGAGCCCCACAATCCTGCTTGATTGCCACTCGGGAGCTCCTTGCCGGCCTCGATGCACGGGATCAACAGGACCGGAACCTCCCCCATGTGTTCGCCGAGCCAGCCCGCGCTGTCTCCGACGCGTTGCTGAACCGATGCGCGCTCGGGGTCGTCCGAGAAGAGGGCCGATGCGGAATGCTTCGAAGCTTGATAGTCCGCGAACAGCTCTTTGTAGATCGCACCGACTCGGGCTCGAAGGCCAGGGTCGGTGACAACAATCCACTGCCACCCCTGCTTATTCGAGCCGGACGGCGCTTGCAGAGCAATCTCGAGACATTCCTTGACCAAGGCCATCGGAACCGGCCGCGTCAAGTCGAGACGCTTACGGACGGTGCGCGTGGTGGTCAGCAGTTCGTCGGGAGTCAGATCGATGATCGGAAACGAAGTCACCCGTCGATCATGCACCATGAGGTCTGGCCGAGATTCTGTCGGCGATCAGGACTCGCCCCGGCGAACGCGCGAAAGGTCCATCCATACGATTGGAACGTATGGATGGACCTTTCAAGCGATCAAGGGCAAGCGATCAAGGGCAAGCGATCAAGGCCGGCTGACAGCTATTTCTGCGCAGCGGCCAGCGCGTCGTTGAACGTCTTGCTCGGACGCATGACGGCGGCGGTGGCCTCCGGGTCCGGGAAGTAGTACCCACCGATTTCGACGGGTCCGCCCTGGACCTCGCCCAGCTCCTTGACGATGGTGTCTTCGTTGTCGGACAGCGCCTTTGCCAGTTCGGCGAAGTGCTGCGCGAGCTCCGCGTCCTCGGTCTGTGCGGCGAGCTCCTGTGCCCAGTAGAGCGCGAGGTAGAACTGGCTTCCGCGGTTGTCGAGTTCGCCGGTCGAGCGTGACGGTCCCTTGCTGTTCTCGAGCAACTTGCCGGTCGCCGCGTCCAGTGCCTTCGCGAGCAGAGCCGTCTTGGTGCTGCCGGTCTTGCGACCGAGGTCTTCGAGACTGACTGCGAGAGCGAGGTATTCACCGAGCGAATCCCACCGAAGGTGGTTCTCCTCGATGAGCTGCTTGACGTGCTTGGGTGCAGATCCGCCTGCACCCGTCTCGTACAGGCCGCCGCCTGCCATGAGCGGCACGATCGAGAGCATCTTCGCGCTGGTGCCCAGTTCGAGGATCGGGAACAGGTCGGTGAGGTAGTCACGAAGAATGTTGCCGGTTGCGGAGATGGTGTCGAGGCCGCGGACCAGACGCTCCATCGTGTACCGAATCGCGCGAACCTGCGACATGATCTGGATGTCCAGACCCTCGGTGTCGTGATCCTTCAGGTACTTACGCACCTTGCCGATCAGCTCGTTCTCGTGCGGGCGGTACGGATCGAGCCAGAAGACGACCGGCATTCCCGACTCGCGTGCGCGTCGCACAGCCAGCGCAACCCAGTCCTGAATCGGCGCATCCTTGACGATGCACAGACGCCAGATGTCGCCCTCTTCGACGGTCTGCGTCAGCAGCACCTCACCGGTCGCGATATCGGTGATGTTGGCGATGCCTGCCTGCGGCACCTCGAAAGTCTTGTCGTGCGAGCCGTACTCCTCGGCCTTCTGAGCCATGAGACCGACGTTGGGGACGGTGCCCATCGTCG
Organism: Rhodococcus sp. FG69; assembly: GCF_057808915.1. Taxonomy (NCBI): domain Bacteria; kingdom Bacillati; phylum Actinomycetota; class Actinomycetes; order Mycobacteriales; family Nocardiaceae; genus Rhodococcus; species Rhodococcus sp. FG69. The sequence goes on along the minus strand of NZ_JBMDIX010000018.1, from coordinate 93,452 downwards.
TGGGATCGAACTGGCCGTTGGTCTTGCAGAAGTTCACCATCTCCTGGTAGATCCGGGAGAAGGTCGACTCGGGGTTGACTGCCTTGGTGTCCTTGGGACGGCCGTCGGCACCCCACATCTTGCCGCCGGCGCGAATCATGGCCGGCATGGATGCATCGACGATGACGTCGCTGGGCGAGTGGAAGTTCGAGATGCCGCGTGCCGAGTCGACCATCGCCAGCTCCGGGCGCGTCTCGTGGCACTTGTGCAGGTCTTCGATGATCTCGTCGTGCTTGGAGGCCGGAAGCGTCTCGATCTTGCTGTACAGATCCGACAGGCCGTTGTTGACGTTGACGCCCAGCTCTTCGAAGAGCTCGTTGTGCTTGGCGAACGCGTCCTTGTAGAACACGCGCACGGCGTGGCCGAACACGATCGGATGCGATACGCGCATCATCGTCGCCTTGACGTGCAGAGAGAACATGACGCCGGTGTCGTAGGCGTCCTGCATCTCGTGCTCGTAGAAGTCGAGGAGTGCCTTCTTGCTCATGAACATCGAGTCGATGACGTCACCGTCGGTGAGCGAGACCTTCTCCTTGAGGACGATCGGCTCGCCGTCGGCGGGCAGCAGTTCCATCTTGACCTCACGGTCGCCGTCGACGACCGTCGACTTCTCGCCGTGGTAGAAATCGCCCTCGCGCATGTGCGCGACGTGGGTGCGCGACGCCATCGACCATTCGGTCATGCTGTGCGGGTGCTTGCGGGCGAATTCCTTGACGGCCTTCGGCGCACGGCGATCCGAGTTACCTTCGCGCAGTACAGGGTTGACCGCGCTGCCCAGACACTTGGTGTAACGGTCGCGAATCACGCGCTCTTCGTCGGTCTTGGGATTGCCGGGGAAGTCGGGGATCGCGTAGCCCTTGTCCTGAAGCTCCTTGACGGCAGCGAGCAACTGCGGCACCGAAGCACTGATGTTCGGAAGCTTGATGATGTTGGTTTCGGGGAGCTGCGTCAGGCGGCCGAGCTCGGCCAAGTTGTCTGTGACGCGCTGGTCTTCGGTGAGGTAGTCGGGGAATTCTGCAAGTATCCGGTTGGCAACTGAGATGTCACTGGACTCGACGTTGATATCGGCCGCATCGGCAAACGCGCGGATGACAGGAAGAAACGCGTGCGTCGCGAGCATCGGCGCTTCGTCGGTCAATGTGTAGATGATGGTTGGCTGCTTGTCTGTCATATTCGCCTTTGCCTCAGTTTCAACGTCGTCTTTTGGATACGTTCACGTCCAACTTTAATCTTCCGACGCCGCGCTGTGCGGGGCAGTGGCATATCACTCGATTCGGCGCCCGAAGTTACTGACGGGTAGGACATTCATGCCTCGGCGAGATCGAGGTTGTGCCTGCATTTCGACGACATTCGCGACATAACCTCGATGTCGGCGGGGCTCAGGACCGTCGGAACTTGCGGTAGCCCACGACCTGGCTCACGACGAGCGGGGCTGCGGTAAGGAAGACCGCACCGAGCAGAACCCAGAACATCATGGCGACGTCCGGAGCCCAGAGCGCCATCACTGTCGGCGTTGCCCCGACGAGCATGGGCACGCCGAGGTACACACCGACCACTGCAGCCCCAGCGACGACCGCAACGATCAGCACACGGACGGCTGCACCGGCGAACGAACGCGCTTGCGTGCGTCCGCTCGCCACGCGGTACACCGACCACACGATCCAACCGCTCAACAGCGCGACCACGCCCAGCAGAACACCGAGCACGATCGGAGCCATCGATCCAGGCAGATCGGAGATCGATCCGTCGACGACGAGAGTCGTCAGGTTCCGCCCCACGGCAGCGATCCGCTCGGCTTCGATCTCGCCATATCTGTTGGTGGCCAACACCATTGCCACATCTTCCCCCGGCACCAACGCTACATAGGTGTAGTAGCCGGGCACCGCGCCCGAATGCCACCACACGTCCTGTCCGCCGATGCTCTCGTGGAACAACCCGCTCCCGTACGTCGTTCCCTGGCCCGTATTCACCTCGGCCATGGCAGCTTCGCCGCCCTGCAGCTCGGCCAACCGCCAGGCCGCATAGCGCCCCAAGTCCTCGATGGAACCTGCAAGGTAGCCGTAGCCGAGCCCCGCTGCGTCGACGCCGACATCGATCGCTCTCGCCGAGCCGAAGAACGGCACATGACCGGGTGGGACGGATCGCACGAAATTCTCGGGGTCGGTGATCGTCGTCGTGGCGTCGGCGGGTTCCAACACCTCCTGCTCGAGAGCGTCGGCGAACGATTCGCCCGTGGCCATCTCGACCACGGCCTGCAGTAGCAGGTAGTTCAGGCTGGAGTAACGGAACGTGCCGCGGGCAGAGACACCGTCGGGTTCGGGCATCGTGGCCACCGCATCGGCTGCCGATTCCCGACGCGTCCAGTCGTCGGTGACGGTGATGTCGTGCGGGAGTCCGCTGGTGTGATGGATCAGGTCGCCGACGGTTACCGCTGAGCCGCCGAGCAGCTGCCGGGCCTGCGGGACGATGTCGACGACGCGTGCATTCTCGTCGACGACGCCGTCGCGTTCGAGTCCCTGGACGGTGGCTGCCGTGAGCTGCTTGGACACCGACCCCCACACGAACGGGGTGGCGCTGTCGACGGGCAATCCCCTGCCGTCGACGCCGGTCGACGCCTGCGCCACAACACCTCCGGAATCGACGATCTGTGCCGTCATTCCCGGCGCCCCGATCCCCGACGCCCACCCGTCTACGGCGTCCTGCAGGACGGCGGGCTGGGTGTCCGCGGTTGCCCGGACAGGGCCGACCGCCGCGAGTGCGCCGACGATCACCACAACCCACAGCATCACCAGCACTGGCCGTGCGCCCGTGGGCATCGCGTCCGCTCCCCTCTCGTGTGAAGCTCTGTCGGCAGATATCTTTCGCACGGTATCGAGCACGGCTCGCGCAGTCGATAGGCTCGCTACCAAGGTGCACCGTGCGCTACGACCTAAGTAGTAGGAGGAGGGCGGACGTGAGCGTCGATTCCGATCGCCTCGTCCAGGCCGCTGTCACCGCGTACCGCGAGCTACTGATCGGCTCGACGGTTCTCTCCGACGAGGCGGTCGCAGGTCAGCTCGCACTGCAGGCCGAGAGTGTCGTGCGCGCTGTAGCCCGACAGTTGTCGTCGACCGAAGATGACGAATCCGTCCCCGATATGAGTGCACGGATCGGCAGCGAGCGCGCCCGGTCCCGCATTCACCCGACGCAGTCACTCCGCGCTGCGTCGCTGATGTTCGAGGCACTGTTCCCGGTTCTCGCCGACGCGTTGGAGGCGTCTGGAGCACCACTGTCCGTCGTCGAACTGGGTACTGCACTCGAACGCGAAATCCAGCAGCGCGTGGCAGTCGGCGCACTACCGTACGTCGACTATCTGCTGACCAGCTTGCTGTCCTCGCAACACGACGAACGCAGCCGCATTGCCCGTGATCTGCACGATCGCATCGCTCACGGAATGGGCGTCGCGCTGCAACAACTCGATCTGTTCGACCACTACAGATTTCGCGACCACGACCGAGCCGAGGAACATCTGGCCGCGGCACGCACGTCGATCGTGTCCAGCGTCGACATGACCCGTCAGTTGTCGGCGGACTTGTGGGTCACCATGCCCGGCGACACCTTGAGCGAGGCGCTCGCGTCGTACCTCGACTCGACAGCTCCCGAAGGCACACGGACCAGCCTGGAAATGCTCGGCACACAACCGCACCTGCCCGACGAGGTGGCCGCGGAACTGTATCTGCTCATCCGAGAAGCCCTGCGCAACGCACTGATTCACGCGCACCCCACTTCGATCGACATCGAACTCATCGCCGAAGCCGACCTGTTCCGCGCAGTCATCAGGGACAACGGCGACGGATTCGACGTCGACGCAGTCACCTCGGCAAAGCCCATAGGCGGACTCACCTCGATCCGCGAACGAGCGGAGATGCTGGGTGGACGGGCGTCGATCACCTCGATTCCCGGCGCCGGGACAACCGTCGACGTGCACTATCCGGTGGCCACCGTTGCGGGTCAGCGGTGGTGACGCCCAGCAGGCAGCCGTTCCGTGTCGTCATCGCCGACGACCACACGTTGTTTCGTGACGGGCTGGCAGCGTTGATCGAGTCGGATCCGGGGTTCGTCGTCGTCGCTCACTGTCCCGATGGCACCACCGCGATCGACGTCGTCACCGCACAGGTTCCGGATGTCGCGGTGCTCGACATCGAAATGCCCGGACCCGGAGCATATGCAGTGGTGAGCGCGATCCGCGCGAAGGCACCGTCCGTGGCCGTGGTGATTGTGTCGATGCACCAGGATCCGCGCACCATGCGAGATCTGCTCGACGCGGGCGCGTCGGCGTTTCTGTCGAAAACTGTTGCACGCGAACAGTTGATCGCCGGGCTCCACTCGGTGCTGCGCAGTCCCGACGACGTACTCGTGTCGTCGTCACGCGAGTCCGTCGTCGCAGCTTTGAGGCCCGCGCCTCATCCGCTGTCGCCGCGGGAAGTCGAGATCGTCAGGCTCGTCGCCGAGGCCAGAACGAACGGCCAAATCGGCAGCGAGCTCGGCATCACCGAGTCGACCGTCAAGCGGCACCTGACGAACATCTTCGCGAAATTGGGTGCCGTGTCCCGAGTCGACTGCGTCCGCAAGGCGTCGGCCCTCGGCATCCATTGAAAGAACTGTGAACAGGTAACGATCCGCTGACCGAAAACGAACCTGAGGGTATGTCAAACAATGTAGTCCGCGCGATGCTCGCGACCGCCGCATCCGTCGGCCTCCTGTCCGTGGCCACGATCCCAGCCGATGCTGCTCCCCTCCCCATCGACACGCTTGTCGCCGTCGAGCAGGCGTTGCAACCTGCCGCGATGCCGATCGGATCCAAGACAGCCGAATCGGCTCTGATCGCGGTGCGCAAGATCGCCGAAGGCGGACCGCGATACAACTACTTTCCCCGGTCGATACAGCTGTCCGAGGGCACCACGCAGCCGTTCCTGTACGACACGGCGGCAGCGGACTGCCTGCCCAGCGGCTTCGAACCCGACGACTACTCCGTCGGAATCGCCCAGGCCATCGCCGGTCCGGCCGTCGACGAGAGCCTTCCTGTCCCGGTGATCCCACCTGGAACGGTCAACGTCTTCTTCAGCGCGATGAACACCGCGATGTCCTCGCCGCTTCAAGCGGACAACCTCGAGGTCGCCTGGGTCAATCTGAACACCATGCAGTCGGGCCGCGCTCCGATGTTCCAGGAGCGGCCAGCGGACTACATCGTCACGTTGTCCAACACCATTGCAACCGGCAGCGGCACAATCGTTTTCGTCGTCTTCGGTAGCGTTCTCGACAACACGAGCAACGGTCTGCCACCGTGTGAGTTCGCGCCGGTGGTCGGCGTCGTACGGGCCTGACCCATCGCCGAGCGCATTCTCCTCGTCATCACGCTCGGCTAGGGTGAAGCACGCAAACCGGACACTCTGACGATAAGGCTCTTGAAGATGGCAATCGACTACACCCGCAAGCCTTCGACCCCGACGCAACCACCGGTCAGCCTGAGCAAGGTGACGCTGTCGAAGGCAGCCCCATCGATCAGCCTCACCAAGTCCGGAGAATCCCAGGGCTCGATGCGCGTCAACCTGAACTGGTCGACGGGAGCCGCGGCACCGGAGCCGAAGAAGAAGGGATTTCTCGCGAAGTTGGCGGCGGCGTCGTACGGGTCGGGTGGCGTCGATCTCGATCTCGGCTGCCTCTACGAGCTCGCCGACGGCTCCAAAGGCGTCATCCAGGCCCTCGGCAACAGCTTCGGTGCGATCGATCGTGCTCCGTTCATCGCGCTGGACGGCGACGACCGCTCCGGCACCGTCACCGGCGGCGAGAACATGCACATCAACCTCGCCCGACCCGACATGTTCAAGCGCATCCTGATTTTCGCGATGATCTACGACGGTGCACCCAACTGGGCCGCTGTCGACGGCGTCGTCACCCTGTTCCCCACGTCGGGACCGCAGGTGGAGGTCAAGCTGGACTCGGAGAGCAACTCTGCACGAATTTGTGCAATTGCGTTGCTGGAGAGCGGCAAACAGGGCGTCACCGTCACTCGCCAGGTCGAGTACATCCAGGGCAGCCAGTCCGATCTGGACAAGAAGTACGGCTGGGGAATGAAGTGGGCGGCGGGGCGTAAGTAGCTACCTACGCTCGGTGCGCGCCCACCGAGGACTCGTCCTCGGTGACGCTGTATGCGAGGTGCCCGCCGATGAAGCCACCGAGACCGGCAGCGCTGAGGCCTGCTATCGCGAGGCCTTTCGCCACTGCATCGGTGCGCGTCCGTCGGCGCATGAAGGAAGCCAGAAAAAGGAAGACTCCGGCAGCGTTCGCCCCGGCGTGAATCAGTCCGACTCGACGCGCACGTGGGCCGCGCGTCGACCAGTCGGCCCACCCGGTTGCGAGGGTCGGCGGCGCCGACACGAGACCGAGGCCGATGAGGCGCTGCGCGGCCTTGGACTCGGATCCGGCCAGGTCGAGCACGACCGCGCTGGTCCACGCACCTACCGTGACGTTCACCAGAGCTGGGTGGATCGGATGCCCCACGAAGGTGCCGCGCAGCACTCCGCCGATCGCACTCCCGTCCAGCGCGGGCCCGAGAAGCCTATGGATGGCATCGCCTTCCTTGTCCAGGAACGACGCGGATTCGAGACTGTTCATCACACCGGGGAGGCTCATACCGTCGCGGGTACCCCGACAGCGGCGGCACCAATCAGGGCGGCATGACCCGAAATCCTCGTACACTGTACGGTAATCTGTCGGAATGACTTCGCTGGAAGCTCTGAATACGATCGTTGTCCGAGGCGCCCGAGAGAACAATCTGCACGACATCGACCTGGACCTTCCCAAACGCACACTCATCGTCTTTGCCGGCGTCTCCGGTTCCGGCAAGTCCTCCCTGGTCTTCGACACGATCGCGGCCGAAGCTCAACGCCAGATCAACTCGACGTTCACAGCATTCGCGCAGGCGTTTCTCCCGTCCTACGGTCGACCTGACGCCGACCTCATCGCCAATCTGTCGGCGGTGATCATCGTCGACCAGAAGCGTCTGTTCGGTGGGCCGCGCTCGACCGTCGGCACCATCACCGACATCGGCGACTGGCTACGAATGCTGTGGTCACGCGGGGTGAAGCCGTCCATCGGCTATGCCAACGCTTTCTCGTTCAACGACCCGGCAGGCATGTGCCCCGAATGCGATGGACTCGGTGAGGCGAAGGTCGTCGACATCGACGAGCTTGTCGACGAGTCGAAGTCGCTGCGCGAGGGCCCCTTCAAGCATCCGGACTTCGAACCCGGCAAGTGGCCCTACCGGGTGTTCGCCGACTCCGGATTGTTCGACCTGGACGTTCCCATCGAGCAGTACTCCGCCCGCGAACGACACATCTTCTTCGACGCCAAACCCGGCGAGATCGAGGTGGTCAACGCCGACGCAATCATGAAGAGCTACGAGGGCATCGTCTCGCGTTTCCGGCGTAGCTACCTTTCCAAAGACGCAGACGCGCTGAAAGGCAAAGCCAAAGCCGCCTTCGACCGGATCGTCACCCGCGGAACCTGCCAGTCGTGCGGTGGCACGCGCTACAACGACACGATCCGCAACGCGACCCTCGAGGGGCTTTCGCTGCCCGACGCCTTCGCCATGCAGGTCTCCGATCTCGCCGACCGTATCGAAGGATGGACGCTGAAGGACCTGGACACGTTCAGCGCCGAAATCGTGGTGCAGCTCCGCAGACTCGTCGACCTCGGTCTGGGCTACCTCAGCTTGGACCGCGCAACCTCCTCGTTGTCGGGTGGTGAATCGCAGCGCATCAAGATGGTTCGCCATCTCGGTGCGACGCTCAACGACATGCTCTACGTGTTCGACGAGCCCACGACCGGACTTCACCCTCGCGATGTGCACCGCCTGAACGACATGCTGCTTGCGTTGCGCGACAAAGGAAACACGGTACTCGTCGTCGAGCACGATCCAGAGGTGATGGCGATCGCCGACCGAATCGTCGAAATAGGTCCTGGTGCAGGAAAAGCCGGGGGCACAGTCGTGTTCGAGGGCACGTACGAGCAGCTGCGGAATGCGGACACCAGAACCGGCAAAGCTCTTCGCCGCGACGGTGCAGCACTGCGAACGCCGCGTACACCCACGGGCTTTCTGCCCATCACCGGCGCCGACACCCACAATCTGCGCAATGTCAGCGCGGAGATTCCGCTCGGTGTTCTGACGGCAGTCACCGGGGTCGCGGGCTCCGGCAAGTCCAGCCTGATCCACGGCCATCTACGGTCCGTGGCCCCTGATGCGGTAATCATCGATCAGGCTCCGATCCGCGGATCTCGCCGCTCCTCCCCCGCGACCTACTCCGGTTTGTTGGATCCGATCCGTGCGTACTTCGCCAAGAAGACCGGTCAACCCGCGTCACTGTTCTCACCGAACTCCGACGGCGCGTGCCCGGATTGCCAGGGCAGCGGGATCATCTTCACCGATCTGGGGTTCACGGATCCGGTGTCGAGCACGTGTGAAACGTGCCAGGGTAGGCGTTTTCGGCCAGGAGCCATGAGGCATACCGTCGACGACATCAGCATCGCAGACGTGTTCGAGATGTCCGTCGAGGACGCGCAGGACTTTTTCGAGGTCAAGAAGATTCGCGACATCTTGCATCGCTGCTCGGACGTCGGCCTCGGTTATCTGTCTCTGGGGCAGAATCTTTCGTCACTGTCCGGCGGCGAACGGCAGCGCCTCAAACTCGCCACCGAACTCGTCGGTTCGTCGTCGATTCTGGTTCTCGACGAGCCGACCACCGGTTTGCACCCGTCGGATGTCTCGAACCTCATCGCCCTGTTGTCCGGCATGGTCGACGAAGGCCGCAGCGTCATCGTGATCGAGCACAACCTCGATGTCGTTGCGGCGGCGGACTGGGTCATCGACCTCGGGCCGGACGGCGGGTTGGGCGGCGGCGAAGTGGTGTTCACGGGAACGGTGGACGACTTGATACACGCCGATACGCACACGGGGACTTACCTGGCCAAGAGTCTGGGGCGCTGACGCCGGCCGTCACCGCCTCAGTGGGGCGTCACGCGACAAACGCAGCCTCTCGCGCAGGGGTGGGCTTTCGAGCAGGAGTCGGGCGTCTACGTCCGCCAATGCTGCACGCGCCCAGCTGTTTTCCCTACACCAGGAAATCAGCGCCATCAACGAATTCGGATCGACCGCAAGTTCGTGTGCACGGACAACGATGGAATTGTGGGTGTCGTCGCGCTGCAGAGTGCGCTTCGGAACGAGACGGGCGGACTGGATTCGAATGATCGGGTTCCGGACAACGTACATGTTCACCCGCACGTAGAAGATTTCTGCTTTGACACCATCGATGTCCTCCCAACGTAAGAACTCTCGAGTGCGCTCCGGTCCCCGGAGGCCGAACCGCAGCGAACTCCGCAGAATCCCGTCCACGTGTAGCGAGACCTGGGTGCGCCGCAGCATCGATACCGTGATTGCGCTCGCGAGAGCAAGAAGGCCTGCGAAAAGTCCGAACCCGCCACCGGAAGCAAAGAGAAACCACGCCAGCGCCAGCAGGCCTGCGACCAGGAACCCTCGCGATTTGCGGCGCACCAGCACGCCCGGACCGTACTGGGCGTCGTCTATCGGCCCCACCGATTTCGGCACACGAGACCTGGACAGTCCTGCCAGGGTCAGTCCCACCGACACACCCCCGGTCAGGAACAGAACGAGTGCGATTCGCTGCGCCAACTCGCCCCAGGCGTGATCGGCGAGCAACACGGGAATTGTCACAACAGCCAACACGACCACAGCACCCGACCCGGCAGCAGCGAGCAACCACAACAGATTCAAGGGCCTCGGCCAGTGCGGACGCCATTCAGGTCGATGGAGCACCTCGTTCGTGGAATCGTCGTTCGTCATCCGTCCTCCGTCTCGGCCACAGGTGGCACTCGATCTGTTGGACGCGGGCGGCGATCGAACGGTTCCATCGACCACCGCGATGGGCGGGTACGTTCGGACGGGTACGTTCGAGAACCATGAGCCTGGAGAAGCTGCCCGCCATTGCCCGCGCTGCCTACACGACATTCGAGCCGTTTCACATCACGGCGTACTTCAATCCGCATCTGAAGTCGGCAGGCCAGGACACCGGCCTCGACGGTCATGCCTGGTACTTCGGGTCTCGGGCCGCACCCCTCGGTGAGACGTCGGCGAGCGTCGTCGCAGCTGCGTTCTACAATTTCAACCCCGAGTTGGTCGAGCGGGTCTGGCCGTCGGCGGTCGCCGCAGGACTCGACACGATCACCAAACGCCGCTGGGAGTTGCTCGACGCCGTCCTGACCGACGCGCTGGGACCACTGGCGACCGACCCCCAGCTCGTCACGATCGGCAACCGCCTGCGAGACATCGGTGATACCGCCGTCTTCGCCGGGCGCACGTTGTCCGCCGCGTGGCATTCGTCCGAACGTCCCGACGCTCCGCACCTTGCACTGTGGCACTCCATCGCTGTCATCCGGGAGTGGCGCGGCGACGGCCACCTGGCAGCCCTCGTCGACGCGCAGTTGGATCCCGCGGAAGCCGTCGTGTTCCACGAAGCCGTGCATCCGGATCCGAAGGCTCGGCGAGTGCTCGGCAAGCGCATCACTCAGCTGACACGGCAGTGGTCGGACGAAGAATGGGATGCAGCCGCTCGACGCCTGGCGTCGCGTGGACTGCTGACCACCACCGACGGGGGCGAAACCCTCACCGATCAGGGCGTCGAACTCGACGCGCACATCGAGCAGCGCACCGACGTCCTCGCGTCGTCCATCTGGAAGGGCATCGACGACGCCGAGGAACTGATCATCAGCGTGCGCCCCTACGTCAAAGCCGTCATCGACGCGGGAATTCTGCCGGGGACCAAGAAGCGCACCGACTGAATCGACTGTGCCGATGATCCTGGAACACGCGCTACTGAACGTCTTACCCACTCGCACCGAGGAGTTCGAAGCGGCATTCGGTCGGGCATCGTCGATCATCTCGGCGATGCCCGGTTTCGTGAGCCTGCGGTTGTCCCGCGGGATCGAGAGTCCCGATGTCTACCTGCTGCTCGTCGAGTGGGAGACGCTCGAGGACCACACCGAAGGCTTCCGCGGGTCGGATGAGTACCAGGAGTGGAAGGCGCTGCTGCATCACTTCTACGATCCGTTCCCCGTCGTCGAACATTTCGCCCCTGTAGGCGATTACGACGATCCGCGAACGGACGAAGCGATACGTTCCTTCTCAGCGCCCACGCCGAAGGAGACCTTCATGAACGCCGCAGCATCGTCGTACATCTCGAAGCAGGACCAGCTCGATATCTCGACCTACACGTGGGCCACCTCGGTCGAGCCCGCCCGCGGCGTCGTACAGATCGCGCACGGGCTCGCCGAGTACGGCAGCCGGTACGCACGGTTCGCCGCAGCCTTGAATGCCGCAGGGTTCCACGTCGTCGCATCCGACCATCGCGGACACGGCGCGTCGATCACCGAGACGCCTGGAGACTTCGGGTCGGTCGGCTTCGCCGCGTTGTGGGCGGACATCGAGCAGCTCGGCGAAAAGTTGTTGAACGACTATCCGGACCTTCCGCTGGTCCTCTTCGCACACTCGATGGGATCGTTTGCTGCACAACATGTCCTGATCGAGCGCTCCGACCTGTACGCGGGGGTCGTCCTGTCAGGATCCACTACCCTCGACGTCCTCGCAGCCGGCATGGTCGACGCCCCGGCCGGCGACCTGAGCGTCTTCAACAGCGCGTTCGAGCATCGCACCGGATACGAGTGGCTCTCACGCGACGAAGCGGAGGTCGACGCCTACGTCGCCGACGAGCTGTGCGGCTTCGACCTACCCGAGACCACAGTCCCCGCACTGTTCACCGAAGCGGACAAGCTCGCAGACCCGCACCAGCTCGGTGAGATTCGCTCCGACCTCCCACTGTTGATCGCCTCGGGATCCGACGATCCACTGGCCGGTGGTGGGCAGCTGATCGAACAGTTGGCGTCCCGCTACCGTGAAGCCGGCATGAGCGATGTAACCGTCAAGATCTACCAGGGCGCGCGACACGAGATAGTGAACGAGACCAACCGCGACGAGGTCACGGCCGATATCATCGGGTGGCTGACCGACCGACTCACCTGAGGCGCAGGTTCACCGGCTGGCCGTCCTCCGGGAACGGCAGCGAGGTGAAGTTCAGCGGTGCAACGTAATCGGCGTCCACGTCCCAGTCGTACCGCAGTAGCAGGTGGTGCATGATCGTCTTGATCTCGGCCCCGGCGAAGAACATGCCGATGCACTTGTGCACTCCGCCTCCGAACGGCTCCCACGCGTAGCGATGCACTTTGTCCTCGCATCGGTCTGCGTCGAACCGTCCAGGATCGAACGCTTCGGGGTTGGGCCAGTACTCCGCCATGTGGTGGGTGAAGTGTGGCGCGACCGACGCGTACGTCCCGGCAGGGACGAATTTGCCTTGGACTTCGGTGTCCTTCACCGCCCGCCGAGCGACGACGGGGGTCGGCGAGACGAGCCTGAGGCACTCCTTCATGACCAGGTCGAGCGAGTGCAGATCGTCGAGCTGCGTCAGTGTCGGCGAATCGGTATCCAGCTCGATCGACTCCGCCCGGCACTTTCGCTGCCACTCCGGATGCTGTCCGAGGTACTGCATCATCGTCGAGAGCGTGATGGTCGAGGTGTCGTGGGCTGCCATCAGCAGGAAGATCATGTGGTCGACCACTTCGTCGTCCGTGAAGCGCTGTCCGGTGTCGGATTCGATGTGGCACAACACCGAGAACAGGTCGTCGGTCGCGCTCGCGCGCCGGGCCGGAAGGTACCGCCGGAAGAAGGCGTCGAGAACCTTCCTGCCTTCGAGTCCACGCTTCCACCGGGTGCCCGGCAGTCGGTACCGGACGATGGATGTTGCCGCTTGCACGCAGGCGACGAAACTGGCATTGATTTCCGCTATTTCGGCCTCGGTGCTGCCCTCGGCCCCGCCCATGAAGATGCTCGTCGCGATATCGAGGGTGAGGGATTTGAGCGCGGGATACACCAGGAAACCGTCGGCTGCGGTCCATGCATCCAAGCCCGCACTGACGACAGGATTGAGGGAATCAACCGACTTGGTGAGACGGTCACGCGTGAAGGCCTGCTGCATGATTCGGCGGTGCCGAAGGTGCTCCTCGGAATCCAACAGCATGAGCCCACCGTGGAAGAACGGGCCGATCAGCAACGACCATCCGTCACTGTTGACGAATGCCTTGTCCTTGTTCTGCAGAACCTGCTGGCATGCATCCGGTCCGAGGACGGTGATCCAGCGCTGCCCGGCCATGGTCAGCCACGACACCTCGCCGTACTTCTCCCATCGCCGTCCGAACAGCGCCAGGGGGTCCTTGATGTATTCGAGGGTGTGCCCGACGACGGGAAGTCCCCCGTCACCCGAGACTGCCTCCAGGCGCGAATCCGCTGGTGGAGCGGCAAGTATCCGAGACATAATCAACCTCCGTCAATCTGACAGGAAGCCATGTCAGATAACTGTAGTCTGCGTCACAGCACGTGCATCTGTCAACATCTATCCATGACTCCGACGACACGCCGCTACGCAGGCATGAGCGCAGACGACCGCGCAACCGAGCGTCGGACGCGGCTGCTCGAAGCCGGTTTGGAAGTATTCGGCACCGCCGGCGCCGCGGGCGCGACGATGACCGCGATCTGCGCGCAGGCCAAGCTCACCGAGCGCTACTTCTACCAGAACTTCAGCAGCAGAGACGATCTCCTGCGGCACGTTGTCGATGCCATCGCCGAGGAAATTCGGGCTGCAGCCCTGACCGCACTGCACACTCCGGCGGACACCGTGGAAGGGCAGGTGCACAACGCGATCGCGGCCTTCGTCACCGTCCTGACCGATGATCCACGCAAGGGACGGGTCGCGATGATCGAATCCGCTGCCGTCGACTCGCTTCGGGCGCACCGACGCGAATCGATGCGGGACTTCGCCCGATTCGTCGCCGAGCAGGCCCGCGACCTGTACGGCGACCGGGCCTGGCCGGAGCCTCAGTCGCAGATCAACGGCGTGCTGTTCATCGGAGGCCTCGCCGAACTGGTCGTCGCCTGGCTCTACGACGAGATCGACGTGACGCCGGAGCAGATCGTCGACGCCGCGACTCACCACTTCGTCTCCACCACCCATCGCTGACGATAGCTACAGTGGACTCGGTGGCCCACGCTCGCCGAACCAAGCAGTCGACTCCACCGGACAAGACGTGTGCATCCTGCGGTCGGCGCATCGAGTGGCGCAAGAAGTGGGAGAAGAACTGGGATGACATCGAATACTGCAGCGATGCCTGCCGGCGACGCACAGTGACCGCATCGGACCGCCAGCTCGAAGCAAAGATTCGCGAGCTTCTCGATGCGCGCTCTCGTGACTCGACGATCTGCCCGTCGGACGTGGCGCGTGCGATGTCCGAGAACGAGTGGCGCGAGCTGATGGAACCTGTGCGGCGTGCGGCCCGGCGCTTGGTCGACGCCGGCGAAGTGGAGATCACCCAGAAGGGATCCGTCGTCGACCCGTCGACGGCCAAGGGACCCATCAGAATTCGCTGGAAGCGCTGAGCCTGGCGGTTCCGCTGTGGCCGAGGGCGGCTCCGCCGCAGTGGCGCGGTTGAGTGCACCCTGATGCACTTAACCGCGCCACTGACGCGGAGCGTCGCTCGTCCACGAAAAAGACCGTCAGCGCACCAAACTCGCCGCCGTGTTCGCGTCGATGATCAACGACGACACCAAGCCGGACTTCAGCACCGCCAACACCGCATCCCGCTTCGACTCCCCCGCCGCGATCGCGATGACATGTTCGATACTCCGCAGCGACTCCTCCGACACACCCATTCGCCGATCATCGAGACCGTGAATTCGCCGCCCGTCGCGGTCGAGCATCAACGCACACGATTCGGCCACCACGCCGTGATCCGCCCACTGCTGCGCTTCTCCCGGAGCGAGCAGGTCGTACACCTGAGACAGACCGGGATTCCACGCACCGATGGAGACAACAGCTTTCGTCACCGACCGGTGATGACTCAGCGTCTCCTGGATACCCCGACTGCTGCGCAACGCCGCGCATGTCTGCGCGTCGGATACCACCAATGGTGCATACATGGACCACGCTCGCCCGCCCCCGAGCGCCGTGATGCGGCGGACCAACTCGGCTGAATTCGACCCGATCTCGCCCGCCATCCCGGTGAGCTGCACGACGTCGCACGCAGCAATGGAATCGAGATGAGTTGTCATGCGCGCCAAGGTTCGTCCGCAATCCACCCCGAGCACATCCGATGGGGTGACGATCTCGGTCAGAAGGTCGGCCGTCACTCGTCCGACGGCGTCCCACAGTTCGCCTTCGCCGCCGGTGATGGTGCGCACTGCGAATGCCATTCGAAGATCGAACGTGTCCTTGAGTGCACGCGACAACTCGATATCGATCGATTCCGGTGCGTGCACCGTGATTTCGACCATGCCCGACGACACCGCGTCCTCGAGCATGCGCGCAACCTTGAATCGCGACAGCCCGAATTCGTCCGCGATCTGCACCCGCGTCCGCCCATCGACGTAATACCGGCGTGCGATCAACCCCCGCTGGATCAGCTCCTCGGGACCCACTCTGCGACCGTCTTGCTCTTGGGGCATCCCCCCACCCTTCCACGTTCCAACCTCAGCATCATTGCACAGCGCTCATATGAGCGGGCCCGTTGACAAACGAGCTTAGGTCCTTGCATGATCCGTGTCACTAGTCATGTGAGCAGTGAGGCACAACATATGAGCAAGCTCGACGACGCCGATCTACGGCGTCTCGCGCGTACCGTCCTGGTCCGCGAAGCCGCGGGCCTGGATTCGTTGGTGGACGTGGTGGAGCCGAGCGTCGTACGCATCGCCCGCGCAGCGGTCAGCACCACGGGCAAGGTCATCACCACGGGTTCCGGCACATCGGGGATCATGGCCGAACGTCTCGCGCATCTGCTGTCGGTCTGTGGAACTCCCGCTCTCTACCTCCCGTCCATGGACGCCCTGCACGGCGGAATGGGAGCCGTCGGCACTGACGATCTGGTTCTGGCGATCTCCAAGACCGGCCGCTCTGTTGAATCGACTCAATTGGTCAGCGGCCTGGTCGGACGGGGTATCCATGTCGTCGCGGTCACCGAGGCCGCCGACTCGCCGTTTGCGGCAGCCGCGACCGAGATCGTCGAATTACCCACGACCGCACCCGGTGCCGACCCCGGCGACATGATCGCGCTGACCAGCACCCTGGCCGTCGGCGCGTGGGGCGACGCTGTGGGCGTCGTCGCCATGGCGTTGACCGGACATACGATGCGCGACGTCGTCGACCTGCACCCGGCCGGCGGCGTCGGCACCCGCGAGGACGTACGCACCGGCGACAACGCACCGGTGGTAGCGCTGTGACGCGACGGGTGGTCGTGGGAATCGACTCCTCGACCCAGTCCTGCAAGGCGGAAGTCCGGGACGCCGAGTCCGGCGAATTGGTGGCGTCGGGATCCGCCCCGCACACACCGGCTTTCCCGCCCTGCAGCGAGCAGCAACCCACGTCATGGTGGGACGCCCTTGTTCTTGCAGTCCGAGCTGCTCTCGACACAGCCGGCGAGACCGAGGTCGCCGCAATCGGCGTCGCCGCACAGTGCCACGGCCTCGTCCTCCTCGGCGCAGACGAAAAACCCCTCCGGCCCGCCAAGCTCTGGAACGACACCACCGGCGCCGAACAGTTGTCGAAACTGGTCGAGACGATCGGCGGCCCCGCGTGGGTACGACGCATCGGATCGCTGCCCACCGCGGCGTTCACCATCGCGAAGCTCGCCTGGGTTGCCGAGCACGAACCGTCGGTGCTCGACGCCACTCGACGCATCCTTCTCCCGCACGACTACCTGACCTTCCGCCTCACCGGTCGGGCTGTCACCGATCGCTCCGACGCCTCGGGTACGGGATATTTCGACGCACAGACTTCGACGTGGCTGCCCGACATCCTCGACGTCGCCGCCGGTGCGCGCGACTGGCTCCCGATGTTGCCGACGGTCCTTGCCGGAGCCGAGCCCGCCGGATTTCTCACCGAGAACGCCGCATCCGAGCTCGGTATCACCGGGCCTGTCCTGGTCGCGGCCGGCGCTGGAGACCAGCATGCCGCCTACCTCGGTCTCGGCCTGACCGACGGTGACCAGTACGTCGGGCTCGGCACCTCGGGCGTCGTGGCCACCTCCACCCGCACTCCGGTATTCGACGAAGGCGGAATCGTCAACGGTGTCGCCGACACCGCCGGCGGATATCTGCCGCTCATCTGCACGCTGAATGCGGCACGAGTCGGCGATACCGCGGCACGCATTCTCGGTACCGACCACGCCGGACTCGCCGAGCTGGCCCTCGCCGCCGGACCGACCGTCGGGCCGACGCTGGTGCCCTTCCTCGACGGTGAGCGCACCCCGAACCGCCCCTACGCGCGGGGGATGCTCACCGATCTCACCTCGGCCACCACCAGGCACGAGATGGCGCGTGCGTTCCTCGAAGGCCCGCTCCTGTCGCTGCTGTCCGGTCGAGATGCCATCCGTTCGTTCGGGATCCGTTGTGAGGGAACGATTACGGTCGTCGGCGGCGGAGCACGCTCGCGCGCAACTCTGCAGCTGCTCGCCGATCTCTCCGGTGACACCGTCACAGTGCCGGACACAGACGAGGCGACGGCGCGAGGAGCCTGCGTCCAGGCCGCAGCCGTCGCAGCCGAACTCGACGTCGACGCGATGGTCGCGCTCTCCCATCGATGGGCACCGCGGGCCAGGACAACCGTTCTTCCCCGCGATACCGGGCGCGACATCGACTCTGTCCGTCGAAACTGGGCGCGGGCCGCGGCCGTCGACGTGCTGGATCGGCCGGTCACACAGTGAGCGTCGCACTGGCCCCGTGGCACGTCGGCCACGCAACTCATCTCGCGGGAAGCATCTACGCGGCAACCCCTGGGCGTCGGGTCGACGCCGCCCGCGCACTGGTCGACGCCGGAATCGCAGTGCACGTCGATGTGATGGTCCCGAACGAAGGACTGCCACGAGGGATAGCCGTCGCCGAACTCGACGGCATCGCCGCGCAGGTTCCGCCCGACATGCTCGGAATTCACCTGATCGGCAGCGCATCGGGAGTTCGAGGGCTGCTGCAGAGCATCCCCGACTGCGCTGATCTGTATCTGCCGATCGGAATCCGAGACCACCGGGCCACGCGACTGTGGGCCGCCGTCTGGGACGAATTCGACGACGAGGCGCCCGCCGACGCCGATCTCGACGGATACGACGGCGTTCTCGTCATGCTGCTCGAACCGGGCACAGCCGGCGCCGCAGATCTGTCCCGCCTGGCGCTCGTCGAAACGTTCTCTCGGCGCACTGCCGTCACCGTCGACGGCGGCGTCACACCCGAGTCGATACCCCGATGCCGCTCCGCCGGCGCCACCACGCTTGTCGTCGGACGCGCGCTACTTACCGATTGCTCACCGCTGGAAGGACAACCATGACACCAACATCTCCCGCATCCTCGATGCGTGCGAGCGTGATGACCGGCGTGCGCACCCTCGAGATCGAGGATCGCCCCGTTCCCACACCGGCGGCGTACGAGGTGCTGATCGAGGTCGCCGCCGTCGGGGTCTGCGGATCCGACGTGCACTATTACCGCGAGGGGCGCATCGGCGACTTCGTCGTCGACGAACCGATGATTCTCGGCCATGAACTGTCCGGCAGGATCGCCGCAGTCGGTGACGGCGTCGACCCGGGCCGTGTCGGTCAGCGCGTCGCCGTCGAACCACAACACCCATGCCGTCGATGCACCCAATGCATGGCCGGACGCTACAACCTCTGCCCCGACATGAAGTTCTACGCCACGCCTCCGGTGGACGGCGCGTTCTGCCGTTACGTCACCATCGATGCCGACTTCGCCCACCCGATACCGGATTCGATGTCCGACGAAGCCGCAGCACTGCTCGAACCTCTGTCCGTCGCGGTGACGACGATGCGCAAGGCGAACATCGCCCCAGGATCGTCCATCCTGATCGCGGGTGCCGGACCGATCGGTATCATCACTGCTCAGGCCGCACGTGCATTCGGCGCGGCCCGCATCGTGGTTTCGGACCCGGTCGAATCGCGACGCGAACGCGCATTGACGTTCGGTGCCACCGAGGTAATCGATCCCATGACCGTCGACGTCGCTGCGCTCGATCCACAGGTCGACGCATTCGTCGACGCCAGTGGAGCTGTGCCGGCCGTACAGAGCGGCATTCTCGCCGTCGGGCCTGCCGGACGTGTGGTCCTGGTCGGTATGGGCGCGGACAACTACCCGCTTCCGATCAGCCACATCCAGAACCTGGAGATCACCGTGACCGGCGTATTCCGGTACACCGACACCTGGCCTGCTGCAATTCATCTCGTCTCCTCCGGCCTGGTCGATCTCGATCGACTCGTCACCGGACGCTACGACCTCGAGCACGTCGCCGACGCGCTCGACAGTGACACCGACCCTGCCAGCCTCAAGTCGATAGTGGTGCCCACATGAGCAAGAATCCATTCGATCTGACCGGACGTACCGCGATCGTCACCGGCGGCAATCAAGGTCTCGGCCGTGCGTTCGCGTTCGGACTCGCCGAAGCAGGGGCGCGCGTAGCCATCGCCGGACGCAGCGCCGAGCGCAACGAGAAGGTCGTCGCCGAAGCTGCCTCCGAAGGCCACGAATTCACCGCGATCACCGCCGACATCACCAACCGCGCCGACATCGAGCGGATGACCGCCGAGGCCATCGACGCGCTCGGCCACGTGGATATCCTCGTCAACAACGCGGGTACCTGCTACCACAACGATTCCTGGGACGTCACCGAGAACGAGTGGGACAGCGTATTCGACCTGAACGTGAAGGCGTTGTGGGAGTGCAGCATTGCCGTCGGCGCTCACATGCACGAGCGTGGCAGCGGTTCGATCGTCAACATCGGGTCGATGTCCGGCATCATCGTCAACCGCCCGCAGATGCAGCCTGCCTACAACGCATCGAAAGCCGCCGTGCATCACCTCACCAAATCCTTGGCAGCAGAGTGGGGCCCACTCGGAATCCGCGTCAACGCGGTCGCGCCCGGATACTGCAAGACCGAGATGGCACCCGTCGATCGACCCGATCTCAAGCGCTACTGGATCGACGACGCACCCATGCAGCGGTACGCGCTGCCGGAAGAGATCGCACCCAGCGTCGTCTTCCTCGCCAGTGACGCAGCAAGTTTCATCACGGGTTCGGTTCTCGTCGCGGACGGGGGTTACACCGCATGGTGAGCACCGAGACGGTTCGGCGCATTCTCGTCGAAGGCATCGACGGTGTCAGCGTCGAGACTGTGCCGACGCCGGTACCCGGTCCCGGTGAGGTGCGGGTGCGGAGCACCATCGTCGGCATCTGCGGCTCCGATATCCATGCAGCGCATGGTCGTCACCCGTTCATCGACCTTCCGTTCCGCCCGGGCCACGAGGTGGTCGGCGTCGTCGATGCCGTCGGCGACGGCGCAGACCCCGGCCTCGTCGGCACCCGCGTTGTCGTCGAACCGAACTTGGCGTGCGGGCACTGCACCCAGTGCGACGCCGGACGGTACAACATCTGCGCCGAACTGGCCGTGTTCGGTTGCCAGACCCCGGGTGGCCTCACCGACGCCTTCACCATCGCTTCGGACCGTGTGGTGCCACTGTCCGACGATCTCGACGACCGTCACGCAGCGCTGATCGAACCCCTCGCGACGCCGGTCCACGCCGTCCGCCGCGCAGGCAGTCTCGTCGGCGGGCTGGACGGGAAACGAGTAGCCGTGCTGGGCGCAGGTCCGATCGGTCTGTTCGTTCTGCTCGCGGCCCGCCGCGCCGGTGCCATCGTCGTCGTCGCCGATCTGCTCGAGTCCAAGCGTGCCCGGGCCGAGCGACTGGGAGCAGTCGGCAGTGTCGATCCCGTTGCCGCCGACGCGGTGACAGTTGCTCACGACGCGCTCGGCGGTCCCGCCGACGTCGTGATCGACTGCGTCTCACGTGAGTCCTCGATCGCGCAGGCGATCGATCTCGTCGACAAGGGCGGTGCGGTACTTGTCGTCGGCGTTGCAGCCGGGGTCACGCCCGTGCCCCTCGAGAAGATCCAAGACCGCGAGATCGTCGTCGCCGGCGCTCTGATGTACGTCCGCGAAGACATTCAGGAGGCGATAGACATGCTCAGCGACGGTTCGATTCCAGTCGACGAGTTCGTGACAGCCGAATTCCCACTCGAACGCTCCGCCGAGGCGTTTGCAGCATCCGCCGATCCGGAGCACGTGAAAGTACTGATCACCGTGGGTGATCGAGCATGACCGCCTTGCTCGAATGCCAGGACCTGACCAAGAGCTTCGGAGGGGTGCCGGTACTCAAGGGAATATCTCTCGACCTCGAACCGGGCACCGTCACCGCACTCGCCGGCGAGAACGGCGCGGGCAAGTCCACGCTCATGAAGATCGCCACCGGTCAGCTCCGCGCCGATACCGGAACGGTCATGATCGGCGAACACCAACTCTCGTCGGGCGACTCACGGGACGCTGTCCGGCACGGGGTCGCGATCGTCCCGCAGGAACTTGCATCGATCGACGATATGTCCGTGTACGAGAACATGTTCGTCGGACGCGAGAAGCGCCGCGGCATTTTCTTGGATCGTCGCGCGATGATCAAGGAGGCAGCGGAGGCGTTGAGCGTCTTCGACGTCACCATCTCCCCCACCGCGCGCATGGGCAGTCTGCCTGTCGGACTGAGACAGATCATCGAGATCGTCAAGGCTGCACGCACCGGCGCTCAGGTGGTCATGCTCGACGAACCGACGTCGGCCATCTCCGAGCGCGAGGTCGAGGGCCTCTACAGGGTGATGCGGCAGCTGCGCGATCGTGGTGTCGCGATGGTCTACACCACCCACAAGATGGCCGAGATCCGCGCTATCGCCGACCGCGTCGTCGTACTGCGCGACGGCAAGCTGATCACCGACGAGAAGCTCACCGACATCACCGACGACGACATCGTCACCGCGATGATCGGCCGCGAACTCGAAAACCTTTTCCCGACGGTCGGAACGGACATCGGAGACGTTGTCCTCGAAGTCCAGAACCTTCATGTAGCCGGCGCGTCGGCGCCGATCGACTTGACGGTTCGGCGCGGCGAAATCGTCGGCCTCGCAGGTCTTGTCGGAGCGGGACGCACCGAACTGCTCGAAGCACTGTTCGGTATGCGCACGGTGACGTCGGGAACGGTCAAGGTCGACGGAAGGACCGTGCCCAAGGGCAAGCCCGCCGCGGCGATCACCGCAGGGATGGCCATGGTGCCCGAGGACCGCAAGGTCAACGGCGTCGTGTTGTCGATGAGTGTGCTGGACAACGGATCGCTTCCGAGGCTGTCGAAGTTCAGCATCGCCGGATGGCTGCGCAACAAGGCCAGGGCGACCGAGGTGACGAGCGCCATGGACTCCGTTCGGCTGCGAAGCCGGGGAATCGGCCAGAGCGTCGGGACCCTGTCCGGTGGAAATCAGCAGAAGGTGGTGCTGGCACGCTGGCTCACCGGTACGGTCGACGTGCTGCTTCTCGACGAGCCGACGCGCGGAGTCGATGTCGGAGCACGCTCCGAGATCTACCGAATCATCACCGAATTCGCCAGCCGCGGAATGGCTGTCGTGATGGCCTCGTCGGACATGCCGGAGATCGTCGGTCTGTCGCACCGCGCGTTCGTCATGCGCGAGGGAGCCTTCGTCGGCGAACTCGACCGCGACGCGCTCGATCATCCCGAAGTTCAGGACTCGGTGTTCCGCCTCGCCACCGCGCTAAACACGCGGAACGAGCAGTCACCGACCACAACCACCACGACCGACAAGCGGTCGTCACTCGAGGAGGCACCACAGTGACAACACCCGTCGCTGATCCGGACGAGAAGATTTCCGTCTCGGCCACTACGGGCGAGCCGGTCCGCCGGTTCTCCAGCGCCTGGGCCGGAGCCCTCGCACTACGCTATTCGATGGTCATCGTGATGCTCCTGGTGATCGCGTACTTCTCTTACCGCAGTGCACGTTTCGGCACCGCGGACAACCTGCAGACGATTCTCGTCGCAGCGGCACCGTTTGCACTGATCGCTCTCGGCCAGACTCTCGTCATCCTCACCGGCGGCATCGATCTCTCGGTCGGTAGCGTCATCGCAGTCTCGGCAATGGCATCGGCTGCAGTGGCGAAGGCGAACCCGGGTCAGATCTGGATGACGGTGCTCATCGCCATGGCCGTCGGGCTCGCCGCAGGGTGCATCAACGGATTTCTGGTATCTCGGATCAATGTGCCACCTTTCATCGCAACACTCGGTATGCTCACAGCCGGTTCAGGTTTCGCGTATGTGATCGGCGGTGGCGCGCCGATCAACGGTCTACCGGCAGAGTTCGGCCAGATCGCCAACACCAAGATATTCGGCCTGCAGATACCGGTTCTCGTGATGATCATCGGCATCGTGGTGCTGGCCGTGGTGATGAAGCGAACTGCCTACGGCATGCGCGTCTACGCCGTGGGCGGCAACCGAACCGCAGCCGAGATCGCCGGAATCAACGCCAAGAACGTGCTGTTCAGTGTCTACGCTCTGTCCGGCCTGCTCGCAGGTCTGTCCGGGGTCATGCTGGCATCGCGTGTCATCTCCGGCCCTCCCAACCTGGGCCAGGGATACGAACTCGACGCCATCGCTGCAGTCGTGATCGGCGGCGCGAGCCTGATGGGCGGGCGCGGCACCATCTGGGGTACTGCACTCGGCCTGTTCATGATTCAAACGCTCAACAACGGTCTGGACCTTCTCGTCGTTCCCGCCTACTGGCAGGACGTCATCAAGGGAGTTCTGATCGTCGCCGCAGTCTCGGTCGACGTCTGGTCGTCCAAACGAAGAGTCTGATCGCCCCGAAAAGACTCTGTCCAGTACCCACCCACCGATTCGGAGATGACAATGAAGTTTGCTTCCAAGATGCTGACCGTGGCGGCCGCTGGCCTGCTCACCGTCGGCGTCACCGCCTGCGGCGCAGGCGATACCAGCGCACAGGACGGCAAGACGCGCATCGGCGTCACCGTGTACGACATGAGCTCGTTCATCACCGCAGGCAAGGAAGGCATGGAGACCTACGCCGCGGCGAACAACATCGAACTGCTGTGGAACTCCGCTGGAAACGACGTGTCGGTCCAGGCCAGCCAGGTCGACTCGCTCATCAACCAGGGCGTCGATGCGATCATCGTCGTTCCCGCACAGGCTGATTCGCTTGCACCACAGGTCCAGTCCGCCAAGGACAAGGGCATTCCCGTCATTGCAGTGAACGCCGCACTCGAAACCGACCAGATCTCGGGCAACGTTCAGCCAGACGACGTCGCGGCAGGCGCGCAGGAAATGCAGATGATGGCGGACCGTCTCGGCGGACGCGGCAACATCGTCATCCTGCAGGGCCCGCTCGGCGGATCAGGCGAAATCAACCGCGGCGCAGGCATCGACCAGGTACTTGCGAACTACCCGGACATCAAGGTCCTCGCCAAGGACACCGCCAACTGGAAGCGTGACGAAGCGGTCAACAAGGCCAAGAACTGGCTCTCCAGCTTCGGCGATCAGATCGACGGTGTCGTCGCGCAGAACGACGACATGGGCCTCGGCGCACTGCAAGCACTGAAGGAAGCCGGGCGCACCGACGTCCCGATCGTCGGCATCGACGGGATCGAGGACGGCCTGAACGCGGTCAAGAGCGGCGAGTTCATCGGCACGTCGCTGCAGAACGGAACCGTCGAACTCTCCGCCGGCCTCGCAGTGGCCAACAAGATCGCCAAGGGCGAAGAGGTCGACACCGACCCGGTCTACGTGATGCCCGCGATCACGTCCGAGAACGTCGATGTCGCCATCGAGCACGTCGTGACCAACCGTCAGGAATTCCTCGACGGACTCGTCGACCTGACGGCGGCGAACCTCGAAACGGGCGACATCGCCAACGAGGGAATCCCCGGACAGTAGTTTCCGCACCCGCACACACTTCGGGGCGGGACGGTGCCCACCTCGGCCCGTTCCGCCCCGAACTCCATTCACCACCGGAAAGGCCACTTCAATGACCGCAGTGCCCCCGCCCGTAGATCTGTCGTTCGACGGATTGGTTGCCGTTGTCTCCGGTGGTGCATCGGGTATCGGGGCTGCGATCGGCGCGGCCTACGTTGCTCAGGGCGCCGAAGTGGTGCTCGTCGATCGTGACGGCGATGCGGCTGCCTCGGTCGCCGCAGACATCGGAGCGCGCAGCGTGGCGTGCGACGTCGCGAACCGCGTGTCCGTCTCGCAGGCGGTCAGCTCGGTGATCGAGGATCTGGGCCGCGTGGACGTCCTGGTCAACTCGGCCGGGGTAGCTCGACTCGGCCCGGCGGAATACCTGTCGGACGAGTTCTGGAACCTGACGATGGACGTCAACCTCACCGGCACATTCCTGATGTGTCAGGAATTCGGACGCACCATGCTCGCCCGAGGGTCCGGTCGAATCATCAACATCGCATCGCAAGCGGCGACCGTCGCCATCTCCGAACACGCTGCGTACTGCGCATCGAAGTTCGGCGTTCTCGGTCTGACCAAGGTCCTGGCCGCCGAATGGGCGGGCCGAGGCGTCACCGTCAACACCATCTCCCCCACGGTCGTCATGACACCGCTCGGCCGCGAGGCGTGGTCCAATCCGAAGGGCGATGCGCTGCGCGCTCGTATCCCGGTCGGCCGGTTCGCCGAAACCGATGATGTCACCAGCGTTGCTGTGTTCCTCGCGTCTTCGGGCGCGTCGATGATCAACGGTGCAGATGTTCTCGTAGACGGCGGATACACGATTCTCTAGCTCGGACCACTCGAACCTCGACGGCAGGTAGTGCATGCTCGTCTCGATCTCGACGGACAGGTTCCAGATTACGGGTCCTCGGGCACCTGAGCGGACGGAGCCTGCCGCGGAATGTTCCCCGTGAAGAACAAGGCTGTCAGCCCCAGCAGAGCTGCCAGCGCCAGGGCTACTCGGAGGGCCTCGAGCCGAGCGTCCGCATTGAGGTCCAGTATCTCCTGAGCGGTCGATTCCGGCACCGACGACTCGTTCAGGGCAGCCTCCAGCTGGCTATCGGACAGAAATGGAACACCGCTGGCGAGCTCTGTGGTGGCTTGCTCCTTCATCGGCGCCGGAACCTCGGGATTCGACTGAATGCCCGCAATGATCGTCGCGCTCAGGGTTGCGATGAGTACCGACCCGATCAGTGCAGTTCCCAGCGATGCACCGAGATTGGTGGCAGTGTTCTGTAGCCCGCCGACCTCAGCGCTCTGCGAATCCGGGACGGCCGAAACCGTCACCGCGCCGAGCTGCGAGGCCAGGGCCCCGAGCCCCAAGCCCATGAGAAGCATCGGTATCGCCACGATGCTGGCATTGGCACCGGGATCGAGTCCTGCCACCAACACCAGGATGCCGATGATCATCGACGCCAGACCCCACCGCACAACTCGACGCGGATTCGCGTGAGGCCACAGCTTCGGAATGCCCGCAGCAGCGACGAGCAACGCAATCGACAGCGGGATGAGTCGTATGCCGGTCTGCAGGGCGCTCAATTCCAGAACGACCGACAGGAACAGCGGCACGGTGAAGAAGACGCCCGCCTGGACGGTGAACTGCGCAAAGAACATGGTGAGCCCACCGGTCAATTGCCGGTTGCGAAACAGCTGCGGATCGATCAACGGTTCTTTGCCGGACTCGGCAAGATGCGTCTGCCATCTCATGAATACGTACAGGAGCATCGTTCCGGCCAACAGCAGCCAGATCACCGGTGACATGCCCACGATTTCGGAGCCTCCCGGTTTCGGCTGAATCCACCCCCACTCGCCCGATCTGAGCACCCCGAACACGATCAGACCCAGGCTGGCCACCGAGAGGGCAGAGCCGATCAGATCGAGCCGAACTCGTGCAGGCGGAACGTCGTTGATGCGACGCAACACCAACAAGATCACGATGACGAGAACGACCTCGCCGACGAAGACGTACCGCCACGACGCGAACGTAGTCACCGCTCCCCCGATCAGTGGCCCCGCCGCCACCGCCATCGCGCCCGCCGCAGCGACCAGACCGTATGCTGCTGATCGCCTTTCGGGCGGGAAGTTCGCCGCAACCAACGCGACGATGGCAGGCATGATCAGCGCCGCACCCATCCCTTCGAGCAGCGACCACCCGATCAACAGCACCGGAAGATTCGGTGCCAACGCCGTGGTGAGCGACCCGAGGCCGTAGATGACGAGACCGAGGGCAAACGCTCGGCGCCTTCCCATGATGGTGCCGATCTTGCCCCCGGTGATCATGAGCGTCGCCATCACCAGCGTGTAGAGCGTGATCGCCGTCTGGATCCCGGTAATTGTCGTGTCGAGGTCCGCAGCAACCTGAGCCATCGACACGTTCATGACCGAACTGTCCAGCGTCATCAAGAACTGACTCGACGCCAACACCGTCAGCACAAGCCCCGAACCTGTTTTCGTTGCAGCAGTCATGAACTCACCCGCCTGGCAGCTGTAGTCCCACGACTATGCAGCTGGTCGTTCGATTGCAAATCACCCGTCTCGGATGAGATGCCGCGGCGCGCCTCCGCAGCCAATAGATGGACATACGATGAAGAGTCGTACTGCCACAGGGAATGGATGCGAGACCGGAGAGGGCTGTCACGTGAACGAATCGGACTTTGCCGACGTCAGTGACCATAGTCGGCGTTGGTGGGCCCGTGGAGCATTCGTGTTGGCAGTGGCTGCGGCGGTGGTGCCCGTCCTTTTCGCCGGGGTGCTGGGCACCGTGGCGTTGCTCGTCGTGGAAATCGGTGGCGTCGTGGTCACAGTGGCATCGTTGTACTCGTTCCTCACCCGGCGCGGGGTGCTCAGGTGGATAACCCTGGGAGTTGCGATCGCGACGCCGGTCATCGTTCTCGCCGTCTTCGTCCGGGCCAACTTGCTATGGGTGGTTGTACTTGTCTACGTGCTCGCGCTCGCGGCGAGCGTCTGCGCCCGTGCCGCCTTGCGCAGAAGCCGCGCGGAGACGGACATGCCCGAATACCCCGCCTCGCCAGCGAAGCATCCGTTCGTGATCATGAATCCGCATTCCGGTGGCGGGAAGGTCGCACAGTTCGACTTGAGGCGCAAAGCCGAGGCTTTGGGGGCCGACGTAGCGCTACTCGAAGGCCCTGGCACTGTCGACGTCACCGCCCTGGCCCGGCAGGCTGTCGAGCAGGGGGCGGATCTCCTGGGGGTGGCCGGCGGGGACGGTACCCAGGCGCTCGTCGCCGCGGTCGCGGCCGAACACGACTTACCATTCCTGGTGATCAGCGCCGGAACACGTAACCACTTCGCGATGGATCTCGGCCTCGATCGATCCGATCCGGCCCGATCGCTGGATGCACTCCGGGATGGTGTCGAGTTGCGCGTGGATCTGGGCGCGGTCGATGGCCGACCCTTCGTCAACAACGTATCTTTCGGGGTGTACGCCGAAATCGTACGCAGCCCCGCATACCGAGACGACAAGGCTGCAACCGTGCTGAAACTGCTCCCCGATCTGCTGACCGGGCACTCCGGCCCTCGGTTGGTTGCCCATATCGGTGACACCGAGGTGGAAGAACCGCAAGCAGTTCTGGTGAGCAACAATGCCTATGGCACCAGTGACGTTGCGGGTCTCAGTCGCCGAGATCGTCTCGATCGGGGCGTCCTCGGCGTGGTCACGCTGTCGGTGGCGAATACCCGACAAGCGGTCGATCTACTGCGCCGCAACAATGGTCGTGGTTTGACGCAGACAACGGCGAGAGAGGTGACTGTGGACTCCGACACCCCGGAGATCCCCGTGGGCGTCGACGGTGAGTCGCTTCTGCTCCGCACTCCCGTGCGGTGCACCGTAGACCCAGGTGCCTTGCGGGTGCTGGTTCCCCGAAACAGGCCAGGGGTACGTGTTTCTGCGCCGGTGCTCGACTGGGGTCGGCTCTGGCAGAAGGCTTTCCCGAGCTGAGTCCGACCACTTCTGCATTTCTATTCCATCCGGGTCTGCGAATCGTCCGTCGGCGCTGCTGGCGCCGTCGTAGCCGTCGCCGTCAAGCCCGTGGACGAGGCGAACACTCGGGCAGGGCGGACGAGTAGGTTAAGTCCCGCGAGGGCCAGTACTGCGACGACAGCGATCCACAACACGACCAGACCCGTTGGGTACGGCCAGAACATCAGCAACACCGCAGCTGCTCCGATTATCATGCACTGCAGCGGAATTCGAATCTGATTTGCCCAGCGTTCCACATCGTTCGGGGGCCTGCCGCTCCCGGATCCGCGGATGAAGTCCAGTCCTTGCCCGTAACCGCGACGCACGGCCGCAGCGGACGTCGAGCCACCGATGAGATAGGCGCCGATCGCGACGACCAGGCCGAGGACTGCAACCGCGCGCAGGGTCGTGCGGAGCGGAACCAAGACGGTGTCGATCACCGCAGCTGCGGCATCGGTCGAGAGCACATCGGCTGGAACGCCGGCGAGGTAGCTCGCACGACCGACGAGTAGTCCGATTGCCAGAACGAACATTCCCAGTGCGATCGACAACCCTGCGAGGCCCAGTACACGGAGCCTGCTACGCGAGGGCGCGACAGCGACGGCGGCTGCAGCGCACGCGATCCCCAACCACGGCAGGATCACGGAGGCACGATCGAGCGCGGCAACTGCTCGCTGCGCCCTCACCAATTCGGGTGACTCGAACAACACGAATTGTTTGTCCACCGAGGGGATCTCGTCGACGAAGGCGAAACCACGCTCGATCAGGACGGCCTTCACGTTGTCGATGACTGTGCGCAGGGAGATACTGATGGTGCCGCTCTGGTCGACCGCAACCGAACTCGCGCCGTAATTGCCGGTCATCACCGCGACGAGTGCGTTGTGGGCTGCCCGATTCGCCTGGACCCAAAGGTCTTCGAACTGCTGGGACTGCACCAGCGCACCGACGGTGTCATTGACGTAAGTTCTGGCCTGGCTTGTGATCACGGGCGTGAGTCCGACAACCACCTGGTCGAGGCGCTGACCGTTCGCGGATGGGTTCGACACGTCGGTCAGCGCGGTCAATGCGCTCTTGGTGGGCCCCTCGATGTCGACCCGGGTGAAGATCTCGTCGGTAATCTGGTTCGTGATCTCCTCCTGGATGGCCGGATTCTCACCGAGGGGTGCGACCGTGGCCACGTAGCGGTCGGTGTCGAGGATCTGACTTCTCGTGAAGCGGGCAGTGACCGATGCGATCGCCAGAACAGCGACCAGAATCAGCAAGAGCGTGACAGCCGTCCAACGCAGCCCGTTCCGCGGTCGGCGCTGCGCGGGAGGGCCGGTGGCGGCGTCGTCACCGGCCTTCATGCGAAGTGTCGATACTTCCTCGCGCAACCGAAGAAGTTCAGCGCGTTCGTCCTCGTCGAGCGAGTTTTCGTTCGCTGCGTCGTCCATCGCTTGTCAGACTCTCTCGGGATTCCACGTCGCGACCACCCAAATCACAACCGCGTTCGACGCGACGACGAGGAGAACCGCCCCTGTCATCGACTGCCGCCTTGCCACATCTTGTTCGACCAGAGCTTCGTCGGACATGACCGTTTCCCTTGCCGCACTAACTACTTCAGGAGATCGAGGTTCGTCTTCAACAGCAGTACATTGTAGTCCGACCACCGCGAGGCCGTGAAGTACAGTTCGTTGCCGCTGGTGATCGGATGAATGTACGGCGCGTAGATACCTCCGCCGGTCTGCCTCGCGTCGAGCAGCGTCTTCGGCGCACTCCACGGACCTTCCGGGTTCTCGGCAGTCCGCGCCAGGATCGTGCGGTCGATCTCGTTGCCGTACAACATGACATAGCGTCCGAGATAGTCGTTCCATGCGACCGAGAGCTCGCTGACGGGCTCCTTGACGGTTGACACCGAATCGGCCACGTTCGTCGACCACGGCTTCGCCGGGTCCTGCGTCGAGTACTCGTACTTCGTCAGATCCAGGATCCGTGCGGGCTCGACGCGAGCGACGAACGCTGCCCCGAATCGACCGTTCGGAGTGCCGAACTGGTAGATGTACCCATCCTTGCCCTCGACGTAGGCGTTCATCTGATACTTGCCGTTGCTTTCCTCGACCTGAGGCAGCGTCGGAATGGTGACGCCGGCGTTGACCCGGATCGTTCCCGGTTGGGTCGCCCACGTTTGGCCGTTGTCGGTCGACGTTGCGATTGCCGAGAAGTTCGTGACCCACCGGCCGGGTGCGCCCCACTCTCGAACCGACATGTAGTTCAGGTACTGCGTTTTTCCGATCGCGATCGCGGCCGTCGGAATGACGGTGTCCTCCACGCCTGCGATACCGAGGCTCGGGATAACCTCACTCGCGAACCCCGCCGGCTGGACAACCGCACCGGAGGTCGAATCCCCCGGCACCCCGTCGGCGACGCTGATGCCGTCGGCCAGGTTCGTGTCGTCGGATCGCATCAGCACGTTGCTACGCCACTGAGCTCCGGGCACCGAGCAGTTGCCGAACGTGTCACCGAAGGCCATCAGTGTCTGCCCGGCCCCGTTGTCCCAACTGATTCCGAGGTCGGTGCCGGAAATACCGAAGCGGTCGTACGTGCTGTTGGGGCTCACCGGTCCGGTCACCCACGCAACCGAGGTGGCGTTGCCGGAGATCGTGGGCAATGGGCCTTGCGGTCCACGGGGATTCTTGTCCGGTCCGCCACCCGCGCTGCCCGACGATCCGAACAGCGGTGACGAACCAGGCCCGCCGATCCCCCCACATGGTTCCGCACTCGCGGTGGGTGGCGTCAGCACTGCCAGCCCGCTGGCCACCAGGGTGAGAGCAGCACCTGCCGCCATCTGTCGAGTACGTGCGCGCATGAACGCTCCCCATCGATCCGTGTGACTCGTGTTACTCATGAGACTGATGTGGTGAGTGTTGCGTAAAAATACGCCTTGCGCAACAAATCGGACGTGTCGGTACTTGACAAATAGGCTGGCGCGAGAATGACATCGGTGGCATTCGCCGGTTCCGGAGTGTGCACCCGTCCACCCGCGCGACCAGCACGTTCGCATCCCATTGGTCCGATTCGGAACAATCAGGCCCCACGAACCCGTTGGAAGAGGTATGACGACCTACAAGACTGTCAATCCCGCCAACGGTACGACCGTCAAGGAGTTCGAAACGCTCGACGCACAGGGCGTCGAACGTGCACTTGCTTCCGCGCACGCCGGCTACCAGACCTGGCGCATCACGTCGCCACAACATCGTGCAGAGACACTGCGCAAGGTTGCAGACATCTACACCGAACGAGCCGACGAGCTCGCTCGAAGCATCTCGCTGGAGATGGGAAAGCCGCTCGCCGAAGCGCGGGGTGAGGTGAAGCTGTCCTCGGCCATCTACAAGTACTACGCCGACCACGGACCGGCACTACTCGAAGAGGAACGACTCGACGTACCCGGCGCCGAAGAGTCGGTGCTACAGCGCAAACCGATCGGCGCACTCGTCGGCGTCATGCCGTGGAACTTCCCGTACTACCAGGTCGCGCGCTTCGCAGCGCCGAACCTGATGCTAGGCAACACGATTCTGCTCAAGCACGCTCCGAACTGCCCGCAATCGGCGTTGCTCATGGAGGAGATCTTCCATCAGGCAGCGTTGCCCGAGGATGCGTACGTCAACATCTTCGCCACGAACGAGCAGATTGCCGACATGATCGCCGATCCGCGAGTGCAGGGCGTATCCCTGACCGGCAGCGAGCGCGCGGGCACCAGCGTCGCCGAAACAGCGGGACGCAACCTCAAGAAAGTCGTGCTCGAGCTGGGCGGGTCGGATGTGTTCATCGTTCTCGACACCGATGACATCGACGCAACCGTCGAATCGGCAACTCGTGCACGACTGTCGAATGCGGGACAAGCCTGCAACGCTGCAAAGCGAATTCTCGTGACCGAGCCGTACTACGACGAGTTCGTCGCCAAACTGACCGAATCGTTCGCGGCCACCGTCACCGGCGACCCGCTCGACGAGAAAACAACACTCGGCCCCCTGTCCTCGCAGACCGCGGCCGACAACCTCATCGAGCAAATCGACGACGCCGTCTCCAAGGGCGCAACATTGCACACCGGCGGCAAGAAGATCGACGGTCCCGGCGCCTTCGTCGAAGCGACACTGCTGACCGGCGTCACCCCGGACATGCGGGCCTACAGTGAGGAACTGTTCGGACCCGCTGGCGTCGTCTACAAGGTGAAGGATGCCGACGAGGCCATCGCATTGGCCAACGAATCTGCCTTCGGTCTCAGCGGATCGGTGTGGAGCACCGACCTCGCCAACGCCAGGACTGTTGCCGAACAACTCGACGTCGGCATGGCATTCGTCAACGAGCACGGCACCACCCTCCCCGGTCTACCGTTCGGTGGAGTGAAGCGCTCGGGCGTCGGCCGGGAACTCGGCCCATGGGGAATGGACGAATTCGTCAACAAGAAGCTCGTACGAGTGTCGAAGAAGTAATCTGCGAACGAGAAAGGCCGGGTCGGTAGTCCGACCCGGCCTTGTCTTGTCGAAGACGTCGTTCGTCCGTTTTGCGTGCCCGGCTCACACCAGATGGGCACCCAACCGACCCCAGCCGTTCGGCCCGATTGGGAATGACCGCACCGAGGGAGTTAGATCGACAGCTATGGCGGCAACCGAGAACTTCACCTTTCCGACCGAGCGAGCCGAGCGCACGACGCTACTGAACGGTTCGACGTCCGAACACCGCCGACGGTTCTGGCTGCTGTCCGACCATCTCGCATACGCGGACATCCGCAACATCGTCGCCGACTACATCAACACGACAATTTCGGATCCCGCGAACACTGTGCGTCACGGGTGGACGGTCGGAGCCTTGACGCGCGAATCCCCGCACGAGCGCGTACTTCTGACGCTCACATGCGGCGATCTGGATACGCTGGTCGTCACCGAGTTCACCAATGACGACGACGATTCGATCGAGCTCGAAATGACAGTGAACACCGATCTCCCCGAGGGGTATTCGGACGAGCAACTCACCATCTCGACCGAGTTGGTCTCCGCTGCACGTGGGACGTACCCCGAACACGACGTATGGACCTGGCGGATCGACATCGGGGCGTTGCTGACCGACGAAGCTGAAGTGTCCTTCGGGATCGACGACAGCCTGTTCGACGACCTCTGCTATTCCCTCAATTCGCGGTTGATGACCGAAAGTAGGCCTGCCGCAGCCGATCACAGCGACGACCTGGCGGCCGATCTCCTCGCCGAGGCCTACCGTCAGCTTCTTGACACCGACGACTGACCAATGCGACGAGGAGTCCACCACGTGCGACCGAAGGAAATCCTGACTGCCGTGGCGTTGACCGCCACCCTCGCTGTGTCGGGATGCAGCACGCCGGACTCGACGACCGACACCACCGTCGCCGACCGCCCCGACTCCATCGTCTCGCTGAGTCCGTCGGCAACGGAGACTCTGTTCGCCGTCGGCGCCGGTGATCAAGTGGTCGCCGTCGACAGCCAGTCGGACTACCCGGAGAATGCGCCACGCACCGAACTGTCCGCGTACACCCCGAGCCTCGAGGCGATCGTCGAATACGAGCCCGATCTGGTCATCGCATCCGACGACATCGGCGGACTCGTCGCCGCGCTCGGCGCTGCCGATGTCCCGGTACTCCTGCTCCCCGCGGCGACGAGCATCGACGACGCCTATTCCCAGATCGAGCAGGTGGCCGACGCAGCGGGTCACCCCGAGGAGGGT
Organism: Rhodococcus sp. FG69; assembly: GCF_057808915.1. NCBI lineage: Bacteria > Bacillati > Actinomycetota > Actinomycetes > Mycobacteriales > Nocardiaceae > Rhodococcus > Rhodococcus sp. FG69. The sequence continues at coordinate 58,612 of NZ_JBMDIX010000018.1, read as the reverse complement.
GAGACGCTGGTCGGCGACATGCGCTCGCGTGTGGACGCTGCCGTCGCCGGCGTTCCGGCGCGAGAGGCAACGTACTTTCACGAGCTCGATTCGATGCTGTACACCGTGGCGAGCGCCAGTTTCATCGGTCAGATCTATGGGCTGTTCGGCCTGACGAGCATCGCCGACGGGGCGGGTAGCGACTATCCCCAGATGTCCGACGAGGGAGTCGTCGCCGCCGACCCCGACTTCGTCTTCCTTGCTGACTCCCAATGCTGTGGAGTGACGGTCGAATCGGTGTCCGACCGTCCCGGATGGAACACGACCACCGCAGTGCGCGAGGGCCAGGTCGTCGTGGTCGACGAGGACGTGTCGAGTCGATGGGGCCCTCGTATCGCCGATCAGGTCGAATCGGTCGCAGCGATTCTCGAGCAGAACTAGAGCCTTCCAGGTCCGTTGTTGACATCCGTGGATACGCGAGGCATGGTTTATTGGCACAGCGCCAATAAACGACAGTGCGCTTCGAGCCAAGGACCCGCCATGACTGCACTCGCAGACCGCACCAACGCCGAACTCGCCACCGAGCTCGCGGACGTGCGACAGCTCGCTCGAGGATTCTTCGAGAAAGAGGTCGCGCCGCACCGTGAGGAGTTCGCAGCCGCCGGACGCCCCAGCCGCGAGGTCTACCGCAGTGCGGGCAGCCTCGGTCTGCTCGGCATGTCGGTACCGGAGCAGTACGGCGGCGGCGGAGGCGACTTCCGCCACGAGGCCGTGCTGTTCGAAGAGCAGGTCCGCTCCGGCGACTCGTCGATGCAGCTGGGAGTGCACAGCGGCATCGTCCCGCACTACATCCTGGCCTACGCCTCCGAGGAGAAGAAGCAGCAGTGGCTGCCGAAGCTGTGCTCGGGCGAGTGGATCGGTGCCATCGCGATGACCGAACCGGGCACCGGCTCGGACTTGCAAGGCATCACCACCCGCGCGGTGCGCGACGGCGACGACTACGTCGTGACCGGCGGAAAAACGTTCATCTCCAACGGTGCTCACTGCGATCTGATCATCATCGCCGCCAAGACCGACCCGTCCGCGGGAGCCCGAGGACTGTCACTGCTCGTCGCCGAGGTCTCCGACGACACCGAAGGATTCCACCGAGGACGAGTGCTGCACAAGATCGGCCAGAAGGGCCAGGACACCGCCGAACTCACCTTCGACGGCCTGCGCATTCCCGCCGCGAACATCCTGGGCGACTCGGAAGGCCGCGGCTTCGCCCAGCTGATGCAGCAACTCCCTCAGGAGCGCTTGATCTGCGGTATCGCCGCGGCCGCCATGATCGAAGCCGCCGTGGAGCAGACAGTCGAGTACACCAAGTCTCGCAGCGCTTTCGGAAAGACCCTGTTCGATCTGCAGAACACGAAGTTCGAGCTCGCCGAATGCGCGACGATCGGCCGTGTCGTCCGCACCTTCGTCGACGACGCCGTCGCCAAGCACATCGCAGCCGAACTCGACGTCACGACCGCCGCGATGGTGAAGTACTGGACCACGGACCGGCAGTTCGAGGTGGTCGACAGATGCCTGCAGCTCTTCGGCGGATACGGCTACATGGAGGAATACCCCATTGCCCGCATGTTCGTCGACGGCCGCATCGCCCGCATCTACGCCGGCGCCAACGAAGTCATGAAAGACCTCATCTCTCGTTCGCTCTGAAACCAGGGTCATTCCGCAGGCTCCACTCCCGCTGATCCAGGGTCATTCCGCAGGCTCCACTCCCGCCCAGAAAGGCACCGCCATGGAGGCGTTCCTCTACGACGCAGTTCGCAGCCCGCGTGGCCGCGGTAAGAGCTCCGGCTCACTGCACACCATCAAACCGGTCGATCTGGCCGCGAGTACGTTGTCCACGTTGCTCTCTCGCAACTCTCAACTCGACCCGGCACTGATCGACGACATAGTGCTCGGTGTCGTCACTCCGGTCGGTGACCAAGGGTGCGACATCGCCCGAACTGTTGCCATGGTCGCCGGTCTGCCGGACAGCGTGGCCGGCGTCCAATTGAACCGGTTCTGTGGATCGGGCCTCGAAGCCGTCAACACTGCCGCACAACGTGTTCGGTCCGGTTGGGATCGACTGATCGTCGCGGGCGGTGTCGAATCGATGTCGCGCGTGCCGTTGGGCGCGGACGGTGGCGCGTGGCCGTGCGACCCCGTGACGAACTACAACAGCTACTTCGTCCCCCAGGGCGTCAGCGCCGACCTCATTGCGACCATCGAGGGATTCGATCGCGACGAGGTCGACGCCTTCGCGGTGCGCAGCCAGCAGCGAGCAGCGCACGCCTGGTCGATGGGTCACTTCGAGAAGTCGGTCATCCCGGTGTTCGACGCGAACGGCCGACTGATGCTCGATCACGACGAGATCATGCGACCCGAGACCACCACAGCCGATCTCGCGGCTCTGAAGCCCTCGTTCGCCCAGATGGGTGCGCTTGCAGGGTTCGACGCCGTCGCCATGCAGAAGTACACCGAGGTCGAGCGCATCGATCACGTCCACCACGCCGGAAACTCGTCCGGAATCGTCGACGGCACCGCGATGGTTCTGATCGGTTCCGAGGAAGCCGGTCGTGCAGGCGGATTGACCCCGCGCGGACGTGTCGTCGCCGGAGTCGTTGCCGGATCGGATCCGACGCTGATGCTCACCGGTCCGGTTCCCGCCACCCACAAGGTGCTGGCCGCAGCCGGTCTCACCCTCGACGACATCGCCGTGTTCGAGGTCAACGAAGCATTTGCCTCCGTGGTCCTGAACTACGCAAAGAAGCTGGACATCGATCACGACCGCATCAACGTCAACGGTGGCGCGATCGCGATGGGCCACCCACTGGGCGCAACGGGTGCGATGCTCACCGGAATGGCGCTCGACGAACTCGAGCGCCGTGGCGAGCGATATGCACTGATCACGCTGTGCATCGGTGCCGGAATGGGCGTCGCCACCATCATCGAGCGCCTGTGAACACCCCGCGAGAGACCACCGACCGAGGAACTGAGATGAACACGACATCCCCTGCTCTGCGGACATCCACGATCACCGGCGAGATCGGCACCGACCGCGTACTCGTGCTGACGATGGACGACCCGACACAGTCCACCAACACCATGAACACCGCGTTCGGCGAATCGCTCGAGCAGACTGTGGACTGGCTCGAGGCCAACCTCGATGCGTACGACGGTGTCATCGTCACGTCCGGAAAGGACACCTTCTTCTCCGGTGGCGACCTCGAGCTGCTGCGCGACGCCGGTCCCGCCGACCATGCGGCCATCGCCGACGCTCTCGATTTCACCAAGGACAAATTTCGCCGGCTCGAGAAGCTGGGCAAGCCGGTCGTGGCAGCGCTCGGCGGCACCGCTCTCGGCGGAGGTTTCGAGATCGCGCTGGCATGTCATCGTCGAATTGCCCTGAGCAAGAGCAACGCTCGCTTCGGGCTCCCCGAGGTCACTCTCGGGCTTCTGCCCGGAGCCGGCGGAGTCACCAGGACGGTCCGCATGTTCGGCATCGTCAAAGCTCTGACCCAGGTGGTCGGGCAAGGCCAGCGGTATCGGCCGGCGCAGGCGCTCGAACTCGGGCTCGTCGACGAGGTCGTCGACACACACGAGCAGATGATGGCCAACGCGCGCGCCTGGATCGTCGCCAATCCTGAGGCTGTACAGCCTTGGGACAAGAAGGGTTTCAAGATTCCCGGCGGGACCGCGGCCTCACCTGCGGTGGCCGCACAGTTGCCTGCATTCGCGGCAACGGTGCGCAAGCAGGTCAAGGGCGCGCCGATGCCCGCCCCTATCGCGGTGGTCGCAGCTGCGGTGGAGGGATCGGTGCTGGACTTCGATTCGGCATCGCTCGTGGAAACCAGGCACTGCACCGCACTTGCCTGTGGGCCTGTTTCGGGCAACCTCATCCAGTCGATGTTCTTCGATCTCGGATCCATCAACAAGGGTGGATCTCGTCCGACGGCCGAGCCGCACCGGGTGCCCGAGAAGGTGCTGGTGATCGGTGCCGGAATGATGGGTGCCGCTATCGCCTATGTCGTCGCCTCGGCAAAGGTTCCCGTCGTGCTGCGCGATGTCTCCATCGAGTCCGCTGAGCGCGGCAAAGATTACGCCCGTTCGATTCTCGGCAAGGCAGTCGCGAAGGGACGCAAGACCCAGTCCGATGCCGATGCGGTACTGGCGCTCATCACGCCCAGTTCCGACGCGGCCGACGCCGAGGGCTGCGATCTCGTCGTCGAGGCCGTGTTCGAGGATCCTGCCGTCAAGCAGAGTGCCTTCGAGGCCGTCGACAAGTACCTGACCGTCGACGCACTGCTGTGCTCGAACACCTCGACGCTGCCCATCACCGAACTGTCCAAGGGAGTCTCACGCACCTCGGACTTCATCGGCACGCACTTCTTCTCCCCCGTGGACAAGATGCCGTTGGTGGAAATCGTTGTGGGAGCACACACCAGCGACTCGGCCCTTGCCCGCGCGTTCGATTTCGTTCGCTTGATCGGCAAGACGCCGATCGTCGTCGGAGACAGTCACGGCTTCTTCACCACCCGCGTCATCGGCAGGTTCATGGACGAGGCGATCTCGTTGGTTGCCGAGGGCGTGCACCCGGCAACCGTCGAGCAGGCAGCACTCCAGGCCGGTTATCCGTCCGGTGCGCTGGCACTGATGGACGAGATTTCGCTGACTCTCTCGCGGCACATCCGCGAAGGCATGGCCGAGGCTGCCCGCGCAGACGGTCGACCGTGGATCGTCTCGAACTCCTACGCGCTGGTCGATCGCCTGGTCGACGAGTTCGATCGCCCGGGCCGCAAGGCCGGACGTGGGTTCTACGAGTACGCCGAGGACGGCACCAAGGCCGGACTCTGGCCGGGCCTGGTGGAGCACTACCACCGCCCCGATCACGGAATTCCGTTCGAGGACATGATGGATCGCATGCTGATCGCGCAGTCACTCGACTCGATCGCGTGCCTCGACGAAGGTGTCCTGCGCACGGTCGCCGATGCGAACATCGGCTCCATTCTCGGCATCGGCTACCCCGCGTGGACCGGTGGCGTGCTGCAGTTCGTCAATCAGTTCGACGGCGGCCTGCAGGGATTCGTGCGTCGGGCAGACGAACTGCGAGCACGCTACGGCGATCGGTTCGTCGTGCCGAAGTCGCTGCGGCCACGGACCGAGCGGTACCTCTGACGCGTCGCGCTGTCGGTTCGATGCAATCATGAGAACCATGCCGGCTGCCAGTACACCCAAGTGGAATCGACTCGAACCGGACGAGCGACGGACGCAGATCTTGGCCAGCGCCGTTCGCTTGTTCGGTGACAAACCGTATGCCGAGGTCTCGATGTCCGACGTGGCAGCCTCCGCCGGCGTGGCACGCGGGCTCATTCACCACTACATCGGCAGCAAGCGTGATCTGTACATCGAGAGCGTTCGCTTCCTGGTCACCGTGCCGCCGATCGAGGACGTGCACCTGCCCACGGGTTCGCTCGAGGAGCGGGCCCGTGGCAGCGTGCACTGGCTGGTCGGAGTGATCGAGACGCACGGTACGGCGTGGGTGTCGATGGCGAGCGGGTCGGGCGTCGACGAGCAAGTTGCGCAGATCCTCGACGAGGCCGACGACCTGGCCGCCGAACGTGTGCTCGATGCCACGGCATTCGATGACAGAGGCGGTGACCGTCGAATCGCGACGTCGGCGGTGCGCGCGTTCGGCGGAATGGTCAAGGCTGCTGGCCGCGAATGGTTGGTGCGCGGCGCTATCACGCGCGAACAGGTCGAAACTCTGCTGACCGACGTCCTCGTGACCGTCCTGTCGACCGCAGAGTCCATGACCTCCGCCGACAACCCAGAGCGCACGTAGCGCAGCCCTTTCGAAACCTCGGAGCACTCCGGCGGCGGCCGTCCGTCCGCCCTATTGACACAGTGCCAATAAGGTGGAACTGTGACCTTATTCACCCGGGCACCCTCGCCCCCTCTCGACAAGGGACCTAGACATGTATCTCACTCAAGGCCTTCATCGCTCCGTAGCAACCACTCCGAACCGGGCCGCAACGGTATTCGGTGACCGCGTCCGCACCTTCGCCGAGCAGATCGACCGAGTGGCGAGGCTGGCCGCCGGACTTCGTTCAATCGGAGTCGACGCCGGCGATCGAGTGGCGATGCTGGCCTTCAACAGCGATAGGTACTCCGAGTATCTGCTGGCGGTGCCGTGGGCGAACGCAGTCCTCAACCCCGTCAACATTCGCTGGTCTCCGGTCGAGGTCGCGTACGCACTCAATGATTCGGACACCAAGGTCCTCCTGGTCGACGACACCTTCGGTGCCATGGTTCCGGCCCTGAGCCCGGCGTGTCCTGCCCTTCAGACCATCGTCTACTGCGGCGACGGAGCCACGCCCGAGGGCATGGTCTCCTACGAGGAGCTGGTCGCGTCGAACGATCCCATTCCCGACGCACGCCGCAGCGGAGATGCACTTGCCGGGCTCTTCTACACCGGCGGCACCACCGGTTTCCCCAAGGGCGTCATGCTCTCGCACGCGAACCTAGTCACCTCGGGGCTGGGCACAGTGGCGACCGGGCAGCTACTCGACGACGAATCGGTCCTGCTGCATGCCGCGCCGATGTTCCACCTCGCAGATCTGGCCGCTTGGGTAGGGCAGGTCATGCTCGGCGGCACCCACGTCATGGTTCCGTTCTTCGAACCGACCGCTGTCCTCGGCGCAATCGCGAAGCACTCCATCACCGATGTGCTGCTGGTGCCCACGATGATTCAGCTGCTCGTCGATCATCCGGCCTTGAGTGAATTCGACACCACGTCGCTGAGCCGTGTGCTGTACGGAGGATCCCCGATCTCTGCCGGCGTCCTCGAGCGCACCCTTGCTCGACTTCCGCAGGCCCGCCTCACTCAGGCGTACGGCATGACCGAACTCGCTCCGGTTGCGTCCCTGCTGTGGCCGGAACACCATGTGGGAGAACGCATCGGCTCTGCCGGACGCGCGGCCCCGCACTCCGAGATCCAGATCGTCGGACCCGACAACGAGCAGTTGGCCACCGGCTCCGTCGGCGAGATCTGTGTCCGCGGTGGACACGTGATGCTCGGCTACTGGAACAAGCCGGAAGAGACGGCGGCTGCCATTCGTGACGGGTGGATGCACACCGGCGACGTCGGCTACCTCGATTCCGAGGGATTCCTGTTCGTCGTCGATCGCCTCAAGGACATGATCATCACCGGCGGCGAGAACGTCTACAGCGCCGAGGTGGAGAGTGCACTGAGCCTGCATCCCGCCGTGTTGGCCTGCGCCGTGATCGGGGTCCCCGACAGCGAATGGGGTGAGCGCGTTCACGCGTGTGTCGTTCTGGCAGAGGAGTTCTCGCCGACTGTGGACGAGCTCCGCGAACACACCCGCAACTACGTTGCCGGATACAAGACCCCCCGTACCATCGAGTTCGTCACCGCTCTGCCCATGAGCGGGGCAGGCAAGATCCTCAAGCGCGAACTGCGGGACGCACACGTGGCGGCGAAGGACGGGCTCGGGGCCTCCCTGTGACAACCCAGGTGTCGGCGCACCTCGATACTTTCGACTCGGTCTCCCCCATCGACGACGGGCTCGTCGCCTCGTTCGCCGTCGATGGGGCCGAGATCGTGGCGCGGGTGGTGAGTGATGCGCGGAACGCTCAGAGCGCATGGTCGTCGCTGCCGCCCCGCTCGCGCGCCCACCACCTCAGGGCGTGGCGCCACGAAATCTGGAGTCGCCGGGACGAGTTCGTCGACCTGCTTCACCGAGAGAACGGCAAGCCCGCCGAGGACGCGTTGCTCGAGATCGTGCTGACCCTCGAGCACATCGGGTGGGCCGAACGACATGCGCCGCGCCTGCTGCGATCTCGGCGCGTCAACCCCGGCTTGCTGCTGGCGAATTACTCAGCTCGGGTCGAGCGAGTCGCACTGGGCGTCGTCGGCGTGATCGGCCCGTGGAACTATCCGTTGTACGCACCGAACAGTGCGATCTCGGCGGCGCTGGCAGCAGGAAACTGCGTCGTGTTCAAGCCGAGCGAATACACGCCGGCCATCGGAGCCCGATATGTTCAGGCCTTCCACGACGCCAATCCGGGTCTGCCGACCGGGGTGCTGTCACTGGTGACCGGCTTCGGTGACACCGGTGCCGCGCTGTGCCGCGCGGGGGTCGACAAGATCGCGTTCACCGGTTCGACCAGCACCGGCTCGAAGATCATGGCGACGTGCGCCGAAACGCTCACTCCGGTGGTGTTGGAATGCGGCGGCAAGGATCCGGTGATCGTCGCTGGGGATGCCGACGTCGCAGCTGCAGCCGAGGCGGTCGCCTGGGGCGCGTTCACCAACGGCGGCCAGACCTGCGTCGGAGTCGAGCGCGTCTACGTCGAGCGCGGCATTGCCGAGCAATTCACTGCAGCGCTCGTCGCGCACGCACGCAGCATCCAGCCCGGTGGTGACGCGTCCGCCACCTACGGACCGATGACCATGCCCGCACAGATCGAGATCGTCAGGCGTCACCTCGCTGCCGCCGACGCGGCCGGTGGCCGAGCATTGATCGGCGGACTCTCCTCCATCGGCGAGCGATACGTCGGACCCACCGTCTTGGTGGACACTCCCGAGAGCTGCTCGGCCGTTCGCGAGGAAACGTTCGGCCCCACGGTCACCGTTCGTGAGGTCGACAGCATCGACGAGGCCATCGAGCTGAGCAACGATCATCGGTACGCCCTTGGCGCATCGGTGTTCTCCCGCAAACAGGGCAATGAGATTGCAGCGCAGCTGGCGTGCGGCCAGGTGACCGTGAACTCGGTGATCGCGTTCGCCGGGATGGGTTCGGTGCCGATGGGAGGTGTCGGCGCCAGCGGATTCGGCCGTGTGCACGGCGACGAGGGGTTCGCGGAGTTCTGCCGCACCCACAGCCGCGTCACGAAACTGTTCGACATCCCGGGATTCGAACTCGTAACTCTCCGTCGTCGACGGTGGGTCATGCCGCTGATCGACCGATTGCTGGGGCTGCGTCACCGCCGCTGAGCGATCAGCGCACCTTTTTTCACCTGCCAAGTTACCGCTGCTCCGAGTGCGGCCAGTATCCCCACGGCGGCGAACAAAGCCGGGTATCCGCCGACAGTGGAGAGGAACACACTCGCGAGCAGCGGTGCAATGGCAGGTTGGATCAGTCTCTTCGCACTGGCGCTGCGGTTCCGTAGTTACGGCGCACCACCTCGTCGAGGGTTGCCGCCAGCTGCGCGTCACCGAGGGCACGCGGGGTCGCCACCGACGCAGCCGAAAGATAGACACCGCAGAGCCATTCGAGAAGTTCGATGTTCGACAACGCGGCCCCGAGATCGTGACCGGTGGTCACCGAACCGTGATGGGCCATGATGGCCGCCGACCTCGAACGCATCGCCGCCACCACCGTCTCGGCGAGCTCGGCCGTACCGAACGGCGCGAACGGGATCACCGGAACTCTGCCGCCGAGAGCGAGCTGCGCGTAGTGCACCGGCGGCAATTCGTCCGCGACAAGTGAAAGAGCAACGGCTGCCGGAGAATGCGCATGTACCACTGCGCGCGCGTCACACGCTTCGTAGATTCCCAGGTGCAGGTCCAGTTCCGACGTCGGTTCGCAGGCACCCGCGCGCACGACGCCGTCCATACCGACGAGCGTGATGTCCTCGATCGTCGCGTCCGCCAACACCAGTCCGGTCGCCGTCACCGCCACCACATCGCCCGCACGCGCGCTGACGTTGCCTGCGGTACCGAGAACCAACGCCCGTCGGCCCAGTTGCCGGGCGGCCCCGGCGACGGACTCCCGTAGTTCGTCCACGTCGACCGCCATCAGATCGTCTCGCACGTGCGTGCGAACTTCCGAACGAAGTCGAGGTCGTAGGCGCCGAAGTCGGTACCGAGTCCCTGCGCCACTTGCGCGGCGGTCGCGTTGCCCAGTTCGGCGGCGTCGACGACGCTCATGCTCAGGGACAGGCCCCGAACGAACCCGGCCGAGAACGCATCGCCGCATCCACTGGTGTCCACCACGTCCACGGAATATGCGGGGACCTCGACGGCACACTCAGAGGTGACGACGAGCGTGGGCAAGGCACCCGCGGTGGCCACCACGCAGGACGCGCCGAGCTCGAGCAATCGGCGACACCCGTCTTCGACAGTGGCGCAGCCGGTCCAGCCGAGGACCTGCTCGTCGTTGGGCAGCAGGTAGTCCACGTACGGCAGTGCGGCGGCGAACGCACCGAGTCCTTCCGGAATGGACGGAGCAAGGCTGTCCACGGTGACGACAACGCCGTCCTCATGAGCGCGGCGCGCGATGTCCCGCGCGGTGTCGGGTCCGAAGAACTCGGGCCCACCGAGGTGCAGAAAGTCGACGTTGTGAAACATGTTCCATGGAACATGCTGAGCCAGATAGCCGTTCGCGCCGATCACGTGCAGAGCCGGTCTGGAACCGTCCGGCCGGATCGGCAGCACCGATGCCGAGGTCTGCACTCCGTCCATGCGATGAACGAGGGAAACATCCACTCCATCGTCGGCGAGGAGCTGCAGAAGGAACGAACCTGCCGAATCACCACCGACGACGCCCGCAGAGTGCACCGCAGCACCCAACCGGGCCAGCACCAGCGCCGTTCCCGCGGCAGTGCCCGCGGCCGACATCGCGATCTGCTCGGCCAGGACCGCCGCCTGACCGTCGGGAATCTCGGTCACCGGCCGCACCAGCGTGTCGAGAATGTGCACGCCGAGGGTGAGGATTTCCGCCGGTTCTCTCATCGCAGGTTAGCCGTTTGCTCCGAGAGGATCAGGGCCTCCAGATTGCACATCGAGACGTCGAATCGTGCGGACATTCCGGCGGTCGCAATGGGCCGCACCAGGCGTCCCAGCCAGCTCGGGGAGACGTCGAACCAGAACTCGAAGGTCATCGCGGTGGAAGTTCCACCGCTGAGCGGCGCAAAGCGAAATACATTCGCCACGTTGGAGAGCGGCGCGAATCCCTGCCCCGAATCCACTCGCAGTCGGTTCGGTTCCAGATGCCGGACCGTCCAGGTGGCGTGCGTGGTGAAACGGCCGAGCGCTGCGACCTCCTCGGTGTAGATACCGCCGGTGCGCGCGGCGCCGTGATGAGTGGTGACGGCCCGGACGTCGGACACCCATTCCGCGTATCTGCTGGTGTCACCGGTCAGTGCCCACACTTCATCCGGGCTCACCGAGAGTGTGCGGTGGGCCGAGACTACGAAGCGTTGTTCCACGAGAGTTCTCCTTCGGTCGAAAGTACCTCTGCTGCAGCCTTTTCACCCGATCGCACGGCGCCGTCCATGTATCCGTTCCAATAGTCGGAGTGTTCGGCACCGGCCCACTGCACTCGTCCGAACGCGGCGTCGCGCCACCGTCCGAGCCCGGTCAGCACCCCGGGGGTCAACACCGCGGTGGGCCCGCCACGGGTCCATTACTCGCGAGTCCAATCCAGTTCGATCCACTCCGTCGGTTCGAGTGCGCGCGGACCCACTGCCGATGCGAATGCCCGCAGCACCTCGCCGCGGCGCTCGACGTCGTTGCCGTCGGACCAGTTCCGTCCACCCCGATGGCGTGCACCCCAGGTACCGACGAATCCCATCAGCACTCCCTCGCTCCCGTCGGGAGGCGAGTTGTCGAACATCGAGGACACCGGTACATCGCTGTCACGGAACAGCGCTTGGCCCGAGAGACCGCTCGCCCGCCAGAACGGTTCGGGATACACGGCCTCGCACTTGGCCAAGCCGCCGAAGTTCATCCGCTGAAACAGTGCTTCCTGGGGCGCGGGAAGCGCAGGGGTCCAGTCGATTCGGGTAGCCAGAACCGGCGGAATCGCAACGACGGCCGATCGGGCGACCCACGATTCGACATCGCCGTGTACCACCACTCGATCCAGATGCTGTTCGACGCGGCGCACGGGAGTGTCGAGTCGGACAGCGTCTCCGAGCTGCTCCGCCATCGTGATGCAGATCGCTTGCGAGCCGCCGAGAAATCGCCACTGTTGCGCTCCCCCAGAGACACTCATCAATCGGTCGACCGTGCCGGGCGTGTATTCGTTGCCCGCCCCGGCTATGTACGCCAAGCCGAAGAGCGCGGACACGTCGGCGGCCGTGCCACCGAACACCGAGCCGAGCAGGATGTCGAGCAATTCCACTCCACCGTCGGTGGCCGAGTGCCGGCGCGCCCAGGTGGCGAGGGTTTCGGTGTCCCACTCGCGCGCACGCGGTGCGGACCACGGCCTGCCCGCGGGAATCTGCCTGGCGGCCCGGTCGATTCGCGCCACGAGCATCCCGATGTCGGGCAGCGCCGCCAGATCCGGTGGCACCCCGCCGTCGAAGCGTCGGGCGCGTCCGTTCTTGACGTAGACGCTCGATCCGATGCCATGCGCCGGGAACGTCCCGACGCCGACCGACGCGGCCAGGCGAAGGACGTGATCCTGCGTCGGACCGACGAACTGTCCGCCGGTCTCCACCACCGAGTTCTCGCCGAGTGCGTGGTTGACCGTCCGCCCGCCCACCCGGTCTCTGGCCTCGAGGACCTGGACGGTCAGTCCTGCGGCCGTCAGTTCCCTGGCTGCGGTCAGTCCTGCGAGTCCTGCGCCGACTACCACTACATCCACACGATGGGCCTGCGATATTTCGGCCATGGGTGCCTCCTTCCGGGCTCTTCGATGTAGCGGCGACAGTAGCCCAATATTGGCCACTAGGCCAGTATTCGCGAGAAGTCCCTGCTGAAGGACACTGCGATGGAAGTGGAACCCAGCACCCGGCTACGTTGTAGCCATGACCGAAGACCGTCCGAAGACGCGATACGCACGCGGCCAGGAGCGGCGCGATGCCCTCGTGGACGCGGCGATCGGCCTGATCGGGACTCGCGGACTCGAACGCGTCTCGTTTCGGTCCGTCGCCGAAGCCGCCGGATTCCCACCGTCGACCACCAGCTATTTCTTCGGCTCGGTCGGTGAACTTATCGATGCCGCGATCACCCGGATAGCCGAGAACGTGACGGCGAAAGTCACTGCCCTACTCGACGTCGCGCAGACCGGCGGCCTCACTCGCGACGATCTCGCCGACGCGATCATGGACCTCGTCTCGCTGCTGTCCTCTCCCGATGACGACGATTCCCTCGTCCAGTTCGAGGCATACCTGGCCGTGCGCCGACGACCCGAGCTGGCGGATTCGGTGCACAGAATCATGCGCATGATCGAGGAGGCAGCCGAGGCGGCCCTGGGGGCATTCGGCATCGCGGAACCGCATCTACCTGCCCGACATTTTCTGGCCCTGATCGACGGCTACACCTTGCACGAGATTGCCAGGCCGACACCGGGCGGCAATCGAACGGCACTGCGTGACGCCCTGTTTCGGGTTCTCGACTCGTACGATCGGACGCCCTGATCCGACGCGTCGCCTCGTGTTCTACAGACCGGCGCGCTCGAGTATTTCATCCCAGGCGATCTCCGCTTCGGCGTCACCCACGCCGGTCGCCGCGATGCGCTCGTAATCGCCCAGAAGTGAATCTGCAACGCGCTCATAGCGTTCGAGCCAGACCTCTTTGTCGTCACGCCAGTACCCCACGATGGCAAGCCGGTCCGCCGGGAAGCTCATCTCGCCGCGAAGGTATTTGCGCACCGCTCGACCTGCCGACGCCTCCCCACCGAACCAGATATAGCCAGGACCCGGCGGCATCGCGTACGCACGCGCGGCATCTGCCAATTCCGATGCGCCGCGTCCGTTTCCAGCGATGAGCCAGTCGACGGTGACCTCCGCCGAGGTCCGTACCTCTAGCATGTCGTCGCGGTGGGCTACTTCGGCGATGGCATGGGCATTGCGGCCCGCAGGCAGTTGCTCGATCGCGCGAAGCATCGCCGGGAGCCCCGGCAGATCGGCGATGAACAACATCCAGTCGGTGTCGCCGGGCGGTTCGTACCACGACCGCGTCCCCGACATCCCCAATTGTCGACCGGGCGCTGCCGAGCGGGCCCACTCGGCAGCGATCCCACCGACGTGGTCGACGAAATCGATCCAGATCCGGCCCGATTCCCACCGACGGACCGTGTAGTTACGGCATTCGCGGAGAACGCCGTCATGATGCGCGAGCACACCGCCCTTCGACGTCATCTCCGGCGGCGCATCTTCCCCGGCCGCAGGGAAGTACAGCTGCACGATTTCGTCCGGCACTCCACTCGACTCGAACCCGCACGTGGCCGGAACGTCGAACACCACGCGAATCATCGACGGAGACAGCCGAATTGCCTCGGCCACTCGTACGGTCACGTAGCCGGGCGCGCCTCGGCGGTTGGACACGGTGTCTACTTTCAGCGCTGCTCGGCCGGCGCGACGAGTAGCGTTTCGATGTCGTCGAGGATCAGGCCGAGGCCGATGGGGTCGGACGAGTTCCACGCGCTTGCCGACACCCAGTGCACCCGGTTCTGCTGCACGGCAGGCAGTGTCGACCACAGTGGTGCGGTGCTGATGGCGTCTCGTTCGGCATCGGATCCCTCGTCGTGGTACACGAACAGGGTGTCGGCGGACGCGAGAATGTTCAGCGTTTCGTCGGTGATGTCGATGCGGAACGCGCTGGGATCCTGCTGCCCCTCGGGCTGCGCCATTCCCAACCCACGGAAGGCGATGCTCTCTCCTGTTCCGACTCGAATCGAATACTCGCCCCGCTCACTCAGACGTACCGCCGAGACGGGCTTGTCGGCGAGGCCGGCATCGGAAACCCGTTGCTTCAGGGCAGCCATCCGATCGGTGAGGGCCTGCATCGACTCCGCCGCCTCGTTCTGCTTCCCGAGTACCTCGCCCATGGCGGCAACACCGTTGGACACATCGTCGAGCGAGACTCCGTCGTTGTAGGCGAATCCGTAGGTCGGTACTCCACTGGCCGTGAGTCGATCGTAGATCTCCTTGTTCCAGGCCTCCTCGCCTTCGCCGTCGTAGCCGGCGACCACGACGATGAGGTCTGGGTCCTGGGCCAGGATCGCCTCCACGTTGGGATCGAATCCGCCACCCTCACCGGCGATGTTCTCGATGCCATCGGCGCGCTCATCGACATGCGCGGGGAGAGCGAGCGGGTTGAACGACGCCGCCACCGGTTTCGTGTCGAGCGAGAGCATCAGCGCCAGTGAGATCGGGTCGGCAGCGACGACACGCATCGGCGCGGCCGGAACGTCGACCGAGCCGAAGTAGTCGTCGACCGTTCTCGTGCTCGCGCGCTGTTCCGAGTCCGAACTTGCGCTCGAGCATCCTGGAAGTATCAACGCAGACGCCATGACCCCAGCGATCGCATACGTCTTGGCCCTCCTAGTCACGTCGAACGGTAGGGAGATGCTCATGTGGATCGGTGACCTCCAAGATCGACGTGCAGGTGGGAACGTGCCTGCCACGATCGGAAGGCGAGCCAACCCTACCCTAACTGCTCCGATTCTAGGACTAGGTGTTCAGAGTCAGCATCGGAACGACGTTCCGACGCGCGAAGACGAGAAGTTCCTCGTACGTCTCCAGGGGCGCCGCGGCCGACGGCGTCAGGAGAATCGAATGGACCAGTCGTACAACAATTTCCGGCGCGTCGGGCATAGCGAATTTCTCCGCATCCGATTCTCCGCGCGAAATGGCCGTTGCTGCACGTATCGCCGGCGCGAGCAGTCCCGCTGCGTTGGTCGTCAGCTGCTCCAACACGACCGGGCTTTCCGAATCGAACATCTTCAGAAGGACCGGATTGGTACGGACGGAGTCGATGGTCGTTGCGAAGCCATGGACGATGCGCTCGGCCAGCGAGGACTGCTGCGACGCAACGGCGGCCAGTGACGCGAACAATCTGGCTGATTCTCGCCCCATGACGGCCTGCACCAGCTCGTCCTTCGAGCCGATCCGGCGATAGACGGTCACACGATTGACCTTGGCTCGTTTCGCGACATCGCCGATGGTTGTCCGCGCGATGCCGACCTCGCCGAAGAGCTCGAACGCGGCGTCCAGAATGGGCCCATCGTCTCCGTCTGGATGCATTGCCCGATCTTAACGGCCATTTCGCCATCCGCAGGCGAATGCAACATTGCAACATCTACTGTTGCTATGTAACATCGATGACAACAGAACATCAAGGGATTGGAGTTCGAATGTCTCGGAACAAGGCGGTCGACTCGAACGACCGATACATCGACGAGTCCTACGCGATCGTCGCGCGGGCCGTGAAGTTCGACTGGTCGAACGTTCCCCTTCAGTACATCCCAGGAAACTGGTACGCCACCCACTTCTGGAACGTGATGCACCTCGTTCTGCCCGAGGGAGAGCGCGCGATGGCAGACGTTTTCGCCCGCGCTCTCCCCTACATCCACGACCGAAGACTGCACGAGGAGGTAGTCGGGTTCGTCGGGCAGGAAGCGACGCACGCGTCCTCGCACGAGAGCTTCCGGGAGTACCTCGTCGCACACGGTGTGGACATCGAACCGATCCTGCGGCGAATCCGGTTCGCGGTGGGAGTGGTGTTCGGTGACCACGGTCTGACCGGCCGCCCCGGCAAGGCATGGCTGAACGAACGACTCGGAATCTATGCAGCAGCAGAGCACTTCACCGCAGTAGTCGGCGAATGGTTGCTCGACAATACGGAATTCGATCGACTCGGCGTCGATCCCACAATGCTGGACCTTCTGCGTTGGCACGGCGCGGAGGAACTAGAGCACCGCAACGTCGCATTCGACGCCTTCCAGTACGTGGACGGAGGTGGCTTCCGAAGGGCACGGACAGCGGTCGTGGCCAGTGCCGGTTTGGCCGTGCTGTGGTTCACCACCGCTGCCTACCTGTACAAGAACTCGGTCGCGACCCCCCGCACCGGGAAGCGCCGATTCCGCACGCCATGGCCGGTTGCCTTCGCCAGGGCATCACACAAGAACCTCATACCGGGATTGTCTTTTCTCTTCGTTCAGCTCTCCCTCTACATCCGCCCCGGCTTCCACCCGTCCCATATGGGCGACATCGACAAAGCTGTGCAGTATCTAGCCACGTCTCCAGCGGCTCTGGCGGCGCAGCAATGACCGCGACTCGTAGCCACCTGGGTGATGTCACGGTGACCGCACCCGGCATCGGGCTCCGCGCCATCGGCGCGGCATCGAAGGTCTACGCCAAGCTCGTCGCGGACTCGTCGATCGTGACGGCCCTGTCCCCGGCGCGGCCACGGCGATACGTCGGATACGAATTCGACGCAATCATCGACGAGATCGTCGACGAAGCAGAGGACGTCCGTTCGCTTCTGTTGCGCCGCGCCGACGGTGCGCCTCTTCCGTCGTGGATGCCCGGTGCACACATCGACGTCACCACGCCGTCGGGGGCAGTGCGTCAGTACTCACTCACCGGACGTCCGACCAGCAGTCGCCACTACCGCATCAGTGTCCGCAAGGTGATCGGCGGCAGCGCGTCGACCGAGCTTCACAACCTCGAGCCCGGTGACGTTCTTCGTGTCCGGGGCCCGCGCAACGCATTTCCGATGGCCGACGCCGAGCACTATCTCTTCGTTGCCGCGGGAATCGGTATCACGCCCATCCGTGCGATGGTCGAACGCGCTGTCGAGGACGGTTCGAAGTGGACGCTGTACTACCACGGGCGATCCAAGGCGAGCCTGCCTTTCGTCAAGGAACTGCAGCAGCTGGCCCTGACGTCCGGAGGACATCTACTTCTGCGGACCGACGATGTGGACGGCTTCCCGTCTCCCTCGGACATCGTGGAGCTCGCCGAGGGTGACACCGCGATGTACGTCTGCGGGCCGGTGGCGCTGTCGTCGAAGTTGCGCGACGAAGCGCAACGTGCAAGCGCAGTGCGGGAATTTCACGCCGAACTGTTCGCTCCAGCGCCAGTGGTGGACGGCAAGCCCTTCACGCTCCAGCTGAATCGTTCGGGTCGAACGATCGCCGTCGGGGCGCAGGAAACGGCACTCGATGCACTTAGACGAGTCAAACCGGATCAGCCGTACTCGTGCAGACAAGGGTTCTGCGGAGCATGCGTCGTCGGGCTCGTGGCGGGGCGCGTCGACCACCGTGATCGCGTACTCGGCGTCGCCGAGAGGCAGGATTCACTCACCCTCTGCGTCTCGCGCGGTGCCACCGACAACGAAGTCGTCGTCCTCGATCTCTAGCGTCCTCGATCTGTAAAGAAGGAGTCACCCTCATGACTGCAGCAACTTCGGACACCGAGACGGTGCCGCTGATCGATGTCGCGATCATCGGAGCGGGCTTCGGCGGTCTCGGTGCAGCGATCCGCCTGCAACAAGAAGGTCGCCCGGACTTCCTGGTCTTCGAGCGAGGCGATGCAGTCGGCGGCACGTGGCACGTGAACACCTACCCCGGCGCCCAGTGCGACATTCCGTCAGCCTTGTATTCCTTCTCCTTCGCCCCCAATCCCGACTGGACTCGTCTGTACCCCCTGCAGCCTGAGATCGAGGGATACCTCAACGACTGCACGGACAAGTTCGAGATCCGGGATCGAATTCGATTCGGTCACGAAGTCCTCGACGCTTCCTGGAACGAGACAGAGGCGCGATGGCTCGTCACGACATCCGGGGGAACATGGTCCGCACGGGTGTTGATCGGGGCTCTCGGACCGTTCAGCGAACCGGCCCGTCCGAATATCGAGGGTCTCGAATCATTCTCGGGCACTGTTTTTCACTCCGCCGAATGGGATCACGAGTTCTCCGCGAAGGACCGCCGCATAGCCGTGATCGGAACCGGGGCGTCGGCAGTGCAGTTCGTACCACGCATCGCTCCCGAGGCCGCCCATCTGACGGTGTTCCAGCGGACACCGACGTGGATCCTGCCGCACCCAGACCGTCCGATATCGGAATCAGGCCGAAGGGTGCAACGCAAGTATCCGTTGACACAGAGGGCACTTCGCCGTGTCTTCGACTTGTTCCAGGAAGCGTTGGTTCCCGGTCTCATCAACCACCGGTCGCTCCTGGCTCCCCTTGCTGCGCTCGGACGTGCGCACCTTCGACGTCAGATCAAAGATCCGGTACTTCGAGAGAAGCTCACTCCGCAGTATGCGTTCGGATGCAAACGGCCGACGTTCTCCAACAAGTTCTATCCCGCACTCGCTCGCGACAACGTCAGCGTGGAGACAACTGCCATCACCGAAGTCCGGCCGGAAGGAGTCGTCACTGCGGATGGGCAAACGCACGAGGTCGACACGATCGTGCTGGGAACCGGATTCACCATTGCCAAGCACTCCGGTTTTCGGCGCATCCGTGGCCGCGGCGGAAAGTCGTTGTCGGATGCATGGCCGGGTGGCGAGATGTCGTCCTACCGGGGCACCACTGTGCAGGGCTTCCCGAACTTCTTCATGCTCCTCGGCCCCAACTCGGTGGTCTACACCTCACAGGTCGTCACCATCGAGGCACAGGTGAAGTACATACTCGAGGCGCTGCGCGTCATGGACGACAAGTCCATCGTCGCTCTCGAAGTCAGCAGCGAAGCGCAGGCCGAATTCGCCGCGTACACCGATGCCCGACTCGCAGGATCGGTATGGAACTCGGGCGGATGCAGCAGCTACTACCTCAGTCCATCAGGCCGCAACGTCACCTACTGGCCTGGATCCGTACGTAACTTCACCCGGCGCATGTCCGCGATCGAGCTCGACCATTATGGGTACCGCACTCGATCGGCGTCACCCGTCGTCGAAGCCGAGCCTGCAACATCGGAGGCCTCCGCATGAAACGTCAGCTCGCATTGACAGGTGCAGTTGCTCTGGTGACCGGCGGGGCACGCGGAATCGGCGCTGCCACCGTGCAGAAGCTCCTGGCCGCGGGCGCATCCGTCGCGGTAGTCGACCGCGACATACCCGCGGACGCGATCAAGTGCGATCGCGTACTCCTGCTCGCGGCCGATGTCACGGACTCTGCGGCGATGGTGGCGTGCGTCGCTCGAACAGTAGAGAAGTTCGGCGCCCTCGACATCGTCATCGCCAACGCAGGAATAACGCCGCCTCCCGCAACGATCCGCACTGTGGACAAGAACATCTTCGACGCCGTGATGGCCGTCAACTTCGGCGGCGTCCTGAACATCGTGCGCGCAAGCGCAGACGAAGTAGTCGCCCGCGGCGGGCACATCGTGCTCGTATCATCCTGCGCTGCGTTCACTCCAGGCATGGGAGGCGCTCCGTACATGGTCAGCAAGGCTGCCGTGGAGCAACTGGGACGCGCGCTGAGCATCGAATTCGCCGCAGTCGGAGCCTCGGCGGGACTCGCCTACTTCGGCGTCGTGGATACCGATCTGGCACGGGGAACACTCGACAACGACCCTGTTGGCCGTCGGATCGGCGAATTGCTGCCGTGGCCGCTGAATCGGCGGCTGCCCGCAGACCGAGCAGCCGAGTTATTGGTGCGCAGCGTCCGCACTCGCCGCGCGCGTACGATTGCTCCTGCCGTCTGGGCCCCCTACTTCTGGCTGCGTGGAATTCTCAATCCGGTGCTGGAGTGGAAGCTGACCCGCGACCGGACGGTCACCGAGCTCATCCGTGACCTCGAGAAATCGGCCGAACACAGACCTCCTACAAGCCGGTCAGTGAAACTGCCACGGCCATAGCAATACTCGTGTAGTCGCGATGCTGTCGGATGACATCGTTCAACCGCACAGTCGCACAGAGACTTCGAGTTCCGACAGAGCTGACCCCGATGGTGCACGTGCCCAATTGGACCGTGCACACGGGGTCATTACTCTTTTGTTAGCCAAAGCATTTGGGAGCGCTTTCCAAGCGTACGTACCGTCCAAAATGGCAAACGGTTTATTTGCCTGCTATGCAGCGCGCAAAAAAACCATTCGTTCCGGACGGTATTTTGTTGACTTTGCATGTCCGCAGGTGTTCTGCTAAAGCCCTAAGCCGTAGCGATACGGGGAAAGCCTGCCAGGTTCGAGTGATCTTCGCTCGGCCACATTTCGCTCGCGGATTCGAAATTTCGATCCACGATCGGCACGATCGTCAGCAGACGCCCGGATCGATAGTCCGCCTCCAGAACTGGGGCGCCGCACCCTCGATTCGAGTGGGCACTTCTCCTACCTCCCGTTCCCTCCAGTCGGGGACGCCAGGTATTCAAAGCACCTGCCGCAGCGATGTCGATGCTGCATGTGCAAATGGTACAGAAGGATCGAATTCAGATGCATACCAACAGTTCTCGCGCTCGACTTCAGCAAGGTCCCACTCCTCGTCGCATGATGGGCGCGCTGGTCGCGACCGTCGCAGCCGCCACTGCCACAATCTTGGTGTTCACGACAGGCACAGCCTCGGCTGCGGTGCCGACAGTCGGACTCGGCACCGCAGAGAGCTTCGCCGTGCTCGCCGGACAGACCGTCACCAACACAGGACCGTCCACAATTTCCGGCGACCTGGGCGTCAGCCCGGGCACCGCCGTGGTGGGCTTCCCCCCGGGCTCGGTGAACAACGGTGTAATCCACGCCGCGGATGCTGTTGCGTTGCAAGCACAATCCGATCTCACGACCGCGTACAACGATGCCGCTGGTCGAACACCTGCCACAGTCGCCTCGGTCGATCTCGGCGGACAGACACTGGCACCGGGCATCTACAAGGCCGACAGCACGCTCGGGTTGACCGGAACTGTCACGCTCGACGCGGAGAACGATCCTGCCGCAGTCTTCATCTTCCAGGTCGGTTCGTCGCTGATCACCGCCCCGAACTCGACCGTAGCCATGATCCGAGGTGCCAACCCCTGCAACGTGTTCTGGCAGATCGGAAGCAGCGCAACACTGGGCACCAACACGACGTTCATCGGAACCATCATGGCCCTGACCTCGATTTCACTGCAGACCGGCACCAACGTCACCGGACGCGTCCTTGCCCGCAACGGCGCAGTGACACTGGACACCAACACCATCACGCGGCCGAACTGCGAAGCGGTTCCGCCCACGACCACGACGGCACCACCGACCACGACGACCACCGAACCCACAACCACCACCGCTGAACCCACAACCACCGAACCCACTACCACTGAACCCACTACCACTGAACCAACCACCACCACCGCGCCCACCACGACGACCACCGCGCCCACAACCACCGAACCCACGACCACCGCGCCCACAACCACAACACCACCGGGCGCTACTACAACCACAGGTTCGGGCCCGATTCCGCCAATCGTCATACCGCCAGTCATCACCATCCCGACCATTCCGGGAGTACCGACCATCCCCGGTGTACCGCCGGTCATCACGATTCCGAGCATCCCCGGCATTCCCACAGTTCCGAACGTTCCCAACGTGCCGAACGTTCCCAACGTGCCGAACGTGCCGAATGTTCCCAACGTGCCTAATGTGCCGAATGTTCCCAACGTGCCTAACGTTCCGAACACACCCAACACACCGAACGTGCCGAATACACCCAACACACCCGGTGCCCCCAACACCCCGGAAGCCCCCGGTGGCCCAGGGACGAACAACCCCGGTGGTCAGATCACTCAGATCCCCAACGGTGGTGTCGATACCGGTGACGGAAGCACAGTGGCACAAAGCATCTCGGACACACGTCCGATGACGGTGGTGCCAGGACTGGCATTGTTGTCGATTGCCGGAGCGGGTCTCCTCCTTCGCCTCCGTCGACGCTGACCACGGCCATGAAAATCACCGGATTCTCAGGCGCCACAGCGTTTCGCGCACATCCCGCCGCCGCGAGCCGATTTCGGTTCGCGGCGGCGGGCGGGCTGCTCGCCATAACCATGCTCGTGATGGCCATTCTCGCTGGGTGTTCGACGCCGATCGACACCGAGGCACAATCCAATCCCCAATCGACGGCGTCACTCTCCGGCTCAGCGGGCAATGCATCCGCCGAGTTGATGGCCGCGCCTGCCGCCGATGCCGGCAGTGCACCGGTCGGCCGATCGGTCCCGGTCCGAATCGCAATTCCCGCGATCGAGGTCGACTCCGACTTGATCGGGCTTGGCCTGCGATCGGACGGCACCATGGAGGTGCCCTCCGGCGGCTTTCCTGGAGGTTGGTACACCGGCTCGCCCACGCCCGGTGAGCTCGGACCGTCGATCATCGCCGGGCACGTCGACATGAACGGCAGTCCCGGAATCTTCTTTCGGCTTCGTGAATTGACCGCGGGTGACACGATCACCGTCACACGCGCCGACGACACCGTGACAACGTTTCGCGTCAGCGACAACGCGCAGTATCCGAAATCCGAGTTTCCGACTCAATCGGTATACGGCGACATCGGATTCGCAGGATTGCGATTGATCACCTGCGGTGGAACATTCGACGACAGCGCGGCAAGTTACGACGACAACATCGTCGTCTACGCGGAACTGGAGAGCGCGCGCTGAGCCTTCGGTACGCAACTACTAGTGCTCCCCCACCGTGGGAACCTCGCTCATGGAAGGTATGGGGCGGCTGCACAATTCGCGGGCGTCGGCAGTGGACACACCGAGGGCAAGAAGAACGCTGAACGTCATTCGGTCCACCGCCTCATGGTCGTCACGGGTCGGTTGCGCGAGCAGCAACTGCCCGAGTCCGAGGAGCGCCCCGGCCACCAACGACAATGCCAGTTCCGGGTCGGGGACGACGAAATGCCCTGCGGCAGTTGCTGCGTGGATATCTCGGGCCGCCCGAGGCCCGAGCCCGTGCTCCGAGGTGATCAGCGCCGGACCGGAGTGAATCAGTACTCGACTCAGCTCCGGCTGCATCCTGAACAATCGACCGGTAATCCGAAAAGACCTGGTGAACGCCTCCGCAGGGTCTACTGAACCTTCGGTCAGCGAGTCGAGGTAGTCGCCCAACAATTCGAGCGCACCGTCCACTGCAGCCTGGAACAGTTGTTCCTTGCTGTCGAAGTGGTTGTAGAAAGAACCCATTCCGACGTCGGCGGCCTGAGTGATCTCCAATACCGGCACATTCAACTCGCCCCGGGCAATGAACCCCTGTGCGGAAGACACCAGAGCGGCTCGGGTGCGCGCTTTACGACGTTCGAGTCGGTTCGGGCTTTCGGTCATATCTTCCCTGCTTCTCTGTTAGCTCTCAGGCATCGCGCACTAGCCTGACTGATCCTCACCGCTGACGATTCTATCAATCTACTTGACTGAGGATGTGTTCATAGGTGACGATAGTGTCACCAGCGAGGAGGATCAGTGCACGAACACGGCGTGGATGGCCACAAGAACATGCATGTGGATCAGGGAGCCCTTCCCGGGGAGCACCCGGGGCGGGCGGCTGACCCGATCATCAAGGTTCACGACATCGCGTGGCTGGAATTCACCAAGCCTGATTTGGTCAAGGCGGAAGCGTTTGCACTGGCTTTCGGCTTTTCGGTGACGTTGCGCACCTCCGAGGAGATCCACCTTCGTGGGACCCAGGCCGGCGGGCCGTCCGTCATCATCCGTCGCGGCAAGCGGACACGATTCGTGGGCACGGCGTTCGCTGCGGCGTCCGACGCAGACGTGATGAAGCTCGCCGATGCCACCGGACGTCGCGTGCACCGCCTTCCGGACGCGCTGGGCGGCATTGGAGTGACGCTCACCGACCCGAGCGGCCAACCCGTCCAGGTGGTGTCGGGATACGACGTCCATGCGGATCTTCCCGGCCAACGGACGCACACCTACAACTTCGGTGAGCCCCGTCATCGGGTGAATGCAACACAACGTCCGCCGCACGAGCCGGCCCTCATTCAACGTCTGGGACATGTAGTCCTCCAGCGAACCGACTACCTCGAAAACCTCGACTGGTACTTACGTCACCTGGGGTTGATCGTCAGCGACTTCCTTTATTACGACGGTCAGCGCGAGCGGGGACCGGTGATGAGCTTCATCCGGTGCGACCGTGGCAACACCCCTACGGACCACCACACACTTGCCATGACCCTCGGCCCGTCGAACCGGTACGTGCACTCCGCCTATCAAGTGTCGGACCTCGATGCGATCGCCGCGGGCGGCGAACACTTGACCGAACGCGGATACCGCCATTCGTGGGGAATCGGCCGGCACATCCAAGGCAGCCAGATCTTCGACTACTGGCGCGACCCCGACGGCTTTCTGGTGGAACATTTCAGCGACGGGGACATGTTCGACAGCTCTCTGGAGCCTGGATGGGCCCCGATGACCGCGTCGGGCCTGGCCCAGTGGGGCCCTCCCGCGTCCAAGGACTTCCTTGGAGTTGCTCCGAGCCGGGCATCTCTTCGAGAGCTTCGGTCCATTCTCTCTTCACTGCGCAATGACAACGAATTCGACGCCGAACGCCTTCGCGGCCTGATGAAAGTGGCATCTTCATGAGCATCTCCGTTCTACGTACCGCCGACGCATGGTGGGTGAATACTCCGACAGGGGCGTCACGCATCGAAACCGACGCCGCCACTACCGCCGAACTCCTGGCGGATCGATCTGCGATCGAGGCGGCCCGCACGAGCACCGAGACCGTCGCAGTAGAAACCCTCGACGTACTCTCACCGGTGACCGCCCCGTGCAGGGTCGTCGCACAGATGACCAATTTCGTGTCGCACGTCAAGGATTCGGGGATGAATCCCGCCACTGTCCCGCTGACCTTCTTCCGCAAGACCTCCGGATCTATCAGCGGACCGACCGACGACATCGTCAAGCCAAAGCATGTGCAGCTTCTCGACTACGAAATCGAGATCGGCCTCGTGTTCGGCAAGACCGTGCCGGTGGGAACACGGATCAACGCCAACAACATCGGCGAATACGTCGCCGGACTGGTCATCACCAACGATGTCTCCGCGCGCGACGTGCAGCTGCCCAAGACACAGTTCTACGAGGGCAAGTCCTACCCCACGTTCACCCCGGTCGGTCCGCTCCTGGTGCTCCTGGAAGAGGGCGAGTTCGATCGTTTCGGAGACCTCGAGTTGACTCTGAGAGTCAATGGCGCAGTACGACAGAACAGTACGGTTGCCGACATGATCTACCGGCCGGTCGAGACACTTCAAGCTCTGAGTGGATTCCAACGTCTGGACGCCGGCGATCTCCTGCTGACGGGGACCCCCGGCGGCACAGCTTTGAAAGCACCGGCCAAGCCGATCGAACTGCTCGGATCGCTGGTCCCGCCCTCGGTCAAGTGGAAGATCTTCTTCAAGAAGCAGGCATCCAACCCGAACTACCTGCACGACGGTGATGTCCTCGAGCTGACCTGTGCCACACCCGACGGCGCCCTCGATCTGGGGGTTCAGCGGACGGCGGTCACCTACCGATGAACCGCACCGAATCCGGTGCGCCCACAGGTAGGCCGGACATGCGCGATGGCGATCACTTCCCGGTGGTGATCGTCGGGTCCGGGCCTACCGGCATGACCGCAGCACTGCTACTGGGCTCCTACGGGATTTCCTGTCTCGTGTTGGACCGGTGGGACGACGTCTACCCGCAGCCGCGGGCGGTCCATCTCGACGACGAGGTCTACCGCATCATCTCGGACCTCGGACTGGCCGAGGAGTTCGCGGCCATTTCTCGCCCAGGACGCGGTCTACGACTGTGCGACAAACAAATTCGCACGCTCGCCGAATTCGAGCGGGACCCGGACATTCGGCCGAACGGATTCCCCCAGGCCAACATGTTCGATCAACCAGATCTCGAAATCCTCATGCGATCGCACCTGCCGCGCTTCGACACCGTTCAGACGCGCGGTGGATGCGAAATCATCGACGTCCAGAACCAGAACGACAGCGTCAAAGTGCTGTTCACCGATACGGCGGACGGGGCTCGTCATTGGGTGACCGCCGACTTCGTCCTCGGGTGCGACGGAGCCAACAGCGTGGTTCGCAGCTCTATCGGTTCGAAGATGGAGGACCTCGGGTTCGCGCAGCGCTGGCTGGTCGTCGACATCTCCACCGACGCCGACCTGCAGCAGTGGGAGGGCGTACACCAGGTGTGCGACGGCGAACGAGCTGCGACATACATGCGCATCGGTAGTTCCCGGTATCGATGGGAGTTCCGGATGCATGACAACGAGGACCTGGACTCCTTCGCAGACCTCGACGCGATTCGACCGCTGATCGCCCCGTGGCTCGGCGACGTCGCCCGGGACGACCTGAAGTTGATTCGCTGCGCCGAGTACACATTTCGGGCGCAAGTAGTCGATCGCTGGCGTGACCGCAGGGTGTTTCTGCTCGGCGACGCCGCGCATCTGACCCCGCCGTTCATCGGTCAGGGCATGGGAGCGGGGCTTCGCGACGCGCGCAATCTGATCTGGAAGCTGGCCGGCGTCCTCGGAGGTTCCTTGCCCGAAACGGCGCTCGACAGCTACCAGACCGAGCGGAAAGCGCATGCGACGGCGATGATCAAGCTGGCTGTGCAGATCGGGTGGGCCATGACCGGAGGCAGCCGGGTGACCAGCGCTGTCCGAAAGAACATTGCGCCCCTGCTCGGCTACGTCCCGGTCATCGGCACGAAAGCAACCGACAGCACCACCCCTCGACTTCCTCGATCCGAGTATGTTCTGCGTTCACCGGTGTCGGTGATGGGCCTGCCCGGCTCCCTCTGCCCGAACAGTGTGTTGGACAACGGCGAACGACTCGACCGCGTCGCCCCGGGACAGTTCTTGTTCGTTACCTCGACGCCCCTTACTGTCGGCCAGCGCCGAGAGGTCACGCGCCGAGGTGCGGTGCCCATCGAAGTGCCCGCGTCATCGGACCTCGGTGTCTGGTTGCGCCGCGGCCACGCGATCGCGGCCATCGTCCGCCCGGACCGGACCGTGATGGCGTCGGGACGCTCTGTCCCCGCACTGCACACCAAGGTGCCCACCACTGCTTTTCGCCAGCACGCAGATCCACCACCCGCCGAGCGCACGAGAGATGTCGACTCGGCGCCCGCCGTCACCAGCAGAACCAGAACCAGAACCAAGAGGCACGCATGACAACCGCCATCGTCACCGGAGCAACCTCGGGCATCGGACGTGCCGTCGCAGAGTTGCTGCACTCACAGCAATTCCACGTAATCGGTACCAGTAGAGATGCATCGTCGATCTCGGACCCGGTGCCGGGCGTCGAGTACCGCGACCTGGATCTGACCGACTCGGGGTCCATACGCACATTCGCCGATGGTCTGCGCGACGTCGACGTCGACGTCCTCGTCAACAACGCCGGCGAGAGCCAGTGCGGCCCGCTCGAAGAGCTGCCGATGGACGCCGTGAACCGGCTGTTCCAGCTCAACGTCTTCGGCGCGATCGAACTCATCCAATGCGTCCTGCCCGGGATGCGAGAGCGTCGCCGCGGCACGATCGTCAACGTCGGTTCGATGCTGGCGAGCTTTCCACTCGCGTATCGCTCGTCCTATGCCGCGACCAAGGCCGCGCTGAACGGATTCTCGACGGCAGCGCGGTACGAGCTGAAGCCATTCGGCATCGACATCACTACCGTCGAGCCCGGATCGATCGATACCGGACTCTCCGCACGGCGCACCAAGTACTGCGGCCCGCATTCGCCGTATCATCGCGACTTCACCACCGTGATCGCGAAGCTTGATGCCAAAGAAGCACAAGGTATCTCAGCGGAGAAGGTCGCCAAGACCGTACTGGAGGCCATCGAGGACGCACACACGCACCCTCTTTACGCGGTGGGGAGCAATGCGCCACTGGTGTTCTTCGCGCGGAGAGTGCTACCGCGCACAGTCATGGAGAAGTTCACAGCCAAAGCCTATGGACTACCGAGCCGACCGCACAGCGGCTGAGTAGGAAAACCTAACCGCGGCAAATCAGTTCAGCTGTGTTCGACAGTTCTTTGCACACGGATCCCGGGGGGGGACGATCACATTGGCACGAGAATTCGACGATCATTCGGTTCATTCCAGCGGACCAGGTGATCGGGTTGTGTTGCAGGCCCGGAACGTCTCGTTCGACTGGGCGTCGTTGCCGTTGCACTACGTCGACGGTGATCCGTTGGCGACACATTTGGTCAATGTGATGCATCTGCTCCTACCCGAGGGTGAGGAGTGGTTCGTGCGTACGTTCAAAGAGGCATTGCCGTTGATCCACGACGAGCAGCTCCGCGACGATGTGATCGGGTTCATCGGGCAGGAAGCAGTCCATGCCGCCGCACACACCGAGGTTCTCGATTCGTTGACCGGCCACGGCATCGACGTCGCTCCGTACGTGCAGCAGATGCAGTTTCTGTTCGGGCGGGCTCTCGGGAACCGTGAGGGTCACAGCCGTAACTCGTTGATCGAACGAGTGGCGTTGATCGCTGCGGTGGAACATCTGACGGCGTTTCTCGGTGACTGGGTCCTCAATGCCCGCGCACTCGACGAGGTCGACTTCGATGCCACGATGCTCGATCTGCTGCGCTGGCACGGCGCCGAGGAAGTCGAGCACCGATCCGTCGCGTTCGAGGTGATGCAGTACTTCGATGTTCGCCCGGCCCGGCGACTGCGCACCTATCTCGCGATCGCCCCGGCCCTGGTGTGGTTCTGGACCCGCGGGGTGCGGTTTCTGATGGAGCAGGATCCGACGTTGGCGCATCTGCCGCGGCGTAAACGCCGGCCTACCCTGCGGGCGTATCGCGATGTCGCACGGCGGGGACTGTTCCCGTCCCCGGCGATGATCGCGGCTGCGTCGCTGCGGTACTTCAAGTCCGGCTACCACCCTGAGCGGGAAGGTAGCACCGAACAGGCGGTCCAGTATTTGGCGTCGTCACCGGCCGCCCGCGCCGCCGCCCGATGAGGGGCCTGCGGCGTAGGTGGGCGCTCGTGACCGAGACCGTCGAGTCTTTTCGGCAGGGGAGGACGATCCCGCCGGATCTGTACGGGCGGGCGATACCCGATCAGACGGTCTCGTTGGTCACCGACACGTTGGACAAGTGGTTCGCCCTCCTCGACGGTGGTCACTACGACGATGCGTACGCCGCACCGGCAGTGTTTCGTTCGGTGTCGTTGACGCTCGCGCGGCGGGAGGTGCTCTGTGTCGACGAGCAGGTCGTGCGTCTGACGTTCACCTCACCGCACGGCACAGACCTCCCCGCGTGGGCACCCGGAATGCACCTCGATGTCCACCTTCCGTCCGGGCGACGGCGACAGTACTCCCTGTGCGGTGACCCCGCCGACCGTTCCAACTACACCGTCGCAGTACGCCTGATTCCCGACGGTGGCGGCGGATCACAGGAGATGCACCGACTCGAGGTGGGGACCGAAGTGCGAGTGCGGGGACCACGCAACGGATTTCCGTTCGTTCCCCGTGGACAGGCGCTATTCATCGCCGGCGGTATCGGGATCACCGCAATCCTGCCGATGGTGCGCGCCGCGCGGGCCGCGGGCATGGACTGGCATCTCACCTACTGCGGACGTTCCCGGAACTCGATGCCCTTTCTCGCGGAAATCGAAGGGTGGGACGGTACCCGGGTCAGAGTCTGGACCGACGACGTAGACGGCGTCCCGACCGGGCCGGACCTACTCACCCAACTCACCGACGGAGCCGTCTACTGCTGCGGGCCACCGCCGATGATTGCCGCAGTGCGCAGGAGCGTCGAGGACAGCGAGGCCACCCACCTGTACTTCGAACGGTTCTCCCCACCACCCGTCATCGGCGGCGTCGAATTCGAAGTCCAACTCGTCGACACCGGCGACATCGTCACCGTCGCCCCCGACCAAACCGCACTCGACGCCATCCGCCGGATCAGACCCGACGTCGCATACTCCTGCCAACAAGGATTCTGCGGAACCTGCCGCACCCGCGTCCTCGCCGGCACCCCCGACCACCGCGACACCCGACTCACCCCCGAAGAACAACACACCGACATGCTCATCTGCGTCTCCCGCGCCACCGGCGGCCGGATCGTACTGGACCTCTAGCAACCGGTATTCGTACGTGCGCTAGGAGACTAAGGGTCAGTGCAGACCTGCGCGCCCGCAGCCGCTCGGGCGGTGAATATCGTCGGAGCAGGGAACCCTCCGGCGGAGATGTCCTCGGTGACGGCCGCGGACATGGTGTCGACTTCGGCCGCCGGTACCAACGAGATCACGCAGCCGCCGAAACCACCGCCGGTCATCCTGGCGCCGAGGGCGCCGTGGCGGAGAAGCGAGTCCACGATGAGGTCGATGTGCGGGGTGGTGATCTCGAAGTCGTCGCGCATCGACGCGTGAGACTGTGCCATCAGCGCGCCGAGACGTCGAAAGTCGCCGTCCGCCATCGCTTGTGCACTGTCGAGCACCCGCTGGTTCTCGGTCAGGATGTGTCGGACCCGGCGTCGGTCGACTTCGTCTTCGATGCGGTCGAGAATGTCGTGTCCCTGCACCCGGCGTAGCGAGTCGACACCCAATATTCGGGAAGCCCGAGTGCACGACTCTCGACGCGACGCGTACTCCCCCGTCGAGTGCTGATGCGCAGCATTGGAATTGACAACCAGGAGTACCAGCCCGTGCGTAGCGAGATCGAACTCGACCGTCCGCACCGAAGTGCTGTCGAAATCGATGAGAAGCGCTCGGTCCGCCTCACCGTTCAGTGAGGCCAGCTGATCCATCAAACCGGTAGGCGCTCCGACGAAGTCGTTCTCTCCTCGCTGAGCGATACGGGCGACGGTCGACCAGTCCATGGCGGTAGCCGTCGCCGCATTCATCGCCAACAGCACCGCGCATTCGAGGGCAGCCGACGAGGACAGGCCTGCACCGATGGGCACGTCGCTGCTGACCTCCATGGTCCCACCGACGACGCTGTGACCGGCCGCTGACAACGCCCAGATCACCCCTGCGGGGTACTCGGCCCAGCCTTCCACGTCTCCAGGCCGAGCAGACAAGGCGAACGAGGATCCGTCACCTTCCTCGTTGCTCCGCAGAGTAATTCGTCCCGTCCCGTCCGGTTCGAACCGAACCGTCGTTCGTTCCTCGAGCGCGATCGGCATAGCGAAGCCCAGGTTGTAGTCGGTGTGTTCGCCGATCAGGTTGATTCGACCCGGCGCCTGCGCAATAACGGTGTTCATAGTGCCTTCAATCGGTCAGCCATTTGTTCCGGCGTCACGTCGGTGACGAATGCGTCCATCGCCGACTCGGAACCGGCCAGGTACTTCAACTTCGTCTCCGACCGTCGCACCGACATCAGCTCGATGTGGAAGTATCCGTCCGCCTGCACGCCCTCGGGCCGAAACTGATGGAGTGCCGAAATGTAAGGCAGCGGAGCGGGATACATTCGATCGAACCGCCCTAGCACGTCGAGATACACAGCCGTCAGAGAATCCAGTTCGGCCTCGGTGAGTTCGGTCAGGTTGTGCACGTGCCGATTCGGATAGATGTGCACCTCGACGGGCCAGCGCGCTGCGAACGGTACGAAGGCTGTGAAGTATTCGTCGGCAATCAGAATTCGTCGACCATCGTCGATTTCAGTGGCGAGAATGTCCGCGAAGAGGTTCGACGAATGGGACTCGGCGAACTCGCGTGCCTGCCGGAGCATGGATGCGGTGCGCGGCGTCAGATACGGATAGCCGTAGATCTGGCCGTGTGGGTGCGACAACGTCACCCCGATCTCTTCGCCGCGATTCTCGAAGCAGAAGATCTGTTCCACCCCGTCCATCGCCATCATCGACTCGGTCCGCGCCCGCCACGCATCGACTACCAACCGTGCGTGATCCTGAGTCAGGTCCGCAAACGACGCGGTGTGGTTGCTGGAGAAGCAGATGACCTCGCACCTACCGATTCCCGCCGCTTCCCGCGCGTCCGCGTGCAGGGCAGGCGCGCCGTCACCTGCGTGAGACAAACTGGGAAAACGGTTTTCGAACACGACGACGTCGTAGTCGGCCGCGGGAACTTCGCTGCGATCTCCTGCTGGTGATGGGCACAACGGACACTGATCGGCAGGCGGCTTGTAGGTGCGATCCTGCCGCAGCGCGGCGATCGCAACCCAGTCCCCTGTCTGACGGTCGCGACGGACCTCCGATTGCGTTGTCGCCGACCGTGCCGCAAGCGGCCGCACATCGGGGACAGGGCGAGCGGTGTTGCCTGGCAACGAGTAGAAGAGAATCTCGCGCCCGTCGGCGAGGGCGCTGCGAACGGGCTGCTCGGTAGTGGTCATTCTTTCTCCGTCTCGGCTACGAGAATGTTCTGCACGTGCGGTGCGAGCGCCGATCGATCGGATGCGTCGAGGCCGTCGTCGACCACGAGTGTGTCGATGTCGGCCATTCGTCCGAACACGTTGGTCCCCACTTCGCGGTACTTGGTGTTGTCCGCGAGGACGAACAGTCGACGACTCGTCGAGATGAGTGCTCTATTCGTCTCCGCCTCAGCGATATTCGGCGAGGTCAATCCGGATTCGATGTCGAAGCCGTGAACTCCGAGAAAGACTGCGTCGACGCGAAAGGAATGGAGCGCGGCGTTGGCGATCGGTCCGACAAGCGCATCGGACGGCGTTCGCGAACCGCCGGTCAGGTACACCACCGGGTTCGGTTCGTCGGGGTGTCCCGTCAATTCCTGGAAGATCGAAATGGAATTGGTGACGACGGTGATCGACGACCGGCCGTGAAGAAGGCGTGCGAGTTCCAGCGCGGTCGTCCCGGCGCTGATCGCCACGGTCATCCCGTCCTCGACACTGCCCAACGCAGCGCGCCCGATAGCCACCTTCTCGGCATGCTGACGGGCGGCCTTCGCGGTCGACGGTAGTTCGACGCCTCGGTTGCTGCGCGTGATGGCGCCGCCATGAACCTTGCGCAGAAGTTCGCGGTCGTCGAGCACGTCCAGATCGCGCCGGATGGTCATTTCGGAGACGCCGAGCAGCTCGGCGAGTTCGACGACCTTCACCGCACCGTCAGTGCGGAGTGCGGCGGTGATCCGTGCGTGCCGCTCGGCTGCCAGCATTGGCACCTACCTCTGATTCGGGGCACGACGGCCTTGATGAATCGAACATTACCAAACAGATATAAGCGATTCGAGGGGATCGGATGTAGGCAATTGTTTGAACCTGTTACTTTGTGTTCACATCGCTCACATCAGTGAGCCAGCTCACTCACTCAGGGAGGTTGACGCGTGACGTCGACTCTTGCGGCAGAAGGCGTGCTTTCGTTCAACACGAACGCGCTGGACTACGTACTCATTGCCGTATATTTCGTGTTCGTTCTCGGGATCGGATACGTGGCCCGTCGACAGTTGTCGACGAGTCTCGACTTCTTCCTCTCCGGCCGTCGGTTACCCGCGTGGGTCACCGGCATCGCGTTCGTCTCCGCCAACCTCGGCGCCGTCGAGATCATGGGCATGTCGGCCAACGGCGCCCAACTGGGACTCGCGACGATGCACTACTACTGGATCGGTGCCATCCCGGCGATGCTGTTCCTCGGCGTCGTGATGATGCCGTTCTACTACGGCTCGAAGGTTCGAAGCGTTCCCGAGTTCATGCGCAAACGATTCGACGCGAGAGCGCATCTCGTCAATGCCATCAGCTTCGCCGTCGCGCAGATCCTCATCGCTGGCGTCAACCTGTTCCTGTTGGCGACAGTGGTGAAAGTGCTTCTGGGCTGGTCGCTCTGGGTGTCGTTGATCGTCGCCGCGGCAATCGTTCTGACTTACACCGTCCTCGGCGGACTCTCGGCAGCGATCTACAACGAGGTCCTGCAGTTCTTCGTCATCCTCGCTGCCCTGGTCCCGCTGACCATCATCGGACTGATCAAGATCGGCGGCTGGTCCGGGCTCGAGGAGAAGGTCGTCTCCACCGTCACCGACGGCACCGTGACCGCATCGACAAGCGAACAGCTCTCGTCCTGGCCAGGTCAGGCGCTCAGCGGCTTCGACTCCCCCATCCTGTCGGTAGTGGGAATCGTGTTCGGCCTCGGCTTCGTGCTCTCGTTCGGCTACTGGACGACGAACTTCGTCGAGGTCCAGCGCGCGATGGCCTCGAGTTCGATGTCGGCGGCCCGGCGCGCGCCGATCATCGGTGCTATCCCGAAGATGTTGGTGCCCTTCGTCGTCGTGGTTCCCGGCATGATCGCGGCCGCCGCCATCGGCGACATGATCAACCTCAAGGAAAACGGCACAGGCGACATCACGTACAACGACGCGATGCTGTTGATGATGCGCGACATTCTGCCCAACGGGTTGCTGGGCGTCGCGATCGCAGGATTGATGGCGGCGTTCATGGCCGGCATGGCGGCGAACATTTCCGCGTTCAACACCGTCTTCAGCTACGACCTGTGGCAGCAGTACATCGTCAAGGACCGCGAGGACGGGTACTACATCACCGTCGGACGCGTGGCGACCGTCGTCGCGACGATCATGGCCATCTTCACAGCGCTGATCGCCTCGGGCTACTCCAACTTGATGGACTACCTACAGACGCTGTTCGGCTTCTTCAACGCACCTCTGTTCGCGACGTTCATCCTCGGTATGTTCTGGAAGCGCATGACGCCCGCGGCCGGTTGGATCGGACTCGTATCCGGAACCTCGGCGGCAGTGTTCGTGTTCGTGCTGTCGGAAGTCGGAGTGATCAACCTTCCAGGACAGGGAATGCCCTTCGTCGCAGCCTCCGCGGCCTTCGTCGTGGACATCGCGGTGAGCATCGGCGTCAGCATGGTGACGCAGCCGAAACCGGCCAAGGAACTCGTCGGCTTCGTCTACTCGGAGACGCCTCGGGAGATGTTCACCGACCCCGAGGACGCCACCAACCCGTGGTATCGACGCCCGGTTCCGTTGGCGGGCTTCGCATTGGGCCTTGTCATCATTCTCAACATCGTCTTCCACTGATAGGGATCCGGACATGACAACTCCTGAGAAGAACACACCGGGGCTCGTCGCCCGACTCTTCGACATCCGATCGGTCATCGGGGTACTACTCGGCATCTATGGGGTCCTGCTGACGCTGGCAGGTCTGTTTCCCTCGGCGTTCGGAAGCAAGACACACTCCTCGCCGTCGAACAACGTCGTCGACATGAGCGTCGGCACCATCGCCAACCTGTGGGTCGGTCTCGTCATGCTGGCCATCGCCCTCATCTTCGGCGGCTGGGCGCTCGCGCGGCCCGCTGTAGTCGGCGAAGCAACGACGTCGTCGGATACGAACGAGGCCTGAGGCGCGGATCAGAAGACGGCACGCCACGCTCCGGTCGTCAGATCGGCGATCGCTTTGCCCGTGTCATGCAGTGCACCGACGCCATCGGCCATGGTGTCGCCGACGCTCTCGTAGCCGTCTTCGAACACCCCGTCGACCATCCCTGAGGTAGCGATGCCGGCCAGGGCCCCGACTCCGGCACCGACGGCCGCCCCGACCGGCCCGCCGACGAGAGTGCCGACCGCAGCGCCGGTTGCGACCGTAGCGAGCATGCTTGTCCCTCCCGACACCACGGCCTGTTTGGCGGGGGTACCGGAATAGATGTCGTACGCTATTTCGGCCACAGCGGTGAGACCGCCGACCTTGATCGGAATCAACCGAGCCCGCCCGGCAAGATCCGCGGCGGTCTCGGCCAGGTCGTCGGCCCGGCGGGTCAACTCCCGGCCCCAATCGTAATCGTCGTAAATTCGAGCGGCGGGGACGTCCGGCCGGGCATTCATAGCCGAGTCGATGAGTGCTCGGCCACGGGCCGCAAGGTCCTCGGCGCGCGCCGACAGCAGGCTGGAATACAGTGCGGTTCCGACCTCGACGCCGGTGGCGATCATATCCACACCGATGAAGAACCATTTGGCGACGAGTCCGTCGACGACGTCTTTCAGTTCCTGCGCGTACCGCCGCTCGTGTTCCCGCGCAACGGCTACTGCGTCCTCGGCCACCCGATATGCCGGCAGTAGGTCGTCGAGGATCGGAACCTCGATGGAATCACTCATCACGAGCAAACCTGCGGCCGACGCGGCGTCCCTGGCCGCAGCCATCGCTGCTATGGCTGTCGCCAACGCATCCGCCGCCCCGCGCAGCCGAGAGGCGCATGCGTTCACCGCCTCGGCGAAGATGTCCACATCCGAAGCGGTGGACGATGTTCGGTGGACGAATACATCACTGGCCGGCCCGTCCCATCCCGCGTCGGCCACATTCCTGGAGGCGTACACCTCGTCCGCGGCGCCCTCGATACGTGGGGCCACTGCGTGGGCGACCCAGTCGGCGATGCCGTGCACCGACTCCGGCGTTCCGTCGATTCTGGTATCGATCCCCATGTCAGCGCGCCCACTGTTCGAGAGCTACCCGGTCCGCCGTCTCCAGGTCCGTGCCACGGTAGGCCGAGTTTGCTTCGTGCACAGCACTTCCTGCCGTCGAAAGACCCTCGACCAGGAGTCCTGCATTTGCAAGCAACCACGACACGATCAACAACAGCGGGCCGCTCCCGACCCCGGCGTCGGGTTCAGCCGGAATCTGTGTAGCCAAGGCGTCGACATCGGACGCTGTCCTGTTCAAAAAGTCCGACACTTGTTCGAGCGCTTCGTGATCGACGTGGATGGTCATCGGACAACCCCGATTCCGTAGAGAGCGTCTGGCTTCATACTCGATTGGACGCGCTCGGTGGCCGATCGGTTCCACCAGTCTTCTCGGTTACGTCATTTCGATCGGTATCAACGTCCGAATAGCTGCCCATTCGCGCTTGCTGACCCACGAGGGATTCGATTGCTGCGCCGACCGAAAGACCTCCATCGACGCCAGGTCGGGAACGGCGGACAAACGGGACGCGTCGATCGGGTCGGCGAAGAGGTCGATATCGGTCGGCACTGTCCAGACCGCGCCGCGGATCGGTGCGCCGGTAATACGACCGGCACCCCACAGTCCACGCGCAGCACCGCTTACCCAGAAGAGAACAGGTTGGCCGGCCGCCATCAGTTCGGTCCGATAGTTGGTGGCCACACACCAATGCTGCTGCGCTTTTCCCGTCGCAATCATCGACGCCAGATCGGTCTTGGCAGGATTACACTTGATCACCCAAGCACCCAGGTCGGAGAGAGTCACCGAGCGCGCTTTCATACGGCGATCGTAGTGTTTGAAATCAGTGCGAATCGTCAATGCATGGTCCGAGCAGGGCAGTCCCCTGCTCGCAGCACCCACGTCGACCGAAAGGCATTCGATGAGCATCAACGACGACGACATCACCACAAGCGGATCCAGCGGCGAAGGCCCAGCCGACGGCGGCTCGAACCCCAACGGCCACGACGGCGGAGCCGACGGCGCTGCCGGACCCGGCGAAGGCCCAGCCGACGGCGGCTCGAACCCCAACGGCCACGACGGCGGTGCGGACGGTACGGCTTGAGCGATCGTCGCGCGGACGAGCGTGGACCGGACTACCGGTCCGCGCTCGGTCGTCTGATTTCCGTCGACGAACGTACCTTTGCCGACGACTACTGGGGCCGGAAGCCGCTACTGTCCCGCGCACACGAACTGCCTGGCTCGTTCGACGACCTGATGTCCTCCGCGTCTGTCGACGAATTGGTCTCGCACCGCGGAGTCCGAACGCCGTTCGCCCGGATGGCGAAAGACGGTTCCCTGCTCGATAAGTCGGAGTTCACGTCCTCGGGCGGATTCGGTGCCGAGATGGCCGACCAGTTGGACTCGGCAGCAGTGCTGTCGGCATTCGCCGACGGCCACACACTCGTCCTTCAGGGCTTGCACCGCCTCTGGCCCCCGCTGATCGACTTCGTTCGTGACCTCGTCGATGACATCGGCCATCCTGCACAGGTCAATGCGTACATCACGCCTGCATCGTCCACCGGATTTGCGCCGCACTACGACGTTCACGACGTGTTCGTGCTACAGATCGGCGGAGCGAAGCGATGGGTCCTCCACCCACCTGTCCATACCCACCCCCTGTCGAACCAGCCGTGGTCGGACCGACGGGACGCAGTCGAGGACCGTGCGAGTGAGACCCCCCTGCTCGACACCGTGCTGGAGCCGGGCGACGCCCTGTACCTCCCTCGCGGCTGGATACACTCCGCAGAAGCTCTGGGATACAACACCATTCACCTGACCGTCGGTGTCGCATCATTCAATCGCTACGACGTCGCGAACCAGTTGTTCGGCCTGTTGCAGGACGAACCGCGGCTTCGGGAACCACTGCCGGCAGGTCTCGACCTGACGGATTCCGACTCGGTACTGCCGTACGTGGATCGGGTTCTCGACGACGTCGCGTCGGTTCTCGACGATCTCCGCGCGTCGCCGCAGGCCCGCCGCCGGATCGCCGAGCGCTTGGGCCGACGGCTCGCCGACATCACCCGTCCGGAACCGGTGAGTCCGCTACGGACGATGTCGTTCATGTCCTCCCTCGACGCGAACAGCACTGTCGTCTGGCGGCAAGGGCTGGTTGCTCGGATCAGCACCGACGAGTCCAGGGTCCACCTCGGCCTCCGGAGCAAGACCGTGTCGCTCCCGATCGAGGCCTCGGATGCGATCATGCAGCTGAATTCCGGAAAGCCCTGCAGGACTGGAGATCTTGACGGGCTGGATCAAAGCAGCGCCGTCGTCGTCGTTCGCCGGCTACTTCGAGAAGGCGTCGTGGTTCCATCGACGACCAGTGCGGCTCACCGCTCGTGAATGCGTAGGTCACGTTCGACAACACTTGCCCGTCCACACCGGGCAATCCGCCGTGGGCAGGTAGCCGACGCTCTACGATGGTCGTCGTACCCGTCGACGAGGAGATGAACCATGCCCACCCGACTCAATCCGTACCTCAACTTCCGTGGCAACGCTCGGGAAGCGATGGAGTTCTACCAGACTGTCTTCGGCGGCGAACTCCTCCTCAACACGTTCGCCGATTTCGGTGCGAGCGAGGATCCGGCCGAGAAGGACCAGATCATGCACGGCCAGCTCGAGTCCCCGTCGGGCTTGACACTGATGGGCGCAGACACTCCTGCCAGTATGAACCTGAACGTGGGCGACAACATCTCCGTCTCACTGAGCGGCGAAGACGAAGCCGAGCTCACCGGATACTGGGACAAGCTCGCCGACGGCGCGCAGAACACCATGGGCCTGAACGCGGCTCCATGGGGTGACACGTTCGGAATGCTGACCGACAAGTTCGGGATCAACTGGCTGGTGAACATTTCCAGCGGAGGTGCGTGACGAACGCAAGAAATGTCGGGCCCCGCATCACCGCCAGAGGTGGGCGAGGCGCTCGATAGCGCGAAGGTACCGTTAGCTGCGTGAACGAACTCGACGGTCGACGCATATCCATCGCGGCAGCTGCAGGACTCGCAGCGGCAATGGGCGTCGGTCGCTTCGTATTCACCCCGATCCTGCCCATCATGGTCGAGTCAGCGGGTGTGACACCAAGCAGCGGTGCGGTCATCGCAACCGCGAACTACGCCGGGTATCTCCTGGGCGCCGTGGCGCTCTCGATCCGCCCCGGACTGAACCGTACATCCGCGTTCAGGTCGTGGGCTGCGATTCTCGTCGCCAGCGAGGTCGCAATGGCGTTCGTGGACAGTACTTTTGCATTCTCGCTCCTGCGTTCGGTGGCCGGATTGGCGAGTGCCGTTGTGTTCCTCGCCTGTGCGAGTACCGTCGCCAAGCAGGTTGGTTCTTCCCCCGGCATCACGTTCGGCGGTGTCGGGGCAGGCATCACCGCCTCGGGAATTCTCACACTCGCTGCGGCACCGCACCTTTCATGGCAGGCGCTGTGGATTGCGTCCGCAGTATTGACGGCAGTCCTGATCGCGCCAGCCCTGACTCTGCGCATACACGCAGAATCTCACCTGCCCGATGATGACGCCGGTCCGTCCGCTCGGCAGCGGCTGATCTGGCGGGTCTTGCTGACTGCCTACTTCTTCGAGGGTCTCGGCTACATCATCGTCGGCACCTTCCTCGTGGCCGCAGTCGGCGGCCACGGTGATTCCTCGGTCGGTCCGGCAGTGTGGATCGTCGTCGGCCTGTCTGCAGTTCCCGCGACCGTGCTGTGGCAGGCCATCGCTCGTCGAATCACGATGCGGCGCGCACTCGTTGCGGCGTTCTCGCTCCAGACGCTCTCTGCCCTGCTACCTGCTCTGTCCGAGAGTTCCGGAGTCGCCGTAGTTTCGGCCGTACTCTTCGGCGGCACGTTCATGGGCATCACGATGCTCACGCTGAGCACCGCAGCCAGACTGCCAATCGGACGAACGGCGGCAACGTTGACTGCGGTCTACGGCGTCGGGCAGGTTCTGGGACCACTCGTGGTAGCGCCTGCCCTCGGCAACTCCTACAAGGTCGCCTTCGTCGTCGCGACGGTCGTCCTGGCGCTGGGTACCGTCGGTGCAGTTGCGGCCGCGCGTCTGCACGCGACCTCATAGCCACCTCGCGCACTCGCCATTCGACTCAACGGTGCGCTACCCCTGCATTGGGGGCCTGTACGACTCCGTTGTAGCCACCCGCTGTGCGCCCGAACGACCACTCTCCGTCTTTTCCGCACACCAGCACACCGTTTCGATCGCCCGGGTGGGCGTAGGTGACCGTCTCGTTGCCGTTGGAATCGGTGTTGACGATGGGGCATCCCCGACCCGGTCCGTTGACCGGATCGATCGGTTCGGCGTGGGCGAGCGATGCACCTGCGCCCGTCACGAAGGCTGCGGCAGCGAGTGTGGCGGTGATTCGGCGAATGTTCATGGGGGTGATCTCCTTTGGTCTGCTCTGCTGGACAAGAACAACTTTCGTCGAACCCGACCGTCTTCGATACCGACCCCAGGGGTGGACCTACCCCACCCCCTGCGGCACGATCGTCGTATGAAGTCGATTGCTCGCGTGCTGCTCGGAGCGTTCCTCGTGTTCGCGGGCCTCAGCCACCTGTTCTGGGCTCGCTCGGAGTTTCAGGCCCAGGTGCCGACATGGGTGCCGCTCGATGCAGACTTCGTAGTCCTCGCCTCGGGTGTCGTCGAGGTCGTTCTAGGTCTGGCTCTGATTGTCCTCGTTCGCCGCTCGGCGCCGACGGGGTGGATCGTCGCCGCGTTCTTCGTCGCGGTCTTTCCCGGCAACATCTCTCAATTTCTGACTCACACAGACGCATTCGGACTGGACACCGATGCGAGCCGGGGTGTCCGACTCCTGTTCCAGCCGCTGCTGATCGTATGGGCCCTGTGGTGCACGGACGCCTGGCAAACATGGCGCTCCCGATCGAACGCGGTGTAGCGTTTCCGGCATGACCTCGTGGCAGGAAACCGAGTCCGTCGACCTGATGCTCGACGACCTCGAGACCTGGGCCGTCGTCGGCTTGTCCGGCAATCCGGATCGAACCGCGTACGAGATCGCAGCCCTGTTGCAGAAGCGAGGCAAGCGCATCGTTCCCATTCATCCGAGTGCGCCGACCGTGCTCGGCGAGCAGGGTTACGCGACTCTTTCCGACGTTCCGTTCCCCATCGATGTCGTCGATGTGTTCCGGAAATCGGACTCGGCAGGAAAGTTCGCGGATGAGGCAGTTGCTGTCGGTGCGAAGGCGGTCTGGTTCCAGTTGGGCGTGATCGACGAGGCAGCGTTCGAGCGGACCATCGCCTCGGGTGTCCCGATGGTGATGGACACGTGCCCGGCCATCGAATGGCGTCGACGCTAGTTCTGTCGGACCCGCTTGCCACGCGCCTCGACGAGGCGGTCAGTATGGAGTGAAGAGAACTCATTACTTGGACCAAGCAACGAGGTAGTGCCATGAGCGACGCAGCCCCGATCGGCGATGGAATCTTCCAGATTCCGGTTCCCATCACCGACAACCCGCTCGGCCACACGCTCGTCTATGCCATGGAGTCCCCAGGCGGACTCGTTCTCGTCGATGCCGGATGGGACGACGAGAACGCGTGGAACGGCCTGACCACGGGGTTGGAAGCGATCGGACATTCGGTTTCCGACGTCGAAGGCGTAGTTCTGACGCACTTCCATCCCGACCACGTCGGGCTGTGTGGTCGTGTTCGCGAAGCATCCGGGGCCTGGATCGCCATGCACGAGGCCGACTACTCCCAATTCGAGGGTATGACCGCCCCCAGAGACGAGCAGTGGCTCGAATGGCAGCGAGTGAACATGCGGGCAGCCGGGGCGCCGGAGGAGGACATCGAGGCCTGGAAGCAGGTAGACCTCCGCGCTCCCACAGGACCCGACTCAGCGCCCGACCGAGTCCTCGTCGACGGAGAGACCGTCGCGCTGACCGGTCGCGAACTGCGCGCGGTGTTCACACCGGGTCATACCCCGGGGCATGTGTGCTTCCATCTGCCCGAATCGGACATCATGTTCACGGGAGACCACGTACTGCAGAAGACGACGCCCCACGTCGGCAACTTCGTCTACCCCCTGGAAGAACGCGATGCGCTGGCGGAGTTCATGGACTCACTACGTCTCGTGCAGTCCATGAACGTCACACGTGGGCTCGGAGCCCACGGACTCCCGATCGCCGACGTAGCCGGCCGGGCGGGAGAGCTCGTCGAACATCACGGCGAACGGCTCGATCATCTGTACGACGCCTTCGGTGACGACGAGATCACCATCTGGCAAGTTGCCGAGCGGATGAAGTGGTACAAACCGTGGGCAGCAATATCTCCGATGGGGAAGACGATGGCACTGTCCGAGGCGGCTGCGCACCTGCGGCATCTCGTCACGCGAAATCAGGTTGCTCAGGTTCCCGGTTCTTCACCCGCACTGTTCGCTCGCGTCTGATCGGCCGGTGGGGTCATCTCCAATCGCACACCCATCAGCCTGACTTTCCGCGACCGATCGAGGCGGTCGATCAACGCAGCAGCCGCATCGGAGATGACGTCAGGGTCGAACGTCGGGGCCGTGAGCGCAGCTGTCGTGGTGTGAGTTTCGAACGGCGCGTACCTGACTTTCAACGTGACGCGAACCGCTTTCCTGTCGTCGGCGACAAGATCTTCACGCACTTTCAGCGACAGACGTCGAACTTCCTCGGTGATCGCGTCCCAATTCTCGAGATCCTGCTGGAAGGTCGTTTCGCGGCTATGTGAACGCGGGATCCATGGTTCCGACGACACGGGTGAGTGGTCGACGCCTCGCCCTTTGGTACCGATCCAGGGCCCAGTCTTCGGCCCGAATGCGGCGGCAAGCGTGGCGTCGTCTGCGGCCGCAAGCTCGGATACTGTCGTGATACCCAGCGTGGCAAGCTTTTTCGCGGTCTTCTTGCCGATTCCCCACAGCGCCTCGGTCGATCGCTCGCCCATCACTTCGAACCAGTTCTCCGCGGTGAGCGTGTAGATCCCCTGAGGCTTCCCGAAGTCGGTAGCAGTCTTGGCCCGTAACTTGTTGTCCCCGATGCCAACCGAGCAATGCAGGCCTGACGCGTCGAAGACCGTATCGTGCACTTTCCGCGCAAACTGAACCGGATCCTCGGTCTCGACACCGAGGAACGCCTCGTCCCAACCCATCACCTCCACGACGACGCCCAGACTCCGAAGCGCCTCCATGACGATGTTCGACGCCGCGGTGTACGCCTCTCCGTCGACCGGCAGGAATACTGCGTCTGGGAGTTTCTTGACTGCCACGCGTAACGGCATCCCCGACCCCACTCCGAATGCCCGTGCTTCGTACGACGCTGTCGAGACAACCCCCCGTTCGGTCGGGTCGCCGCGTCCGCCGACCACGACCTGCTTTCCCGCCAGGTCGGGATTTCGCTGCACCTCGACCGCGGCGATGAACTGGTCCATGTCGACATGAAGCACCCACCGTCGGCGCGGCGGTGCGGTCATGTAGTCATTCTGCGCCATCCCTTGGTCGTTCGAGTGAATGAATTCGATCGAATTCCCGCAGCAAAGGTGCAGTTGAGCCTCCCGAGTTGCAATCGGCTTCCTGCGCGCACCCACCGAGCGTGCCAAGATAAGCGCGATGTTCGACCCACGCAATTCGCCCGCAGAGTGGGCCCGAGAACGTTCGAGCACATCGACGGTCAATCCTGAGCAGAGGACTCGTTGAGAGCGCAAGACGACGCAGCCTGGTATGCCCGTCTGCCGGATAATCGCGCAACGCATCTGCGCGGGGTCGATGGACACAGAATCGCAGCATCCCTCGATCCTCTTCCGGACGACGCCCCAGCCGTGGCGACAATCCACATCGCCGATGTCGATTCGCAGAGTGGCGTGGTCACCACGATCCTCGATGG
The DNA here is from genome assembly GCF_057808915.1 of Rhodococcus sp. FG69. Classification (NCBI taxonomy): domain Bacteria; kingdom Bacillati; phylum Actinomycetota; class Actinomycetes; order Mycobacteriales; family Nocardiaceae; genus Rhodococcus; species Rhodococcus sp. FG69. The sequence continues at coordinate 13,705 of NZ_JBMDIX010000018.1, read as the reverse complement.
CATCGAAACTGCAGTCCTCGAAGCGTTCCCAGCGTGGCTCCCGGGTGGTGAACATGTAGAAGGGCCCAACCGACTCGACCTTCTCGCCGCGCAGAAGTTGTCGCTCGACCTCGCATCCACATCGGACCATTTCGGGCCTTTCGTGATCGCGATGTCGCAGGCTGCGCTTCTCGGCAGGCCGATCGGTCGCAGGTTCATCGACCAGACTCGCGCCGAGGGCCTACGACGGCTACTTGCCGAGACCTACCACCGTCGGTCGGTTGCCCTGGTGGTGAGCATGGAGGCCGGTCAGAGTCGCTACCAGCAGTCGCAATTGGTCGCAGGGTGCGTGTGGCTGGCCGTTCATGGCGGGTTCGCGGTGTGGATCGTGAGTCCAGACGACTTCGACTCGGATCACATCCGTTCTGTCGACATATCGATCGCCGGGCCGTACGGAACCTCCCCGAGCATCCGTCGCGTACACATTCCCGCACTGGCAGGTCGACCACACCCAGGAAGCACTGCAGAGAAGAAGCTCGAACGCGCACTCGCGAGCTGCGAGTGGGCATTCGGGAGGGAGTGGAATCGACCGTTCCAAGCATCCCCTCTGCATGAGGCCATCGTGGTGGATCTGAGATGGCCGGCGGAAAAGTGCGTCATCGAGGTCGATGGCGACGATCACCGTCACCCGATCAAATTCGCGCGGGACCGGCAACGAGACGTCGTGCTGCAGCTGGACGGGTACGCCGTTCTGCGCTTCACCAACGCACAGATCATCGACGACGTAGCGGCTGTAGTCTCCGCTATCGAGACGTACATCAGGAACAAGCGGGACTCGGCGTCCCGCACTGCACAAATCGAAGGGACACCCCGTGGCGAGTGACGAACTGACCGGCACCGAGAGACTCGTACTCCTGGTGCTCATGGCTCAGGCCGAGGAGACGTCGAACACTCGACTCAAGGAACTAGGTCCAGAACTGAAGAAAGATCAAAGGACGCGTCTGAATGACCTTCGGTTGATCGAGACCGACTACAGCAGGAAGCCAATGGTTCACTCCCTCACCGACAAGGGGTGGGCCGAGTGCGCCAAGGAACTCAAGAGCGGGCCACCCCCGCGCGCTACACCGCAAGCAAGGGGAATGTACGCGATTCTTGCTGGGCTCCAGCGATACCTCGACCGTGATGATCTGCGCCTGTCCGACCTCTTTCGTGCACAAAAGCCCGCGACGCTCGAGCCCACCACGCAGCAACCGACGCCAGTCGCCCCCGCGGCACCTCCAACAATGCCAGCGAACATAGAAGCCAGAGTTCGAGAAGCGTATTCGCGCTTGGCCGACCGCAAGGGTGAACTGATCGCTATCCAGTTGATCCGTGAGAAGCTGACCGACATACCCAAACCGAAGTTGGACCGAGCGTTGGGCGATATGTATCGGATCGACGACGTAGTTCTTATCGCACAGGAAAACCAGAAGGACCTCACCGAAGCGGTACGGAAGGGGTCGATCACCATCGCCGGTCGACCGGTTCACTTGATTGCGATCGAGGGCTGATGAACGATCTCGAACGGAAAGCCCTGAGATCGATCCGACTCAACTGGGCTCCAACCCCGGACGATGTGTGGCGTTCGCAGTCCGAACTTCATGCCCACTCGCTCCATGACTCAGCATTGACTCTGATCATGGAGGCGTTCGACGACGCCGACGCAAGCTCGGACGCAAGTCCGATCGGCGTCGCGATGCGAGGCGAAGCCGGCTCAGGCAAGACTCACCTGCTTGGGCAGGTTCGTGAACGTGTGCAGAATTCCGGAGGGTATTTCTTCCTGATCGGGCTACTCGATTCGACGACGTTCTGGCAAACGACTCTGGTTGGAATGCTCGATGATTTGACCCGGCCGGCACCCGAGCAAGACACGCAGCTGAAGTTGTTCTTGTGGCGACTTGCGTCGACCGCACATATCAGTCGCGCAGAGCGACGAGCAATAATCGGTGAAGACAAGCTGACACCCGAAACTCTGGACAAGTTCGTTGGTTCCGTCCACGCGATACATCCACGCCTGATCAAGCAAAGCCAGTCGACACTTCGCGCTCTGACGATCTACGCGACAACAGATTTGGCCGTGCACGATATCGGCAATGCCTTCCTTCAGTCGATCGACGAAGTAACAGTTGGCGCGCGGACGACATGGGGAATACAAACCGCCAGCCTGACACCACAGCAAGTCGTTCGGGACATATCACGGTTGCTGGCAGCAACGGGCCCGTCGGTCCTAGCCGTGGATCAAATCGATACGCTTCTCGCGCAGTCTCGCTCATCGTCCGACGGATCGATCGGTGCTGAGCACGAGACCGATCTTGTTCTCGAGCAAGTTGCGCACGGATTGATGGCACTCCGCGAGAATCTGGGTCGCACTGCCTCGGTTGTGGCATGCCTGCCAAGTGTGTGGGAACTCGTTCAATCCCGCGCAACGCGCACAGTCTCCGACCGCTTCCGGGTTACACCACCGCTGAAAGGACTACCCAAAGCCTCGATCGCCGAAGAGATTCTGGAAAGGCGCTTTCAGCCGAAGTACAGCGGCATCGGCTTCGAACCGCCGTACCCGACATGGCCGGTAGCGAAGGCTGCGTTCGACACAGCAGAGGGAATAACGCCCCGACAGCTGATGATCAACGTGGACAAGCACATACGCCGCTGTCTCGAAACCAACTCGGTTGTCGAGCTGACAGATCTTCTTGGTGACAACGAGCACGTGACCGTCGATCCTGGCAACGAGTCAGAACTAGTTCTACTCGACGCGCGGTTCGATGAATTCCGCAAGGAAGCGGTCACCAACCTCCCGACGAGCCATAAGTTCGAGGACAAGCTGATCCCGCCGCTACTGTCGGCAGGACTTACTGCATGGATCAAGGAACTCGGAGACATCGGCGACGCATTTTCGCTCGACAACCTGCCGAGCGCGAAGCCCGCCCTCCATGCACGGCTGCGCCAGAAGCTCGACCCCGCAACAGAAGACGAGCAGCATTGGGCGTTTCGGGCCATCGCGTCGGAAAGCGCAGTTGCAGTACTGAATCGACTTCGGGCCGCGTGTACGACCGCTGGGCTTCACACCGGAATATCGCGTCGGAAGCTATTCGTCATCCGGAACGTTGCGTGGTCGAAGGGGCCGAAGACTGCCCAGGCGGTCAACGAATTCCAACAGGCCGGTGGCCGCACTCTGAGCATCACCGAGGACGAACTAGCATCACTGTCAGCGCTGAACAATATGTTGGACGACGGCTCACCGCTGCTCGACGCGTGGCTGACGTCCCGCCAGCCAGCACATCGAATCAAGGTACTGCTCGATGCACTAGAGGACCAGACAGACTCCGAGTCAGGATTATTCACGGTTTCAGAACCCGGACCCGACGTCACAACCGAGGAGCACGAGGGGCAGCCGCCTCTTGCCGAACCCGAACTCGTCATCGACCCCCGCGCTGTCCCGCTCGGCGGGTTGCTCGAAGGAGATGGAAAACTCCACGTAGACCTGGAAGCCCTCCGCAAGCACACTGCAATCTTTGCCGGCTCGGGCTCGGGCAAGACTGTCTTGATCAGACGCCTTGTAGAGGAGTGCGCACTGCGCGGGGTGTCCGCAATCGTGCTGGACCCCAACAATGATCTGGCCCGCCTCGGTATCGCATGGCCCACTCCTCCTCCGCATTGGGACAACGCGGAGGTGAACAGGGCCGCGGATTACCACGCGAACACCGAAGTCGTCGTGTGGACTCCCAGACGATCAGCCGGTCGACCCATCAGCTTCCAACCTTTACCCGACTTCACCAGCGTCGTGGACTTCCCGGACGAGTTCAGCGAAGCAATCGACTCAGCTGTCGCGACGCTCGCACCACGGGCGCTCATATCCGGCAAGACCGCCAAAGCCAGCCAGGCGACCGCAGTTCTACGCCAAACCCTCGAACACTTCGGACGAAACTCCGGCAGCAGTCTCGTCCAGTTGATCGATCTCTTGTCCGAGTTGCCGGACTACATAAGCGATCTCGAGAACTCCGAGAAGATCGCGGCCGACATAGCGCAGAATCTGCGGGCTTCGATGGTGAACGATCCCATGTTCGGAGGAGAGGGAACACCGGTCGACCCGGGTCTGCTCCTGACCCCCTCGGCAGGAAAGCGTGCGCGAATCTCGGTCATCAGTATGGTCGGTCTGCCCTCGGACGAGCAGCGACAGAGTTTCGTCAACCAACTACAGATGGCATTGTTCGCGTGGATCAAGAAGAACCCGGCGGGCGAGAAGCCACTGGGTGGTCTGTTCGTCATGGACGAAGCGCAGACCCTGGCGCCGTCCGGCGCAATGACCGCGTGCACGCAGAGCACTCTTGCGCTCGCATCTCAGGCTCGCAAGTACGGACTCGGCCTTGTCTTCGCAACCCAGGCTCCCAAGGGTTTGAACAACCGGATCCCAGGCAATGCGGCGACCCAATTCTTTGGGTTCCTCAACAGCCCAGTGCAAATCGATGCTGCGAAAGAGATGGCGCAGGCCAAGGGGAGTTCGGCAACCGATATCGGGCGGCTGAAGACCGGCCAGTTCTACGCGGCAGTCGAGGGCGAAGGGTTCAACAAGATCCAGGCCCCGCTGTGCCTGAGCTACCACCCCAAAAGCCCCCTCACATCGGAGGAAGTGATCGAGCTGGCGCACCGCCCGATCGACCCACGCGCCTAGGCGACGGCCCTCGACCGATGTAGAAACGAGCGCGAATCGGTCGGCGCTTGTGCCAGACTCGATGCCATGGATTCGAACTCCGTCGAGATCACGGTCGTCGGTCAGGGCTGGGCCGCGTACCCACCCGAGCGGTGCGCAGTGTCGCTCGCCGTCCGATCGGACGGCCGGACAGCAGAGGCGGCGGCCGAGCCGGCGCACCGACTCGTCAAGGAACTCGCCGGGTTGATCGATCCGCTGTACAACCCGTCCGACGGCCCGATCGACGCCTGGTCGCTGGATCAGGTTCGGCACTCACGCAACCGGCCGTTCAATCACGACGGTGACCAACTCCCCTACGTCTACCAAGCCCTCGCCACGATCGAGGTGAAGTTCAGCCAGATCGATGTCGTCGACGCCTTCGTATACGCCGTCTCTGCACTCGACGGGGTGGACATCGAACATTTCGATTGGACGTTGACGGAGGACAGCGCAGCGGAGAAGAGGCGGCATGTACGCACGCTTGCCGTTCAGGATGCCGTCGAGAAAGCCGAGGCGTACGCCCAGAGCGTCGGGCGTACTGCAATCACGGCTCTAGCGATCGCCGATCCTGGATTGCTAGGAGTTGCTGCCGCACATCAGGAGTACGCCATGACCGCTCGCGCCTACAAGACCGCGGACGACGGGTTCGAGCTGAAGCCTCGGGACATCACGATGCGCACGGAAGTTCACGCGAGGTTTGCCGCGAGCTGACCCCGTGAGTGCGGGTTCTCGCCAACAGTGCCCGTCGAGAGCGAGATTTCGCAGCGGTCCTCCTCAGCGCGAGAGACTACACACGTGCTTCTCAGCGGCCTCCACTATCGGTGCAGCCCAGCGCTCTCCGTCGGAGGAGCCGTACGTCTCCCCTAGCGCCGAGGTGACTTCTTCGACAGCCTCGTCGTCGTTCAAGTTCTGTTGGTCCCTGGTCTCGCAGTAGCCGGGAATGTAGATGCCCAGCGCAAATACTTCGTTGACCGTTGTTCCGAAACCCTTCCCGTACAGGTCTTCGAACAGTTCCGTCATTCCCGGTGTCTCTTGGAATCCCGCTCGCGCCTCCAGCACGTCGCGGCTGACCCCCTCCGAGGAGTCGGTGGTACTTGATTGTTGCGCATCGGTCCCGCAGCCGCTCAGTAGAAAAGCACAGACCATGGCACCTACTATTGCCTTCTTCATTGCTGTCTCCGTTCGGCATTCATTGCACACTTATTGGACAAGAGCTGCCACGCCGTAGGCCGCTGCTGCGACCGCGGCTGCAGCGGGCAATGTGATGATCCACGCGACCAGCATGTTGCCCGCCGTCCCCCACCGCACCGCAGTAGTGCGTTTTGTCGCGCCCACGCCCATGATTGCGGAGGATATGACATGAGTCGTGGAGACCGGCGCGCCCAGTCCTATCGAGGCAACGTACAGCACGGACGACGCTGTTGCCTCGGCAGCGAATCCCTGCGGCGGGTCGAGTTCGATGATCTTCCTGCCCAATGTCCGCATGATTCGTATGCCGCCGGTTGCGGTACCGAGTGCGAGGACGAATGCGGTGAGGAAATAGCACCAGAGCGGGATCGAGTAGTCGTCCTGATACCCCGACACCACCAGGGCGAGCACGACGATGCCCATGGTCTTTGCGGCGTCCTGCATACCGTGGCCGAAAGCCATGGCGGCAGCGGATACCGTTTGTGCTCGACGGAATCCACGGCTGGTGGCACTCGGCGAGGACCGCCGGAACAACCACAAGATCGTCACCATGGCCGCGCCACCGAGCACGAACCCGACGATGGGCGAGACGATCATTGGCAAAATCACTTTGCTGGCGACACCGTCCCACAGCACCGTCATTCCGCCGGCAAGCGCGGCCCCGACCATCCCACCGACGAGCGCGTGCGACGACGAGGAGGGCAGGCCGAACCACCAGGTGATCAAATTCCAGCAGACTGCGCCGATCAAGGCACATGCGACCACGAGCAGGGCATCGGGGCTGACCTCGAGCGAGATGATCCCTTCACCCACCGTCGCTGCGACTTTGGCTCCGAAGAAGGACCCGATCAAGTTACCTACCGCGGCCATGGCGAGCGCAGTTCGTAGAGTGAGCGCGCGGGTGGAGACAGAAGTGGCAATGGCATTCGCCGAGTCGTGGAAGCCATTGGTGAAGCTGAAGGCCATCGCGAGGGTGACGACCAGAATGAGTGCAACCACCTCGCGACTCACGTCTCTTTCAGCACGATGGATTCGATAACGTGCGCGACCTTCTCGAAAGCGTCAGCAGCGTCTTCGAGCTCATCACCGACGTCCTTGAGTTTCATAACCGTCAGGGCGTCGAATCTGCCGCCGAAGAGGTCCGCCAGGAACGTTCGATAGGAGGCGTCCGCCCGGTTCTCGAGCTCATTGATCTCGATCCAGTAGCGTTCGAGATCCTTCATCGACGCCAGCCTCGGCATCGCATCTGCGGTCACCTTGGCTGATACGTCGAGAATGTCGATCATGTCGTGCAGCTGAGGGGTCAGCTCGTCGATGCGGTAGAGCGAAAGCAGTTGCGTCGCTGCATCCATATGATCCATGACGTCATCCAGACTCGACCCGAGTATGTAGATGTCGGTGCGGTCGAACGGTGTGATGAAGCTCGAATTCAGAGTGCGAAAAAGGTCGTGGGTGACGCTGTCCGCATCGTGCTCGAGATCGGCCATGCGCTGAGCGATCGCGTCGAATGCTGGTTCAGGATCGTGCAATTCGGTAAGCGTCTTGGCACCCGTCGCCAGCAGTTGAGCGGACGAATTGAACAGGTCGTAGAACAGGGCCGACTTGGGCTTGAATCGAGCGAACATCGAAATCTCCTGGTGAGTAACGGAGTTCAGCGGCGAGCTGTGGCATAGGGTTCGAGTAGATCGGCGGGAACTCGATAATCGGCATCGGCCGGAAGCACAAGTTCGGGTGCACCGGCGCGTGACCGCGGAGCCATCTCGAATGCCTCGATCGACTGACAGTACTTCGAAATCCTGATCACCGACATGTTCAACCGAGCAGTCATATCGGTCACCCAGTACGGGACTCGTTCGTTCGCCTTGATTTCCAGAATCGCAAGTTTCGGCGGAATGATGAAGCGGTTCTGGGCACCGGAGTTGAAACGGAAGTCGCGGTCGCGTCCATGTACCTTGTGATCGATCGTGACACGCAGGCCGAGGTCGGCCTCGCGGCCGACGTAGGCTTCGCGAAGGTAACCGGTGGTCACCATGGGCCGCAGGTCGAGATTCGCGATCAATGTACTGACCTCGTTGACGAACGGTCGCTGACTAGGGTCGCAGTCGATCTCTTCACGGCCATTGAGCCATCGTTGAGAAACTTCGTAGGGCAACGAAATTCGACGCTTCTGCGTCACCCTGTTGACACGCTGCTTGATTTCGATCTGAACCGGTGTGTCGTCGTCGCATTCGGACGGCGCGCCGTACAGCCGCACCCGAACCTTCCGTCGAAACTTCAGGCCTTCGATCTTTTCCCAGTAGAACCGCAGGTCGGTGGTGTCGTAATACAGCGAGGTCACCGGGTATCCGCCCTTGGGAGAGAACGGATCGGTGTCCATCCGCGCCACCAGTTCCTCGCGTAGCTGAGGTACATCGGCTTCAGCGACGAAGTACTTGATCTCGTACCGATTGAACGAGTGCAGTTTGCTGGCGGTCTGCTGATAGCCGGTAGGTTCGGTAGTCAGATCTTCCGGTGTCGCACCCTCTTTTTCCAATGCGGCTTTGGGACGAAACTTGTCGAACAAACTCATCGTCGTTCCTTTCCTTCGGTGGGTGTGGCTGCATGTGTCGGGGTGACTATCGGGCGGGCGACATGACCTGGATCGGAGGCAGCTCGACGTCACCGCCGGATTCCTCGGCACCGTCAGCCTCGGACGCAATCAACAGATCGCCGCCATCGGTGAATGCAACGGCCTCGCCTTGCGGCTGATCCGGTCCGTCGAGTACGGCAAATGGGGTACCGGTAAATGCCCCGGCAGCGTCGCCCTGAGCAATGTCGAACAGGAAGAGTTCCTTCTTCGTGCGCAACGCACCCGTCCTACCTACCGCGTCGATCGCAGCACCGGTTATGGGACGACTCTTTCCGTCTGCGGCGGTAGCAGAAACCGTTCCTGCCTGCACGAGCACGATGGGCTCGACGAGGCCGCTGGGGTTCGTGGTCACGGGAGGCGTTTGCGCCCCGGTTGTGTACACCACCGCGCTGCCGCCATCGGCAACCTTCGTCACCAGCACGGGATGCCCGGCAGGAGTGAGGACGAATGCCTCCACATCGTGAGCACCATCCGGGTAGGACAGCGGAACTGACGTACGCGCACCGGTGTCGACATCGACCCCGATCAGCGCGACCGTGTCCCGCTCGCTGTCGTTGTCACCGGTGTCTGCAAGCCACACGATTCCGTCGCGATCGACTGCGATGTCTTCGACGTCGACCGTCTCGACCCCGATGTCGATCCATCGTGTCACTTGGCAATCGCGGTTCAACTCGGCGAGCCGATCGTCACTCCCGCGATCACCGATCGCATATCCCGTATCCCCTTGCCACACAAGCCCGGATAGCTCGGCCAGGCCTGTGTCGTCGGGTGTGCACCAATCACCGAATCCCGCAGCGGGGTCGGTGCCGGGCATCGAACACCCAGAGACGAGCAAGGTTGCGGAGGCCCCACACGCAGCCAGGGTTCTTCGAACCGCTCGGCCCCGAAAGTTCACCTTGGTTTCGCCGACTCGCCATTCCAGCGAGCGCCTACGTCCACCAGCCGGGCGCAGCATTGGCTCATGAACGGTCAACCTTCTCTTCCCCAGTTGTTGGTGGCTACCGGCGCCGCGCGCACGTTGTCGCAGGCGGCCGCGTACGTCATGGAGGGCATGGTCCTGGTCAACGGAATGCCGTTGCGCGACCCGCGTCGTGAGGTCTCCCCCGCTGACGTTTTGACCCTGCGCTGATAGCCCTCTGTCGTTCACGACGTTCCCGTAACGACGGCATCATCGACGAGCGAGTCGGTTCGCAGCTGCAACCGAGTCTTCAGCTCAGCAGCATCAGCGTCGATCTCCTCCTGGGTAAGTGACTCCGAGGTCGGAACTGACGCTGCCACCTCGTCGACGACGTCAAGCACCTTACCGCTTGCCCACAAATCGTTGTATAGCGTGCGGTACGCAGAGTCGTACTCGTCGGTGAACGCTGCGGACTCCAAGAACCGGTCCTTGAGCGAATTTCCGAACATCGCACCACCCTCCGGCATTCCTTCGGGCATCTCCATCCCCTCTGGCGGTGTGAATCCCTCCGGCATCTCGCCCATCCCACCACCGCCCGCTCCCCCGCCAGGACCGATCGATATTTCGTCGTGCGCACCCTCGGTGGCGTCCGTCTTGAGTGCCAGGTTGAGATCCCACGAGATGAACGAGAACTTCTTGGTGTCCAAGTCGTAGTAGAGGTAGAAGTTCTTTCCAGGACCACCCATGTCGTCGCCGTTGCCCAGTAGATTCTGCAGCGCCAAGTAGCTCGCCAACGAGTCGACGTCGACATAGTCGGCCAAGTGAGCGTCGAACTCGGCTTGGTCGGCCCCGTCGAGCCACTTCAGCAACGTGATGATCGGCTGCAGATCCGCAGTACCGAGGGCATTGATCTGGGTGTACTGCTCGGCATAGGTCGTCTGGTCATCGCCTTGGTACGAGAAGTCCGAGTCGGCACTGGCTTTGTACAGCACCCCATCTCCGTCCTCGATGGAGTTGGCGTAGGCATCGTCCGGCGCAACGACCAGGAGTCGAGTGGTCTCCACTGAGCCGTTCACCGAGTACGTGGTGTACGTGAAGTCCTGGGTAGTCTGCCCCGACTCGTCGGTGATCGCCAACGACACTGCCTCGTTCAACGCCGGTGTGTACGGCCTAAGCGACAATGTGGTGTGACCTTGGTACGCGCGCCCTTCGCTGAACTCCGCGAAATCGATCAGGAACGGAAGATCTTCGGGCTCATCGAAGCTCAGCGGTTCACCGAACATGTCCATCCCGCCGGCCTGGCCTGCACCGGCGTTGGCGCCCGCTTCGGCACCGGTCTCGGATGGCACGGCGGTTTCGGCCTCGGCAGGAGCGCCAGCCTCCGCCTCCGCAGGAGCCCCGGCCTCCGCCTCCGCAGGAGCCCCGGCCTCCGCCTCGGCGGGAGCTTCGGTACCCGTCGCGGCAGCGCCGCCCATCCCGCCCATCCCGCCCGGCATCGTGCCGTCGTCGGTGCTGAGGGTGGCGAGGGTCGAGTTGCCTTTCAACCGAACACCGACATCGGTAATGAGCGTCCCGTCGATGGTGATGTCGGCGGGTACCGATTCCTTGACACCCTCGTTCTGGAACGAGTCTTTCAGCGTCTGATAGTCGCCGTCGGAAATATCGACCGTGATCGTGTGCGAGACAGTGGGATCGAATAGATCGACCGTCCCCTGGACGTTCTCGGTGATCTCGGACGCGATCACCGTTGCATCGCCGGTGATGTACGGACGTATCTTTGTCGACCCGAACACGGTCGCCATCACCACGACGAACGCCATGAGGGCGGCAGCGATCTTCCAATGCTGTCGCAGTGTTCGAGGAAGTCGGTGGACGAGCCTCCGCCTGAAGGTTGTCGGGACCGGGGGCAGCTTGGTGTTCGGGTCGGCCATGATCAGATGTCCGTCTGGTCGTATCCGGTCAAGACGGATACTCGTTGTCCGGTATTGACTTCACTGAGGGCAGCGATCAACTCCCCGGGTTTCTTTCCGGACTTGAGTTGCGCCGTGTAATACAACTCGGTCAATGCACCCGATCTCACCGATTCCGTACTGACCAGCTCGAACTCCTTGCAGTAGCTGATCAGTACGTCTTCGACCAGCTTCGAGTAGTCCGCATCCGGCGGCACCTGAACCTTGACGACCTGACGCTGAACGTCGAGCTTGAACCAGTTGAACTTGCTCATCACGACCATCACCAGGCAGATCGCGATGGTAGCGGCGATGGCCAGGAGGTAGAAGCGCGTTCCTGTGGCCATGCCTATGGCCATGACCAGAAAGATGAAACCGACGTCGCGGGTTTCCTTGATCGCGTTTCGGAATCTGACGACCGACAGCGCACCGACCAGAGCGAATGCGCGGGCGACGTTGGACCCGACCACCAACATGATCAGGCTGATCACCATGCCGACCACGACGAGGGTCTGCACGTACGATTGACTGTAGGAAACGTTCTTGTGGGTGAGTCGGTAGACGTAGCCGATAATGGCCGAGAGAACGAACGACAATGTCAGAGACACCACTATGTCGAACGTCGAGAACGTTCCGCTCAGGTCTTGAATATTGAAATTCATCGCATTCCGTTCGAGTTGTTCCGAGTTTTGCACCGACGCACACGGGCCCAGATGCACCCATGCGTTGGTTGTCCAGTTGGCTTCTGTTCACCGATTGTTCGGCTGCAGTTCACTATAAGGACCGTTTCGTCACGATCCCCATGTCTGCGCCTGGCAGTTTCCTGCCAGTTTTGACAACTACTACCAGAGGTTTACCCTGCGCCGGAAACGCGAAATTGCCGATGCCCGAGAGGACATCGACGGAAGCAACTCAGTATTGAAAAGCCATGCGTGAGGATCTATTCCGCAGGTTCCCCGCCCGAATTCTCATCACAGACGCTCAGTCGACGGGGACCTTCTGCGCACACAACAACGACGGCAGAATCACTTCGTCGATGATTCTCGATCGGTATCCCGAATCGAGCGGCTCTGATCCGGTCAGAGGGCCCGTCATAACGGCACTGAATACCATGTATTGGAGAAAATCGGCCGATGAAGGCCGTTCTGGTAATTCACCGCGCGCAACAGCCCGCATCACAACAGTTTCCAGAAAGCGGGCTTCAGGCTCCAGCATTGTTCTACGTACAGCTTCGGCGAGATGCGGATCGACCATCACCGCGTGATGAATCGCGGCCGCCAAGCGCGAATCATGCTCCGCTCCCTCCGCCACCCGGTCCATAAGGGTGATCAGATCACCCCGAAGACCACCGGTATCGATGTCGAGAAACGGCGGAGGTCCTACCGACTCGATTGCCGCGACCACCATTTCGGCCTTGCTCGACCACCGGCGGTACAGAGTCGCCTTGCTGCATTGCGCACGCTCGGCCACTAGGTCCATCGACAGCAGGTCGTACCCGACATCGCCGAGGGACATCAACACAGCCCGCAGCAATTCGCCTTCACGCTCGGCACTGATCCTCGACCGACGCGGGGCACCTTCGACGGCCCTCATCAACCATCCCCCTTATCGAATCGAAACAGTTTCGTACCGTTAACAGCGTAGACGCTACCAGAAGATATGCCAACTGAGCGCTGCACGTGCACTGCCTTCGGTTCGCGGCCTCGCACACGGTGGCTACGCGATGTCCGCGCGTTGGCACGGTTCGCGATAGGTCTCCATTTCGGGAGCGACACATACGCACGTGGTCGCCGATACTGCGATGAGGGGCGGCTCGGGTTGGTCGCGTGGAACCTCGCACAGCTGACCGACGTCATCCGCGGCGGTCATCGCGCGTTGGTTTTCAGTCGGTTCACGAAGTTTCTAGGCCAGATCCGCGACCGGCTAGAGGCAGAGGGAATCGTGCTCACCTACCTAGACGGTCCTACCCGTAGTCGCGAGCAAGCCGTTAAATGGAGCTGAAAGCGAAAGAGACCGAACTGTTCATCAGCGTCACGGACGAAGGCAACGCACTTTCGGGAGGACTGACGGTCGACGACATCCGCACTCTGCTGGAATGAGTCCTGGGGTGTGCTGATCTGGTCCCCCGTCGTGCGTGGTGGAGTGCTGGTGCCGGGAGTTGGAACTGTTTTTGTGGACTTGGCACTGGTTCTCGGAGGTTGATAGGGTGCTGGCTCGGCCGGGTGGGGAATGCAGAACACCCCCGGCCACGGTGTGGTCGGGGGTATTCGGGATTGTGAAGTTGTGTTCGGCGGTGTCCTACTCTCCCACACCCTGTCGAGTGCAGTACCATCGGC
>NZ_JBMDIX010000017.1:0-122296 GCF_057808915.1 Rhodococcus sp. FG69 | reverse complement strand
TGCACTCGACAGGGTGTGGGAGAGTAGGACACCGCCGAACACAACTTCACAATCCAGAACACCCCCGACCACACCGTGGCCGGGGGTGTTCTGCATTCCCCACCACCTTCTGCACCCAGCAGAGCTGGCACCCGAACTACCGACCTGACACCCCCCAGTACCGAGCCAGCACCCCCGCTCACGTCCTAGACCCGGTGCCAGCTCAGCACAAACAGTGCCAACTCCCACACCCCCAGACGCTCCCCGAAACACGAGCACCCACACCGAAAATCCACCCCCCGAATGTGCACCCACCACACACACAACAGGGGAGTAAACCGCACCCAACCCCAACGCCTCATTCCAGCAGTGCACGGACGTCCTCGACCGTCAATCCGCCGGAAAACGAGCTGCCTTCGTCCATCACGCTGAAGGGCTTGGAGGGCGCAGTTGCTACGCCGCTGAGATCGGTTGACGGCGGACCTGATAGCGCAGGTGGAGCACGCTGTTGCCTTGCAGCACTACGTCGGGATCTTCCAACACGTGCTGCGCGTGCACCGACCCGAAGTAGCGCTTGCCGGACCCGAAGACGACGGGTGCGACGTCCATGCGCACTTCGTCGATCAGGCCCGCGGCAAACACCTGGCCACCGACGTCGCCAGCAGCAACCTCGACCAGCCGGTCACCCGCAAGTTCTTGCGCCTTGGTCACGGCCGCCTCGACGCCGTCGACGAAGTGGAACGGGGCCTCGGGGTCCCAGCCGTCGGGCTTCGGCCGGTGCGTCACGACGACCACGTGGTCGACCCCGCCCGGAGGCTTCCCGTCCCAGCCGTCGGTCATATCGAAGACGTGGCGGCCGACGATTGTCGCTCCGATCTCGTTCCAGTACGGCCGGGTGTAGTCGTAGGACGTCTGCGATACCTTCAACGCGCCGCTCTCGTCCAACGGCACGTCACCGCTGAGCAGCCAATCGAACAGGGGTCCGGGCTGGTCGTTCACGTCCGCGATGAAGCCGTCTACCGACACCGAGCTGTACATGACAAGTCTGCCCATCAGGTGCTCCTCTGGTTTGGGACGCCTCCAAACTAGCGGGCCGTGATGCTCCGCAGGACGGGAACCCCATACCCAGCCGAGCTAGCACCTCTGTTGACGAGCTGGCACCCGCGCTAGCCTCCGAGCAGAGGTCCAAGCTCGGCAACAACGGTGCCAGCTCCGCAGGTCCGCTCCTGACGCCGAGCGGGCTACAAATGGCTTGATCCTGCTGTACGGCAGAATTATTCGTGGTGCATCACCGGTTCGGTGGTAGTCAGAATTAATCGGTGGCGCTATCGGTCTGCCGTGCTGCATGATGGTGTCCGTAACGACACGGACCTGGATGGAAACGGGGTGGGACCTTGGTGAATATTCTGAATACGACTGCGGGTCAACTCTTTTCGCGAACAGGCGTAGTCGTTCGATTTCTGCGATAGCGATGTCTATTCCGCTGTCTGTATTCGTCTGTGGCAGCGCGTCTTCCGCGCGCCCATTTCAGTCGCGCGCAAGGGGCCTTGCTCCGCGCGCAATTCGAGGAGCTCGATATGTATCTGTACGAAAATGTGATCCGGAATCACGAATTGATGGTCGCCAAGTCGTTGGAAAGATACGACCGGCGCACGGGAAAGGACGCCGAGCGCGTTCATGTCTACCCTCTGTTCGCCAGAGCTAGGCGGACGGTTCGGCGGAAGTAAGCAGACTCCCGTACTCGACGGTGTTCGTTTCGATGAATTCCCGGACGAACCAGCACGATGGAACGACCGTCATGCCACTGGTTCGAGTGTCGTCGAGGGCGTACTCGGTCAGTACCGCGGCGAGCCCTCTGCCGCGGTACTGCGGGAACGTCACGGTGTGAAAGAAGGTCCGCTGCTCCTTGGTCTCGAAGTACTCCGAGATTGCGGCGACCTGCTCGCTCACGTACAGAACGAACCGATGCCGCGCCGCGTCGTGCGCTGTCCGAATCTCCACGCACCGATTGTGCACTGTTCCTGTGAACGGGGTCGGACCACTAGGCTGAGGTCAAAGATCGGAGTCGTGCGCGTGCTACCCGTCGTAGGCACGTCTCCTCAGGTCTACGGGTAGGCAATATCTGAGGAAGCGCTGTGGAAGACGTATCGGAGCAAGGCATAAGGGCATTCATCAAAGCGGTCGTCATGCACGGAGGTCGCGCCGAGAGGCTCACCACGTCGCGGCGTAACCCGGTTCAAGTGTGGGGCGTCGACGGATCGAGCTGTGTCGTCCGCGTCAGGTCCAAGGCAGCGGGAGATTGGAAAGCCCGTCGCCAGGATGAATCGCTGGCCAGCGACGACACAGGCTCGTTGTACTGGGTGTTCGTGGATCTCGGTAAGAGTGAGCCCGATTTCTTCATGGTGTCCTCGGAGGAGATGGCCGCGGACATCAAGGGGGAAGTCGACCTCTGGGTTCAGGAATCGCCACTGCGCACGCGGACAGGTCACCATGCAATCGCAGTAGGCCGAGTGCAGCACGGTCACAACAAGTGGGCAGCCCTCGGTTTGAACGCCGACGCCGATCCTGAACTGGCCGAAGAAGCGCGATCGGCGTCATCGCATCGGATCGGCAAGGTAGTCCGCCGGGCAGGTACCAAACGTGTCGCAGCGGTAGAGGAAGTAGTCGATCTTCGTCTGCGCGTCGTTGCCGACTTCGACGGTTATCGGCTCAGCGCCCGATTCGATCCGACCAGCACGCGACTGGAGATCGTGCAGGGTCCGATGGAAGGTCGTCGATTCGAGGATCCGACGGAGGCTGCGAGCGCTGTGGCCACTCACATCAGCGGCGATGTCGAGGTCTTGGACGGTTGGGATTTCTGGGAACTCGATACGCCGGAACGCCAGCCCCTCCGCTCGCTCCGGTAGGTCACAACTGGACTGGTCGCCATGTTGTGACCAGTCATAGCAATCTCCAAAACAGCGGATCGATCCGGTTTTCGTCTCTATCGTGGGTGAAGTTCCAAATTTCACACTCGAATCGTCGACACCCCTCACCGTGCGAACGCCCTGGTAGGCAGTCGTTGCACAGCTACGTCGTCGGTTCGATCCGATCAAGTTCGATGGCGATGGCGAGTGGCGTTGTCGACCAGGGAGAGGCCAGCTTCGTGGAGCATTCCTTCCGTTCTCCATCGCTGCACGCATCGCGCTTCGTGATTCTGGTAGCGCAGTTCGTCGACCGACGAATATCAGCCGAACACTTCTCCGCCCAGTTTCGTGCCCTGGAACGCTCCGATTCGGGCTACCTCGATCGTGACGTCTCGACGATCGTGCGCAAGCTGTCCGTCGACGTCGGCGCCTATCGAGGGGATGTGAATCTGCTCGGTGTCGACTTCATCGACGGCGAGCAGTTGTGGCGAGCTTCCGGTGAAGCCTTCCGAGATCTGTTGACGCTACAGTCCGAGCTGCTTGGCCGCGAAGCAGGCTAGAGCCCTCAGGGCTGGAACCGTTCGCGATGTCTGACGAGATCCTCGAGGCGAAATCGGCGGTGGGTGCCGCGCATCTCGATCGTCAGTTGGCCTGAGTCGGCCAGCCGACGCACGTAGGTGTCGGACACACCAAGAATCTCAGCCGCCTGCGATGTCGTGAGGAGCTCATCGACCGGACCGATCGTCACCGCGGTCCCACTGGCGAGCTGACGCAGCAGCTCGATGACCGCCTTACGGGCGGGTTCATCGATGTCGAGTTCGACGCCGTCGATTGCCAGCGTCGGAACGCGGTCATCGAGGTTCGCAATGATCGAGGTGACTTTCCTGGCGTCGTGATGTGGCAGCGCCGAGGCGATGTACCGGTGGTCCATGTCGCCGACCCTACTGGGCATACTCTGAGACAGCCCCAGTAGAAGGAGAACCTGTGCCGCAGCTGTTGCATCTCGATTCGTCCGCCGATCTCGACAGTTCGGTCAGCCGAGCCGTCACCGGGCAGTTCTCGGACGTGTGGCACGCGATAGGACCCGACCACTCGGTGATCTATCGAGACCTTCATCGCGATGCACCGCCTCATCTCCCCACGTCGGCCTTGCATTGGGCCCCTCATCTCCGCACTGCGAACGAGGTCGCATCCCCAGCTGCCGAAGCGTTGCAGAAGGAGCTCATCGACGAGTTGGTCTCGGCCGACGTCGTTCTGATCGGCGCGCCGATGTACAACTGGTCGATTCCGTCGACACTCAAGGCATGGATCGACTACATCCACGTACCGGGAATCACGGTTCCGTTCGACGGGCCGACTCGTCCACTCGAGGGCAAGCCGGTCGTCGTTGTGTCCTCCCGCGGCAACCAGTACGGACCAGGGACGCCGGACTTCGGCGCCGACCACACCGTTGCCCAGTTGAAGCAGGTGCTCGGCACTGCACTCGGTATGGATGTGCATGTCGTGACGGTCGATCTGACCCTGGCGACCCGTGTTCCTGCATTGGCGCCGCTGGCTCCACAGGCGGAGGCGAGCCTGACCGATGCCCGCAAGAGCGTGACGGAACTCGCTACTCGCCTGGGTGGCGCCCCTGCGTCCCAGCAGCTCGGCTGAGGTCTGATCGGTGCATGCGGAGGACCGGTTCAGCGCCGGACGGCATCGATCGACTTCAGGCCGACACCGATCCTCTCCGCGCCAGGGGCAGAGCTCGCGTACGCCGTGGCTCGTTCATGCTGGGCGAACCGTCGTCGGGCTGGCTGCGGTGTCGGCGCTTCTGGTCAGTGGTGTCGGGTGGGCGGTCTACCGGGAGGCGACGACGGGACTGACGACGTCCGACGCACTTGTTGATCTACCGAACAACGAACCGTCGCAGAACGGCGCCGATACGAACATCTTGCTTATCGGGCTCGACAGTCGAAAAGACATGGACGGCAACGATCTTCCTGCCGAGTTCGTCACCGATACGTTGCATGCGGGAGACAGTGATGTCGGCGGGTACAACACCAACACGCTGCTGTTGCTGCACCTTCCCGCAGACGGTGGCCGCGCGAAGGCGATTTCGATTCCGCGCGACGATTACGTCGACGTACCGGGCTACGGAATGCGGAAGATCAAGGAGGCGTACGGACTCGCCAAAGCGGACGCCGACTCCGAACTCGTCGACGAAGGCGTGACCGACCAGGCCACGCGGGAGCGTCGCGCGCGCGAGGCAGGTCGACGTTCCACCTTGACCGCTGTGCAGCAGCTGCTCCGAGTACCGATCGATCACTTCGCGGAGGTCAACCTGCTCGGTTTCTACGATGTGGCGAATGCAGTCGGGCCGATTCAGGTGTGCTTGCAAGAGGCCGTCGACGACGATTATTCGGGCGCGCAGTTCACCGCAGGCATACAGACGATCGACGCTTCACAGGCACTGTCGTTCGTGCGACAACGTCACGGGTTGGCAAACGGAGACTTGGATCGGACGAGGCGACAACAGGCGTTCGTCGCAGGGGTGATGTCGAAGCTGAAGGAATCCGGCATCCTCGGCAACCTCGGAGAGCTTCGTGCTCTGGTGGCGGGTACCAAGCAAGACGTCGTCGTCGACAGTGGGCTCGACCCAGTATCCCTTATCTCCGGCGCTGGAAGCGTCGTGGACGGGAACATCGACTTCTACACGCTCCCAGTGGAGGGGTACGAGACTGTGAACGGGCAGGACGTCAACATCGTCGACGTCGACCGGCTCCGCACCGACACCGCAGTCATCCTCGACCCGCCGGCGGACCCGATGCAGCCCAACGAGACTCAAAGCGCCGACGCCGACCCGGCTCCTCGCTCCGATGGGGACTCGGCGCCGGCCGGCATCTACGTCGACGGCGGGGTTCCCTGCGTCGCCTAGTTTTCGTGTACGGCGGACATCAATGCGAGGTGTTGATCAGTACATCCATCAGCTCGGCTTCGACGGCAGCGAACTCCGGTGTGGTGACGATCAGAGGATCACGTGGCCGCGGTAGCGGAACCACAACTTGGCGTCGAACGCGTGCAGGTTTGTCCGACAACACGATCACTCGATCGGACAGGTACACGGCCTCACGGATATCGTGGGTGATCATGAGTGCTGTCCACCCGTACTCGAGCCACATGTCCTGAAGCCAGCGCTGCATGCTGGTGCGCGTCAAAGAATCGAGTGCACCGAAGGGTTCGTCGAGAAGCAGTAGGTCGTGGCCTTGCACGACAGTGCGGAGCATTGCCGCGCGCTGGCGCATGCCGCCGGACATCTCCGAGGGCCGTGCCTTCTCGTACCCGTCCAGCCCGAAGGTAGGAAACAGTGCGAGCGCCATTTCCCTGGCCTTCTTCTTCGGTACGCCCCGAACTTCCAGACCCAGAGTCGTGTTGTCCAGCACCGTTCGCCACGGAAACAGCAGGTCCTTCTGTGGCATGTACGCGCTCTCCGGTGCATCGACGACGCCCGAGTCCGGGGTGTCCAGGCCGGCGAGCATGTTGAAGATCGTGCTCTTACCCGAACCGCTCGGTCCGATCACCGACACGAATTCGCCGGCTTCGACATCGAAGTTCACGCCGGCGAGTACGTCGCGCCCGCCGAAGGACTTGGTGAGATCCGATACGTGCACTCGGCTCATCGCGGTCGTTCTTCCGGAGTTCGAGTTTCCAGAGCCCACGGTGCGACCATGCGCTCGACGGCGTAGGTCAGCAGAAACAACGTGACGCTGATCACCGCGGTCACGAGCACCGCGGCCAGCACGAGATCGGTTCGAAACGAGTTCTTCTGCTGGCTCATGTAGATGCCGAGTCCGGCACTTGCGCCTGCGTATTCGGCAAATATCGCGCCGACGACCGCGTAGGTGACCCCGATGCGGAGCGAAGTGAAGAACCGAGGCATTGCCGACGGAAGTCGGACGTAGCGAAATTGCTGCCAGCGGCTTGCTCCCATGCTCGCCAGCAGGGAACGGGCATCGCGATCGGCTGCGGCGAATCCTTCGATGAGCCCGATGGCCATCGGAAAGAACGTCGCCAGCGCGATCACGAGAATCTTTGGCAGTAGTCCGAAGCCGAACCAGATGATCAGCAGCGGAGCAATGGCGATGATCGGCAGCGTCTGCGACACCACGAACAGAGGAACTACGGCCCGTCGCAGCCACGGAGAGAAGTCGACTGCGACGGCGAGAATCCACGCCACGAGCAATGACACTGCGAATCCGACGATCGTGACCTGCACCGTTGCTGCGGCGTTCTCGGCAATGGCCTCTCGATGCGCCCAACCCTGACTGACGATGCGCGACGGCGACGGCAGTACTTGTGGCCTGATGCCGCTGACCGTGACGTAGACCTGCCATGCAACGACGAGTACGAGAACAATCGTCGCGGACGGGAAGGCGAATCGGATGGCGGCACCGAGACGACGGTCGTGCTGGCCGGCTGGTTCGGCCAGACCGACCGCCGTGCTACTGACCGCTGAGGTACTCATCGGTGAAGTAGGTGGACCAATCGGGCTCGGTGTCGAGCGCATTTCCACCTTCGTCGACGAGAACACCGTTCTCGTACAGGAATTTCGAGTATTCGGTCCACTTGTCGAGATTCTGACCGCCGACGGTGCCCGCTGCGTCCTTCATGTACTTCTCGGCGAGCATCTGCTGGCTCTCGAACACCAATGACTCGTCGGTGAACGTGCCAGGGTTGGCATCGATGATGTCCTGAGCGGCGCGCTCCGGTTCGTCGGCAGCGAACTGGTACCCGCGCTGCAACGCCTGGACGAACTTCTTTCCCTCCTCAGGGTTGTCGGCAAGCCAGTTCTCGTTCCCGCTGATCGTGATTGCGTACGCGTCGGGGAAGCCGTAGTCCGTGCTCTCGAAGTACTTCATCGGCGTCCCGCTGTGTTCGGCTTCGAGGCCTTCCCATGCGAGGTACGACACGGTGAAGTCTGCAGTGCCCGAGTACACGGCCTCGTAGGCAGAGGTGCCGAGCACCACGGTCTCGTATTCGCCGGTACCACCGTCGTTCTGGATGATCTGCCGTAGGCCGGCTTGTTCACCGGTATCGCCGAACCCGGCGTACACCTTGCCGTCCAGTGCCTTCGGGCTGGGAATGTCGTCGCGGTCGGCGCGTACGCCGATCGCGGTCGCCCAGTGTTGCAGCGGCGCGAGCACCGAGATAATCTGCGCACCTGCGGCTTTCGCGAACGTCGTAGAGCTTTGAGTGCTGATGCCGAACTCCGCATTGCCCGAGTCCACGAGTGTGTCCGGTGAGGTGTTGTTGTAGGGAAGCACCTCGACGTCGAGTCCGGCGTCGGCGAAGTAGCCCTCTTGAAGAGCGACATACAGCCCGGTGTGATTGGTGTTCGGCGTCCAGTCCAGAGCGAACCGGATGGTGTCCGAATCGTTCGTTTGTGCGCAGGATGACAAAGCGACGATCGACACCGCTGCGACGGACAAAGCGAATAGTCTTCTCACAGCGACACCGGCCACGGCGTCGGATGCAATGCGGTGTCCCAGAACATCAGCTCGTATCGAGTGGCAGAGACGAAGGACCGGATCATCGACTCGCGCTCGGCCTCGGTCGCGAGCGCCGCTGCCTCGTCGACGAGTCTGCGCGCGCCGTCGACGACAGTGCGGAACTCTTCGGAGTCATAGGTCGAAACCCAACGCGCATAGGGATGTTCGGGGTCCGCCAGCAGTACTTCCCTGGCGGCGCCTGACAGTCGGACGGCGACGTCGGCGTAGATCCAGAAACACGGCAGAACTGCCGCTGCCGCAACCGAGTACGGCTCCGTCGCTGCCGTGGCAATCAGGTACGAGACGTATCCCAAGCATGCCGAGGAGTGTTCGGCGGGTGAGCCAGGGCTGGGCAGTACTTCGCTCGACAGTAGCGAGTGGTGCAGTGTCGCTTCCTCGACGGCGCCGGCCGCCGAGGTGGCCCAGAACGCCGCGGTTGTCGCATCGGGCGCTTTCGAGGCGAGGATCGACAATGCCTTGGCGTATCCGGCCAGGTAGAGCTCGTCCTGCTCGATATAGGTACGGAACGCGTCGAGCGGCAAGGAGCCGTCGCCGAGCAACCGCAGAAATTTCAAGTCGTCGATTGCAGCGCGTAAATCGGCCGCTGCTTCCCACAATCGATCCGTATGGCGGACAGAGTCCACCGAGTGCATAGGCGTAGTCATCGCCTCGACATCCCTTCGTCAGCATTACCTGCATCAGGTTCGACGGGTGTGATCTCAGCATCCGCATGTGCGGACGCACCCCGTGTCAGAACATCGCCGACCATACATCATGGCGCGTGGCGACTCGGGCGCGCACAGACGCGTAGACGAATTTGCCCGCGTGCGGGGCCGAGTCGGACGTAGGCTACGCCGATGAGCACAGTCCGCACGTGTACCAGAGCCGCAGCGGCCGTCGGAGTAACAGCTGGGATCATCCTGGCCGGTAGTGGTATCGCGAACGCCGACGAGTGGCCCCCGATCCCGGACTATCCGAGCCCCAGCGTGCCCTTCGAAACCAAGAACTTCTTGACGCCCACCGATCCGGCCTACTGGAATCCGTTGCTCGCCGAGAACCGGTTGACCTCGCCGTACGGCACCGATACGAGGATCGTGTGTACCGCGTTTCACGGTGTACTCACCGGATGCTGGCAGGCGGACCAACAGGGCAACCCGCACAAGCTCGTCGCGTTGCCGTTCGATTTCCCGAACGTCACCGGATCGTCGATGCCCGGTGGCGGCCCGCAGCACTTCGTGTATCCGGGGTTCATTCCGGGGATTGGCTGAGCGTTCTACTTCAGTTCGAACGCCGAGTCCGACACGGTGAATCCGTGACCTACCTGGTCCGAGCAGCTGACGCCGGTCTTTTCCTCGACCCGGCACATCACCCCGTTCGAGCTGCCAGAGCCCGGAATCGACAGCGTCTCGCCGTACGGCAGTGCGCGTGCCGTGCCGTCGAACCTGTGGAAGCGGGGATCGCCCGAGCTGAGAAATCGGGCGGGCGACCCGGCGGTCAGCTCGATGGTGTTCGGAGCGACCCGTGAATCAGGAGCGCCGCTGCCCTCGACGAGGGGAGCGGTCGACGGAAATTCTCCGTGGCAGCCGACAATCGACGTGTCGGTGACGAACGCCGCACACTCGAATTTCCCACTGGGAGTAGTGAAGTAGTAGAAACCGCTGTTGCCTTCGAATCGCGAGGCGTCGGCGGTGGGCGGAGCTGTGGTGCTCGTGCTGGAAGGCCGCGACGAACTGCTGCTCGGGGAACTGCTGCTGGGCGTCGGAGTGGTGGTCGGTGACGGGGTGGTGGTGCGGACAACGGACGGTGGATCGGTGTCGACGGTCGCGAGTGGCGCGGTCGCAGTGCCGTCGACGTCGGAGCTGCAGCCGACGAGAAGTACCGCCCACAGGACACACGCTGAGCCGCCGTATGCCCGCAGTCGGTTCATCCCGCCAGCATAAACAACGAAGCCGCTCATCTGGAGTTGGTACGTTGGCGTTCGTCGAGCAATCAAGGAGGTGCCATGAGTGACGCGACATGCCGAGTGCATACGCCCTACGGGGAGGTGGTTGGCTATCTGGACGGCACCGTGTACGCGTGGAAGGGCATCCCGTACGCGGCGGCACCCGACGGCGATCATCGATTCCGATCTCCACGCCCGGTCGAGCCGTGGTCGGAGCCGTTGGATTGCCACAAGTTCAGCGCGGTCGCTCCGCAAGGACTCGACAATCCTGTCCCGATGGACCCCGACATTCCGATGTCGGAGGACTGCCTGTCGGTGAACGTGTGGGCGCCCGAGCCCGACGGAACTCCGCGGCCGGTCATGGTCTGGATCCACGGCGGCGCGTACTCGCTCGGGTCTGCAGCGCAGAGCGTCTACGACGGGCGCAACCTGGCCGAAGCCGGCGAGCTGGTCGTCGTGACCGTCAACTATCGAATCGGGGCCTTCGGCTTTCTCGATCTGTCGTCGTTCTCGACGGACGACACCGTCTTCGAGTCGAATCTCGGTCTTCGCGACATGATCGCCGCGCTGGAATGGGTCCAGCGGTGTGTCGAGTCGTTCGGCGGTGACTCCTCCAACGTGACGGTGTTCGGCGAATCCTCAGGCGGTGCGTCGGTGACGACGCTGATGACGTCGCCGAAAGCCGAGGGACTCTTCCACCGCGCCATCGTGCAGAGCGCCCCGGCAACGTCGGTGTACGGGCCCGAACGCGCAGCGCAGGTGGCATCGCGATTCCTGGAACTGCTCGACATCACACCGGACCGAGTGCACGAACTGAAGTCCATCGACTTCATGCGTGTCGTCGAGGCGGGCGACACGCTGTGTTACGAAGTTCCGACGAAGGTGCCGGGGACGTTGGGCATCGCCCCCGTCGTCGACGGCGACATAGTCCCGCGTTACCCGGTCGCGGCGTTCCAGAAGGGCTTTGCGCACCGCATCCCGATGATCATCGGAACCAACCACGACGAGGCGTCGATATTTCGCCTGATGAAGTCGCCGCTGATGCCCGTCACCTCGGACACCGTCTCCGAAATGTTCAGGGCGATCGCCAACGACCACGCGGAACTGCCGGCCTTCCGTGTCGCCGAAATCATGTCTGCCTATCCGGATCGATCCAAAACTGCTGGTGCACTGGCCATGTCACGGGACGCCGGTTTCAAGATGCCGAGCCTGTGGATCGCCGACGCACACAGCAAACACTCGCAGGTCTGGATGTATCGGTTCGATCATGCGACACCCATGCTGAAGGCGGCTCGGATCGGAGCCGGCCACGCAACCGAATTGCCGTACGTCTTCGGCAATTTCGGTACCCTGAACCGGGATCCGACGTTCTGGCTCGGTGGCCGCAAGGCAGCGATGGCAGTCTCGGCCAGGGTGATGAAACGGTGGGTAGCGTTCGCCCGTCACGGTGTTCCCGCAACTCTCGACGGCGGCAAGCACTGGCCTCTGTACGTCGAACCGAGGCGTGCGACGTTGGTGATCGACGGCCAGGATACCGTCGTCGACGATCCGGACGGCGAAATGCGGGCCGCGTGGGGAGACCGGGTGCTCGGCTTCAGCTGACGGCAGGGTTCGACTACACAGGGTTGAAGCCAGACGGTTCCGGCTACCTTTCTACTGTGCTGTTCACTCGAATCATCGATACCTCTGTTGCCGTGAGCGCCACGCGGTCCCGAAAGGCCAAGATCGATGCACTGCAGACGTTGCTCGCGGAACTCGACACCACGGACATCGACACCGTCGTGTCGTGGTTGTCGGGGGAGTTGCCGCAGGGGCGCATAGGTGTCGGGTGGCGGACCCTCGCCGATATCGACGTTGCGCCTGCCCCCGTCGGCACGCTGACGATCGCCGAGGTGGACGGTGCGATCTCCGCTGTCGCTACGACCTCCGGATCCGGATCGGCTGCGCGGCGGCGTGAACTGCTCGTCGAGCTGCTTGCGGCAGCAACGGCGGACGAGCGCCGGTTCCTCGTCAGGTTGCTGACCGGTGAGCTTCGGCAGGGAGCGCTGGAGGGAATCATGACCGACGCCATCGCCAAGGCCGCCGGTCTCGAGCTCGCGCTGGTACGACGAGCGTTCATGTTGTCCGGAACGCTGTCGGCGACGGCGACCGCGGCGCTGACCGGGGGAGCAGAGGCCCTGTCGCAGTTCGGTCTCGAGGTCGGCCGACCGTTCCGACCGATGCTGGCGTCTCCGGCGGAGACGCTGGAGGCGGCGTGGACCGAACTGGATGGGGACGTCAGTGTCGAGTACAAGCTCGATGGTGCCCGAATTCAGGTTCATCGGAGTGGCGAAGACGTGCACGTCTACACCCGCACCCTGCGTGAGATCACCGATGGCGTGCCCGAGCTGGTGGAGTTGATCCGCGGGCTGCCGTGTACGTCCGTCGTGCTCGACGGTGAGACCCTCGCGCTGACCGACAGTGGACGACCGAGGCCCTTCCAGGAAACGATGAGTCGGTTCGGGGCCCAGAGCACCCACGAACTGCTGCTGAGCCCCTACTTCTTCGACTGCATCCACCTCGACGGCGTCGACCTGTTGGACGAACCGCTTCGGACGCGTCTCGACGCACTCGAACGCGTTGCGCCCGGTCATCGCATTCCTGCCCTCCTCCGTCCCGACGCCGCAGCCGCGGCCGCACATTTCGACGATGCCCTCGGTGCCGGACACGAGGGTGTGATGATCAAGTCCTTGTCGTCGAGCTACGCGGCAGGCCGTCGCGGACGCACCTGGCAGAAGGTCAAACCCGAGCACACCCTCGATCTCGTCGTCCTGGCAGCAGAATGGGGCTACGGCAGGCGCACCGGTTGGCTGTCGAATCTTCATCTCGGTGCTCGTGATCCGGACGGCGGAACGCCGATCATGGTCGGCAAGACCTTCAAGGGTCTGACCGATGCCCTGCTGCAGTGGCAGACCGATGAGTTCCCGCAGCACGAGCGTTCACGCGACGAACACACCGTGTATCTGAATCCGGATCTGGTCGTCGAGATCGAACTCGACGGCGCTCAGGTCAGCAGCCGATACCCAGGTGGTGTAGCGCTGAGATTCGCACGCGTACTGCGATATCGGCCCGACAAGACCGCCGCCGAAGCGGACACGATCGACGCGGTCAGGTCGCTGCTGCTCCCCTCGACCTGAGTCGTTACTCGGTCGAAACTTCGCTACGTCATGTTGTAACACGATTGACCGCACGCTCACCCCGTGCATCACTTATGTTGAGGAGGCAAGCGACGCGAGGGACGGAGTGACACAGCATGTCAACAGTTCGAGCGGCCCTGGTCCAGACCAACTGGACCGGTGACAAAGAGACCATGATCAAGGCGCACGAGGATTATGCCCGAAGTGCAGCCGAGCAGGGCGCGAAGGTCGTCTGCTTCCAGGAACTGTTCTACGGTCCGTACTTCTGTCAATTGCAGGACTCCAAGTTCTACGAGTACGCCGAGTCGGTGCCTGGGCCGACCGTCGATCGTTTCGCAGCCTTGGCCAAGGAACTCGGCATCGTCATGATTCTGCCGGTGTACGAGCAGGAACAGCCGGGCGTTCTGTACAACACCGCGGCCGTCGTCGACGCCGACGGCACCTTCCTGGGGAAATACCGCAAGCACCACATTCCGCACGTGAACGGCTTCTGGGAGAAGTTCTACTTCCGTCCGGGCAATCTGGGCTGGCCGGTGTTCGATACCGCGGTCGGCCGAATCGGGGTCTACATCTGCTACGACCGTCACTTCCCCGAGGGTTGGCGCGCCCTCGGTCTGGCGGGAGCCGAAATAGTCTTCAACCCCTCGGCAACCTCACGGGGCTTGTCCAATTATCTGTGGAAGCTCGAGCAGCCCGCCTCTGCGGTGGCCAACGAGTACTACATCGGCGCGATCAACCGCGTCGGGATCGAGGCCGACTACGGCGACGACGACTTCTACGGCACCAGCTACTTCGTCGATCCCGAGGGGAAGTTCGTCGGCGACGTTGCCTCCGACACCGAACCCGAGGTGATCGTCCGCGACCTCGATATGGATCTGATCAAGGTCGTTCGAGATCGTTGGGCGTTCTACCGCGACCGCAGACCGGACGCCTACGCGCCTTTGGTGAAGCCCTGATGATGCGGCGGGAGTCCTGACATGGGTACCACTTTCGTTCACGGCGGCACCGTCGTATCACCCACGGGCGCACAACTACTCGACGTTCTGATCGACGGCGACACCATCGTCGCCGTGCTGCAACCGGGATCGACCGCTCTGGCCGCAGACCTGACGCTCTCAGCGGACACGGTGATCGACGCGACGGGAAAGTACGTTCTCCCGGGTGGCGTAGACGGCCACACGCACATGGAGATGCCGTTCGGTGGCACATTCGCATCCGATACGTTCGAAACCGGAACGCGAGCGGCGGCGTGGGGCGGGACCACCACGATCGTCGACTTCGCCATTCAGACTCCGGGGCAACGAGTTCAGGACACCCTGGCCCAGTGGCACGCGAAAGCTGCGGGGCAGTGCGCCATCGACTACGGGTTCCACCAGATCATCGGTGAGGTCGACAGTGACTCGCTCAAAGCCATGAGTGAGTTGGTCTCCGAAGGCGTGACCAGCTTCAAGTTGTTCATGGCGTATCCGGGGGTGTTCTACTCCGACGACGGAAAGATACTGCGCGCCATGCAGACTGCGGCAGAGACCGGCGCGCTGCTGATGATGCACGCCGAGAACGGCATCGCCATCGACGTCCTCGTCGCCCAATCGGTAGCGAGAGGGGACACCGCGCCGTACTACCATGGCACCTCGCGTCCCTGGCAGCTCGAAGAAGAAGCCACTCACCGGGCGATCATGCTTGCGAATGTCACCGGCGCGCCACTCTACGTCGTGCACGTCTCTGCGAAACAGGCCCTCGAACAGATCGCGCACGCACGAGGCAACGGGCAGAACGTCTTTGCCGAAACGTGCCCTCAGTACCTGTATCTCTCGCTCGAAGAGCAGCTCGGGGCACCGGGATTCGAGGGAGCCAAATGGGTCTGCTCGACGCCACTTCGGTCACGGGCCGAAGGCCATCAGGACGAACTCTGGCGTTATCTTCGCACCGGCGACGTCGCCACCGTCAGCACCGACCACTGCCCGTTCTGCATGAAGGACCAGAAGGAAATGGGCATCGGTGATTTCTCGAAGATCCCCAACGGAATCGGATCCGTCGAACACCGCATGGATCTGATGTTCCAAGGCGTCAAGACGGGCAAGATCACGCTCGAGAAGTGGGTCGAGGTGTGCTGCACGACGCCTGCGCGCATGTTCGGGATGTACCCGAAGAAGGGCATCGTCTCTCCCGGCGCCGACGGCGACCTCGTGATCTACGACCCGAACGGTCACACCAGCATCGGACTCGGAAAGGCGCACCACATGAACATGGACTACTCCGCCTACGAGGGGTTCGAGATCGACGGACACGTCGACACAGTCATCTCACGGGGGCACGTGATCGTCGACGACGGTGCGTACGTCGGGGCTGCAGGCCACGGCCGATTCGTCAAACGCTCCCTGTCACAGAATCTCGTGTGACACATGGATATCGGAGTCGTGCTGCAATGCAACCCGCCCGCATCGCGCGTTGTCGATCTTGCGAGACGAGCCGAAACGCACGGATTCTCGCACGTATGGACCTTCGACTCGCACCTGCTGTGGGAGGAACCGTACGTCATCTACAGTCTCATCCTCGCCGAGACCAGACGTGTGACGGTCGGACCGATGGTGACCAATCCGTCCACCCGGGACTGGACGGTGACGGCGTCGGTATTCGCAACTCTGAACGAGATGTTCGGCAACCGCACTATCTGTGGGATCGGCCGAGGGGACTCGGCAGTTCGCACCCTCGGCGGCAAACCGGCATCGCTCGCCACCTTGCGAGAGTCCATTCACGTCATCCGTGAACTTGCCAACGGTCGGTCGGCGACACTCGGCGACACGACAGTCCAGTTTCCGTGGGCCGGCGCGTCGACACTCGAGATCTGGGTTGCCGCATACGGACCGAAAGCTCTCGATCTCACCGGTGAGGTCGCCGACGGTTACATTCTGCAGCTCGCCGACCCGGACATCGCGTCGTGGACGATCGGTCGAGTCCGGGCAGCCGCGGAAGCCGTCGGGCGGGATCCGTCGTCGATCAAGTTCTGCGTTGCGGCGCCCGCCTACGTCACCGACGGCAGCGCGGCGGCCTTGGCGCACGCGCGTGATCAGTGTCGCTGGTTCGGTGGCATGGTCGGCAACCACGTTGCCGACCTTGTCGCTCGCTACGGTCACCACAGTGGCGGCATCCCCTCCGCGCTGACGGACTACATCGATGCCCGCAGCGGGTACGACTACAACGAACATGGCAAGTCCGGCAATTCGCACGCCGAGTTCGTGCCCGACGAGGTGATCGATCGATTCTGTCTGCTCGGCAGCCCGGCCGAACACCTGTCGAAACTGAAGGACTTGGAGAAGCTCGGAGTCGACCAGTTCGCGGTCTACCTCCAGCACGATGCCAAGTCGTCGACGCTCGAATCCTATGGTGAGCACATCATTCCGTTCGTCGACGAACAGGTGACGGCGACCTCGTGACCGGGATCGACGTTGCGGCGGTGGTGATTCCGCCGCGGAGTCGTGCGCAGGGTCTTCGGAGGCCGACGACGGCCGTCGCCGCGATCGTGTTGATCCTGCTGGTCTGGGAGCTCGTCAAGGTCACCGTCCCGACGAACGGCGTGTCGGTCCACAACGTCCGAATTCTGCCTCGCACCGACGACGGGGCTCTGCCGCACGTCTGGGCGGTGGTGGGTGTCTTGACCGATCCCGAGGTGAACGTCGCGGGTGCCCGTTCGGTGGGTGCGGCGATTCTGGCGAGCGGAGCGTTCACGTTCGGGTTGGCGGTTACCGGATTCCTCCTGGGGACCGCAGTCGGACTGGTACTCGCCGTCGTGATGCAGAGGTTCGTCTGGGCCGAGCGCGCCCTTCTGCCGTACATCATCATCTCTCAGACGGTTCCGCTGATCGCGTTGGCACCGTTGGTGGCGGGATGGGGCGGCAAGATCGCGGTCGCCGGATACGCGTGGCAACCGTGGATGAGCATCACCGTCATCGCATCGTATCTCGCCTTCTTCCCGGTGGCAGTGGGTATGTTGCGGGGGCTCCGTTCGCCGACTCCGGCCGCACTCGAACTGATGCACTGTTACGGCGCTGGGTGGTGGTCGACCCTGACGAGGGTTGGATTTCCCGCGTCGATTCCGCACCTGATACCAGCGCTGCGCCTTGCGGCCGCGGCATCGGTGATCGGCGCCGTCGTCGCCGAAATCTCCACGGGGACAACCGGCGGTATCGGACGTCAGATCATGGTCTTCTCACAACAGGCCACCGGTGACTCGTCGCGGTTGTATGCGGCAGTTCTAGGTGCGGCGATTCTCGGAATGATCGTGACCGGACTGGTCGGGTTGCTCGAATACTCGTTGGGCCGGTACGCGGGCCGCTATCCCCGAGCGCGTGGCGACTAGCGATGGCAGTGGATGCGGTCGTCGTGAACGACGTGGGAAAGGTGTTCGATTCAGCGGGCGTGACTGCTCTGCACGGCATCGACCTGACGGTGTCCGCGGGAGAATTCGTCTCTCTCATCGGGCCGTCGGGATGCGGCAAGTCGACGCTGTTGCGAATCGTCGCCGATCTCGAACAACCGTCGTCGGGAAGCGTGTCGGTGTTCGGCAAGACGCCCAGGCAGGCTCGGCTCGACCAGGACTACGGAATCGCATTTCAGCAAGCGGGCCTGCTGGATTGGCGGACTGTTCGAGCCAACGTCGAATTGCCGTTGGAGCTACACAAGGTGCCGAGGCCACAACGAAGGCAACGGTCGGACGAGTTGTTGGGGTTGGTCGGTTTGACCGAGTTCGCAGACCGATTTCCCACCGAACTGTCGGGTGGAATGCAGCAGCGCGCCGCGATCGCTCGGTCGCTCGCGCGGACTCCGCAGTTGCTACTGATGGACGAGCCGTTCGGCGCGCTCGACGAGATGACGCGCGAGCGAATGCAGGACGACGTGCTGCGTATTGCCGAGGAAACTTCTGCTGCAGTTGTTTTCGTGACCCACTCGATTCCCGAAGCCGTCTATCTGTCGGATCGGGTCGTGGTGATGTCAGCGCGGCCCGGCCGAATCCTGGGCGTACTCGCGATGGACAAGACCTCGACATCCGGGGGAGATCCGCGAGAAAGCCAGGCGTTCTACGCATCGGTCACCTCGGTGCGCGAAGTGCTGCACAGCAGGTCGACGACATGAGGGTATGGCTACCGCCCGTTGTGTTCGGCGTGCTGATGGTGGTGGTGTGGCAACTTGTCACCGATATCGGCGGGTTGCCGTCGTTCCTTCTTCCGTCGCCATCGGCCATTGCCGAACAGTTCCACGCCAACCTGGGAAATATCACGACTGCATCGATCGCCACCGGCAAGAACGCCCTGATCGGGCTGATCATGGGATCGATACTCGGTCTGGTGTCGGCGGCTGTTGCCGTGCGGCTACGGGTAGTCGATGAATTGTTGTCGCCGATTGCGGCTGCTGCAGCCGCAATTCCCATCGTCGCGCTCGCGCCGGTGTTCAACTCGATGTTCTCCGCAACCACCGACTTCCCTCGACGACTCGTCGTGACGATCGTCGTGTTCTTTCCGGTATTCGTCAGTGCTGCCAAAGGACTACGCCAAGTAGCTCCTGTCCACTTGGACTTCATGCGCTCGTGTGCGGCGACGAACTGGGAGATCACTCGGCACGTACGGTTCCCGATGGCATTGCCGCTCGTGTTCACCGGGTTGCGGGTGGCGGCTCCCAATGCTGTCATTGCTGCCATCATCACCGAGTACTTCGGCGGACTCCAGAACGGACTGGGGTCGCGGATCACGTCGGCGGCGTCGAATACCGCGTATCCCAGAGCGTGGGCGTACGTGGTCGGCGCGATCGTCGTCGGTTTGTTGTTCTTCCTTCTCGTACTGCTACTCGAACGACTCGTTGCCCGGCGACCCGCACGTGCAGTGCGGGCGGACTACAGGAGAACCTCGTGATCGCATCTTTTCGTCGACGTACCCGAGCAGTCGCTGCGGCAGTCATGGTGGTGGCGTCGCTGGCGACAGGGTGCAGCACGACCACCGACACTTCGACCGATGCCGAGGGAAATGCAACGGTCAAACTGCAGTTGCAGTGGTTCAAGCAGGGCCAGTTCGCCGGCTATCTTGCGGCGCTCGATCAGGGTTTCTACGCGGACCAGGGCCTGAACGTCGAAATCCTCGACGGCGGAACCGACATCGTCCCGCAGACCGTGCTCGCGCAAGGGCAGGCCGACTACGCGATTGCATGGGTTCCGAAAGCGCTGGCGTCGAGGGAAGCGGGCGCCGGCATCACCGACGTCGCGCAGATCTTTCAGCGATCTGGGACGTTGCAGGCGTCGTTCGCCACGGAGAACATCACCGGCGCTGCCGATCTGCGCGGCAAGACCGTCGGGAACTGGGGTTACGGCAACGAGTTCGAACTGTTCGCGGGGATGACCGAGGCCGGTCTGAATCCGTCGAGCGACGTGACGTTGGTGCAGCAGCAGTTCGACATGAACGGTTTGCTTTCCGGCGACATCGCGGCAGCGCAGGCAATGTCGTACAACGAGTACGCGCAGCTGCTGGAAACGGTGAATCCTGCTACGGGACAGCTCTACACGGCCGCAGACTTCACCACCATCGACTGGAACGACGAAGGCGTCGCCATGTTGCAGGATGCAATCTGGGCGAACACAGAGAAGTTGTCCGACGAAGCGTATCGGGAGCAGACGGTCAAGTTCATTGCCGCCTCGCTGCAGGGATGGGCATTCTGCCGGGACAACGTCGAGCAGTGCCGGGACATCACCGTCGCAGCCGGGTCGACGCTCGGTGCAAGCCATCAGCTGTGGCAGGTCAACGAGGTCAACAAGCTGATCTGGCCGTCGCCTGCCGGCATCGGAACCATCGACGAGGCGTCGTGGAACCGAACCGTCGAGATCGCCAAGTCGACGAAGAACGCCGAGGGGTCGACGGTGCTCACGGCGGACCCCGATGCCGAGGCATACAGCAACGAGTACGTGTCGGAAGCGCTCGATCTGTTGAATGCGGACGGCGTGGACGTGACCGGGGAGTCGTACGCTCCCATACAGGTGACGTTGGAGGAAGGCGGAAAGTAGATGGATCATGTTTTCTATTCCTGGGCGGCGCAGGCCGAGCTGAATCCGGTCACGATCGACGGCGCATCAGGATCGTGGTTCTGGGACGACAAAGGAAACAGGTATCTCGACTTCTCCTCCCAACTCGTCAATGTGAATCTGGGACATCAACATCCGGATCTGGTAGCGGCGATCGTCGAGCAGGCACAGATCCTGACGACCATCTCGCCGACGGTTGCCAACGCGAAACGCAGTGAGCTCGCAGCTCTCGTCGCCGAGCGGGCACCGGGAGATCTGAATCGCGTGTTCTTCACGACCGGTGGTGCAGAAGCGGTCGAGCATGCCGTTCGTTTGGCTCGCCAGCACACCGGTCGAACCAAGATGCTCGCGGCCTATCGCTCGTACCACGGCGGAACCGGGGTGGCGATCGGACTGACCGGTGAACCACGCCGGTGGGGCACCGAACCGACCAACGTCGACGTCGTCCGGTTCTTCGGGCCATACCCGTACCGGTCGCCGTGGGGGACGACGACGCCCGAGGACGAGACGGCGGCTGCGCTCGCGCATCTACAGCAGGTCATCGAATTGGAAGGCGCGCAGAACATCGCGGGCCTGATTCTCGAATCCGTTGTCGGCACCAACGGAGTTCTCGTTCCTCCGCCCGGCTATCTCGCAGGTGTGCGCGAGCTGTGTGACCGATACGGGATCGTGTACATCGCAGACGAGGTCATGGTCGGGTTCGGTCGTGTCGGTGAGTGGTTCGCATGCCAGGCGTGGGACGTCGCCCCGGATCTGATCACGTTCGCCAAGGGCATCAACTCGGGGTATGTACCGCTCGGAGGTGTCGTCATCTCGGAGCGAATTGCCTCGAAGTTCGACCACAGGCCGTATCCGGGCGGGCTGACGTATTCGGGGCATCCGCTGGCCTGCGCGGTCGGGGTGGCGTCGATCGAGGTATTCGAGCGTGACGGGATACTCCAGCACGTTCGATCGATGGGGGAGGACGTGCTCGGCGGCGGCCTGGCCAAGCTTGCCGAGTCGCACCGCAGCGTCGGCGAGGTCAGGGGTAAGGGTTTCTTCTGGGCCATCGAGCTGGTCAAGGATCAGCAGTCGAGGGAGCCGCTCGTACCGTTCGCGGCGTCGGGCGCGGATGCCGCGCCGATGGCAGAGGTAACGGCCGCGGCCAAGTCGCGAGGTCTGTGGCCGTTCATGGCGGGCAACAGAATCCAGGTGGCTCCGCCGCTCACGACCACCGAGGACGAGATCAGGCAGGGTCTGGAAATCCTCGACGAGGTTCTGGCGGTCGCGGACGAGTGCGCTGCGCGCTAGTGGCGCGAATAAGTGCACGTGAACATACTTAACCGCGCCGCTGGGCGCTACAGAACTGCACCTGGGTTGAGGATGCCGTCGGGGTCGAGCGCGGTCTTGATGCGCTGCGTCAGCTTCATCACGTCCTCACCCACCTGATCCGGTAACCACGCCTTCTTCAGTCGCCCGACGCCGTGTTCCCCGGTGATGGTGCCACCCAGCGATATTGCCAGGTCCATGATCGCGCCGAAGGCGATATTGGCTCGTCTTTCCATGTCCGCGTCGGCCGGGTCGAAGACGATCAGAGGATGGGTGTTGCCGTCACCTGCGTGTGCGATCACCGCGACGAGGACCTCGTACTTTTCCGAGATTCGCTCGATTCCCTCGACCAGGTCCGGTAGCGCAGGTAGGGGAACTCCCACGTCCTCGAGCAGAAGGCTTCCCAGCCGTTCCACCGCGGGGATCGCGAATCGCCGAGCCGCAGCGAAGGCTTCGCCTTCATCAGCGTCGTCGGTGGTGAACACGTCGGACGCGCCGGCATCGGTACACGCTGCTGCCATGATCTCGATCTCGCGCTGACGATCCACTCCGGCCGAGTCCGATCGCGCAATGAGCATCGCAGCCGCGTCTCGGTCCAAGCCCATCTTCATCGCATCTTCGACGGCACCGATCGACGCACGGTCCATGAACTCGAGCATCGACGGTCGAAGGTTGCGGGTGATGGCCAGGATGGCGGCGGTGGCGTCACGTACGGAGCCGAACGAGGCGACGACAGTGCTGGCGGGTGGCTGGGTCGGAATCAGGCGGACGGTGATCTCGGTGATGATGCCGAGCGTTCCTTCGCTGCCGACGAACAACTTGGTCAACGACAGTCCCGCAACATCTTTCAGTCGTGGGCCGCCTAGCCTGACAGCAGTTCCGTCGGCGAGAACCACTTCGAGGCCGAGCACGTAATCGGTTGTCACGCCGTACTTCACGCAACACAGTCCGCCCGCGTTGGTGGCCGCGTTTCCGCCGATCGAACACATCTCGAAGGACGACGGATCCGGCGGGTACCACAGGCCGTGCTCGGCGGCGGCCTTCTTCACCTCGGCGTTGAGCAATCCTGGCTGGGCGACGGCGATGCGGGTGACCGGATCGACGGCGATCTCGCGCATCAGCTCGGTGCTCAACACGATGCCGCCGTCGACAGCTGTTGCGCCACCGGACAATCCGGATCCAGCGCCGCGTGGTACCACCGAAACGTGATACTTCGTGGCCCATCGCATCACGGCTTGCACATCGGCTGTACAGGTGGCGCGGACGACCGCCAACGGTGTACCCGCATTGGGATCCTTCGCCCAGTCCCGCCGATACCCCTCGGTGACGTCGGGGTCGGTGAGGATCGTGCCGGCCGGTAGGGCTCGTTCCAATTCGGTCAGGTCGGTCATCGTGTGCTCTCCATCTCGATCAGCAGTGCTCTGCGACCAAGCCTATTGAACCGAGCGGTGATCCGAACCGTTATTGGTTGCGCTGCAACGTCAGTTCAGCGAGTCGGGTTGCTGCCTCGCAGGGGTCGATGGTTCCGCCGCGATACTGAACCCACCACGTGACGGTTCCCGAGTATGTCGCGGTGATGCCGCACGAGCCCGGATCTCCGGGCCTGCGGGAGAGGAAGGCGCTCGTTCCCGACACGGTGACCGGCTCGACCGAGTAGTCGAGTTCTTCGGCCAGACTGCGTTCGCGACCGAGGGAGTTGTTCTCGTACCAGGCGAATGTGACGTCGATGATGCCCGAGGGGCTGCTGCCGGTCCACATGCAGACTGCGCCGAAGAAGTACTGGTCGACGACGTCGGCCTGGACGGTCTCGGCGATCTTGTCGTCGGGTACCGCGACGCACTCCTGCAGCAGCTTGTCGAACTCGGTGTTGCTGTCACCTGCGCCCTGGGCGATCGGGGTTCCTTCGACGGTGGTGCTGCAGCCTGCGATCAGCGTCAGGGCTGCGGCGCATGCCGCGACGAGCCGGGCAGTTCGGGTCATGACGATCACCTACTTCGCGTTCTCGACGGTCGCGCGCACCAGGTCCTCGACGACTTCGCAGCTGTCCCGCGGTGGCACCGCGAAGACGTAGTTCAGTGACCAGTGCAGGAACCCATCTCCCGACTCGATTCCTGCCTCGCAGGAGGCATCGCTACCTTTGGCCGTGAACCCCGGATGCCCGTCGACGTCGATGATCCCGATTTCGCGCCCCATCTGACCTGCGACGGTGCGTTCCCGATCGATCGGGCTTCCTCGATACCAGGTGAACATGGCGTAGGCCCCGGTGTCGACTGCATCCCATCGGCAGCGAACGGCATTCTTGGACGAGGAGGCGATGCCGCGGACAGCGGTGATCGATGCGACCTGCTCGTCCGTCATCGAGCCACATTCGCCGACGAACAGCTCCTCGGTGTTCGGGCTGTTGGAGGGGGACTCGGTGTCCGTCGAACTCGGCGCGTCCGAGCCGAAGCTCGAACACCCCGTGACGGTGGAACACCCCAACACGACGGCCGACACAACTGCTGCGCCGACGATGGTTCCCCGCTTCCACACGATGATGGAGCCTACCGAGTACGGCGCCGAAGGGTATTCGCAACACGCAGGCACCTAGTCACAACAGTCACACCAGCAACTCTGTTACCTGATCGATGCGACGACGCAACGGAATGTTGTAGCTCGGAGGTCTAGCGTCCAGGCCAACGGTCGGCACGGTTTCACCGTTCCTACCGGCGACAAGGAGGCTCGAAGATGATGGATCCGCACCGGAAATCGTGGAACTACGTCGCTGCGATGTTCTCGTACGAATTTCAAGACGGTGGAGTCGAGTACGACACCATCGAATCCATTCACCGCGGGGACGTCGGGGAATGGGTGACGGCACTGGCTCAGTCGGGTCTTTTCGAGACGGCAACCGTCCACGAGGCGGAAGAGACCTGGAAACAGCAGCCACGGTTGCTACTGGACTTGCTTCTGCTCGATGCCGACGAGGTGACACGTAGGCGGTGCACCATGGCGTGGTCCTCGCTCGATCGTCTTGCGCCGATCGCGCAGTTCGGCTAGATCCGTCCGCGCCGGTCTCCGTCGACGACGTAGACCTGGTCGTCGGTGAGGGTCAGATGTTCGACACCGTCGCGACGGTATCGCTCCACCATGGCTTCGCCGACGTCGTTCTCGTCGAGAATCGATCGAAAGTGCGGCACGAACGAGACGTCGACCAGGCCGAGACCCGTCCAGAGGGGCGACTCGCCGGTGGTCGGCGTTGCTTCTGCAGGATCGTCGGCGGCTTCGATACCGCGGAGCGACGCCGATGCCACACAGGCGCCCGCGCTGTAGCCGGCGAAAACGAGAGAGCCCTCTCGAACTCGGGATACGAGTGCCTCGTCGGCACCGCTCTGGTGAAGGCGGGACCTCAGTACGAAGGTGTTTCCTCCCCGCAGCCACACCGTCTCGACAGAATCGAGCTCGGATTCCAGTTCGTCCTGTCGGCCCGCGAAGTCGCGAAGATCGAGTTCCATCGGGTCGTACCCGAGTTCACGAAGTCCACGCAGCTCGCTCGTCACCGCCGAGAGTCGGGCCGCTTCGGGCCAGCTGTCGGCCGCATTGGCGATGACGGCAACGCGCCCGGGACCCGACGTGAGGGAGATGAACTCGTCGGCGTGTGCGCCGAATCGGTACGACGCGAGGAACAGCTTCACCTGACCTCTTCCGCGGCCAAGCGTTCCAGGCCTTCCCTGATCGCGGCGGCGGTGTGCTCGGGCTCCCGAAGGCGGCGTGTCAGGAAGCCTCCCGCGAACCGCAGCTTGTCTCCCGTCCATCGCGGCACGATGTGAAGGTGAGTGTGAAAGACGGTCTGGAATGCGGCCTTGCCGTCGTTGACGACCAGGTTCGCGCCGTCCGAACGTAGGTCCGATCGCCGAATCGCTCGCGAGATGCGCTGCCCCGCTGCGAACACCGCGCCGCCGAGCGCCGGCTCCATGGAGTCGAGATCGGTGGAGTGCTGCTTTGGGATCACCAGAACGTGTCCGCGAGCAATGGGGCGGATATCGAGGAAAGCAACCACATCCTCGGTGTCGAGGACCGTTGTCGACGGGGCTTCGCCCGCAACGATGGCGCAGAAGACACAGTTGTTCACGCCGACCACTGTAAGCGGGCGACTCAGAGATACCGACCTATGATGTCCGTCACACGATTCGTCTCTACTGCACGTCGTGAATGTACGGATTCGATTCAGAGTCGAACCGAGTGTGTCATGGGTTACCTTCCGTCTGCTTACTCTGGCTATCATCAGTCACCTTGTGCCTTGACGCATGGATTCGCCTGTTCGCCGCACGGTTACCCCCGTTCGCCGATCCGTAGGCACCATTCAACTCACGGAAGTCGGAGATTTGGAAACATCGCAGAGCACCGAGAGCGGGACGAACAGCGGGGTGGCGACGACGGTCGGCGTCGTGCGTGAGTCCGGGGAGGGCGAGCGCCGCGTTGCGTTGGTACCCAAAGTCGTCGCGTCGCTGACAGGTAAGGGCGTACGCGTTGTCGTCGAATCGGGGGCTGGCCTGTCCGCCCTCATTCCGGACGAGCTGTACGTCGAAGCGGGCGCCGAGATCGGAGACCCGTGGTCCGCCGATGTGGTGGTCAAGGTCGCCCCACCGACCGATGTGGAGATCGCGAAGCTCGCGAAGGGCTCGACACTGATCGGATTCCTCGCGCCTCGCAACGCCGACAACAAGATCGACGCGTTGGCAGCAGCGGGAGTGCAGGCATTCGCGGTCGAGGCCATCCCGCGTATCTCGCGCGCACAGGTGATGGATGCATTGTCTTCGCAGGCCAACGTCGCCGGTTACAAGTCGGTGATTCTCGCGGCGTCGGAGTCGACCCGATTCTTCCCGATGCTCACCACCGCTGCCGGCACCGTCAAGCCCGCGACAGTCCTCGTCCTCGGTGTCGGCGTTGCAGGACTACAGGCGCTCGCGACGGCGAAGCGGCTCGGTGGACGTCCGACCGGGTACGACGTGCGCCCCGAGGTCGCCGACCAAGTGCGCTCGGTCGGTGCGCAGTGGCTCGATCTCGGCATCGATGCTGCCGGTGAAGGCGGCTACGCGCGTGAATTGACCGAGGCGGAGCGCGCTCAGCAGCAGCAGGCTCTCGAAGAGGCCATCAAGAGTTTCGACGTCGTCATCACCACCGCGCTGGTGCCGGGGCGTCCGGCACCTCGCCTGGTCACCGCAGCCGCCGTCGAGGGCATGAAGCCCGGCAGCGTCGTAGTCGACCTGGCCGGTGAGACCGGCGGGAACTGCGAGCTGACGGAACCGGGTCAGACCGTCGTCAAGCACGACGTCACCATATGCTCCCCACTGAATCTGCCGGCGACGATGCCAGAACACGCCAGCGAGTTGTACTCGAAGAACGTGTCCGCACTGCTCGAGCTGATGCTCGACGAGACCGGACTCCTGGCGCCCGACTTCTCGGACGAGGTGCTCGCGCAGTCCTGTGTCACCCGCAGTGTCGTCTCAACTGAAGGGTCTGACGCCTGATGTATACCGCTCTTCTCGCGAACATCGCGATTCTCGTGCTGGCCGGTTTCGTCGGCTTCGCCGTCATTTCCAAAGTCCCCAACACCCTGCACACGCCGTTGATGTCGGGCACGAACGCCATTCACGGCATCGTCGTTCTCGGTGCGCTGATCGTCCTCGGTCGACTTCCCGAGGACGCGTCGTGGGGCGTGCGGATCATCGCGTTCGTCGCACTGATCTTCGGCACCCTCAACGTCGTCGGCGGCTTCCTGGTCACCGACCGCATGCTCGGAATGTTCAAGTCCAAGCCAGTGCCTGCGAAAGCAGAGAAGGGTGCTGACTCCTGATGAACAACCTCGTCAACATTCTCTACATCGTCGCGTTCGGCATGTTCATCTACGGTCTGATGGGCCTGACCGGACCGAAGACCGCCGTTCGCGGCAACTGGATCGCTGCGATCGGTATGGGTATCGCTGTGGTCGCGACCCTGATCGAGGTGCGCGACGCCGCCACCATCAACTGGATCCTCATCGCTGCAGGCTTGGCGATCGGCGTACTGCTCGGTGTTCCGCCGGCCAAGCGCACCAAGATGACGGCGATGCCGCAGCTGGTGGCGCTGTTCAACGGCGTCGGCGGCGGCACTGTCGCCCTCATCGCCTGGGCCGAGTTCATCGAGACCGACGGATTCTCTGCGTTCCAGCACGGTGAAGAGCCGACGGTGCACATCGTCGTCGGATCGCTGTTCGCTGCGGTGATCGGTTCGGTGTCGTTCTGGGGTTCGCTGGTGGCCTTCCTGAAACTGCAG
The DNA here is from genome assembly GCF_057808915.1 of Rhodococcus sp. FG69. Classification (NCBI taxonomy): domain Bacteria; kingdom Bacillati; phylum Actinomycetota; class Actinomycetes; order Mycobacteriales; family Nocardiaceae; genus Rhodococcus; species Rhodococcus sp. FG69. The sequence goes on along the minus strand of NZ_JBMDIX010000017.1, from coordinate 94,103 downwards.
GAACTGCTGAACAAGAACGTGGAGAAGGCGTTCGTGAAGAACGCGCGCATTTTCCAACTGACCAACATCGTGTTGCTCGTCTTCGCTGTCGCGGTGTCGATCTTCATCGGCATCAAGTCCACTCCGGGCGAGGGCACGTCGATGTGGTTGATCGTGGCGGTGCTCATCGCGGCGGGTCTGATGGGTCTGTTCGTCGTCTTCCCGATCGGCGGCGCCGACATGCCTGTGGTGATCTCGCTGCTCAACGCACTGACCGGTTTGTCCGCTGCAGCGGCGGGTCTGGCGCTGAACAACACCGCGATGATCGTGGCCGGCATGATCGTCGGTGCATCCGGGTCGATCCTGACCAACCTGATGGCGACTGCCATGAACCGGTCCATTCCGGCAATCGTGTTCGGTTCGTTCGGCGGCGGAGGTTCCGACGCCGGAGTGGCCGCGGACGCATCCGGTGGCACTGTCAAGGCAACATCGGCAGCCGATGCCGCGATCCAGATGGCGTACGCCTCGCAGGTCATCGTCGTCCCCGGCTACGGTCTCGCGGTCGCGCAGGCGCAGCACGCCGTCAAGGACATGGCCTCGATCCTCGAGAGCAAAGGCGTCGAGGTCAAGTACGCGATCCACCCCGTTGCCGGCCGTATGCCCGGGCACATGAACGTGCTGCTGGCCGAAGCCGACGTCGAGTACGACGCGATGAAGGAAATGGACGACATCAACGGCGAGTTCTCGCGCACCGATGTCACCATCGTCATCGGCGCCAACGACGTCACCAACCCGGCGGCGCGCAACGACCCGTCCAGTCCGATTCACGGAATGCCGATCCTCAACGTCGACGAGTCACGCTCGGTGATCGTGCTCAAGCGGTCGATGAGTTCCGGTTATGCGGGCATCGACAATCCGCTGTTCACCGCGGACCGCACGTCGATGCTGTTCGGCGATGCGAAGAAGTCGGTCAACTCGGTTATCGAGGAGCTCAAAGCTCTGTAGGTGCCACTCCCTGACCCCCCGGTGACTGCACTCACCGGGGGGGTCAGCGCATCCGCTCCCGGAATGCGAGGGCGGCCGTGTCCAGAGGGTTCTGAGCCTCGCGCTCGGCAGCGATCGGGGAGTACAGCATCACTGCCGACGATCCCGCCCACCAGCCGATGACGATCAGCAGAGTCGTCACGACGCCGACGATGCTGGCCGCGCCACCGACCACAGCGGCACTGGAGACGGTGATTGCTGCGACAGCCCCTAGGCCCCACACCATCGGTAGGAACCGCGGCGCAGCGACGAGTGTTGCCGCACAGATCAGCGATATGCAGGCGCATACGTACCCGTTCGGGAGAGCGGATGCAGGCACCCAACCGTCCGCCCAGGTCCGGACCGCCGCCGTGGTGAGTGACGCGCCGACGACAAGTGAGATGACAGCGCCGATTCCGTACGGAAGTCTGCGGATCAACGCCAAGACAGTCAGCGCAGCAACGGCAACCAGGACCGGGGTCAGCCCGAACATCTGCAGCAGGGCGTCGGCCGGGCCCGTCAAGCTCGGCACCATCACGCGCGAGTACGGGTAGGTGATGCCGAGGATCGGGAGGACCGACAGCACGACGATCGACGCCAACATGGACGCAACGACCGCGCACAGCCGTAGGAGCGTTCCGCGCCCGCGGGCCACCGCGCTCTGCTCGTCCTCGATTCCCTCCAGCTCGACCAGTTCCATGCTGTCGGTGTTCATGCCCATCCCCGAGCAACCCCCTGTTGTTCTTATCCGCCTACCTGTCGACTACGAGGATGCAACACGACTCTGAGCGTGCGATGTGAAGGAGCCGTCAATCTGCATCGCGGGTTCCTGTGTCACGAGGTCGCACGATGCCTGCTGCCGCAGCGGCGACGAACGTCAGCACGAGTGGCACGACCATCGCGGTCGTCAGCGAGACGAAGTGCGAGGACCAGCCGATGACAGCGGGGCCGGCGAGCAGTCCCACGTAGCCCATCCCGACCACCCTCGACATGTTGGTGGCAGCGGCGCCCGACCCGAGGTTGCCTGCGCTGGAGAAGATCTGCGGGACGCTACCGGACAGGCCGAGTCCGAAGGCTGCCCAGCCGGCCAGCGTCAGCGGTAGCGAGTCGGACACGAACACGAGCAACATGCCGCCTGCAGCGATCACGTTTCCGTAACGCACCACCGCGACAGGGCCGAACCGTCCACTGACACGGTCGGCACAGAACCGGCCGACGGTCATCATGGCGGCGAAGAATCCGAACGCCAGTGCGGCGGTGCCGTCGGAGGTCCCTAGGTGTTCCTTCACCTGGAGAGTGCTCCAGTCGTTCGCCACTCCTTCGGAGAGAAGCAAGGCGAATGCCAGTGCGCCCAGCGCGAGAACTCGGGCCGACAATCGGCTGTGGCCGACCTCGGACATGGCCTCGGGTGGCCCATCGATCGAGGTCGAGACGTCGAGGAGATACGGGCGGCAGAGGGCTATGGTGGCCAACCCGAGGAGGGTGGCACTTCCCATCGACACGACGATGGGAATGTCGGCGGCCAGCGTCGCTGCTCCGACGAGGGAGCCGATGACACCGCCCACGGAGAACAAGGCATGGAACGCCGACATGATCGGCCGCGTGTACAGCCGCTCCACGTCGACGGCTTGTGAGTTCATCGAGACGTCGAGGGAGCCGTTGAACATGCCGAACACGAACAGCGACAGACCGAGCGTGACCACGTGGGTCGACAGCGCCGGCCCGAGCAGCGCCACCGCCAGAAGCGATCCGGAAATGGTAACGAGTCGATCACTTCCGTACCGGTCCGACAGTGGTCCCGACGCCTGCATACCGACGATTGCGCCGGCGGCGAGCACGAGTAGAAGTGATCCGAGAGTCGCATGCGAGATATCGGTGCGGCGTTCGACGGATGGGATGTGAACCACCCACATCGCGAACAGGAAGCCATTGACTCCGAACACTGTGAACACGGCGGCTCTTGCCCGACGGACGGAAGTAGAGAGGTGTGCTGACTTCTGGACCACGTCCGGCAACGCTACCTGCCCCTTCGCGGGCAATGTGGTATCGACGGTGACGGGCCGACGGTGCGAAACGTATTCGAATCCGAAGGGTCACGGGATGGTTTCATTTGATGTGACGCTTATCACATCATTCGGTTTGGTCTGGCGGCCCTCGCTGGATTGGGCGTAGTTTCAACGGATCGGGCAACAGCGCAAATTCGTTACAACGAATTTTGTAACGATATGAACACGGTGCCGTGGAGGTCCAACTTCAGCAGCCGAAGGGCACCGCAGCGAAGCCGATCGAAGGAGAAATCATGACACTCGCAGATACCCGTCCCGAAGTCACGATGCCTGCATCGAGCAACTCCGCTGATCTTTCTTCCAGCCAGCTCGAGATGATGCGCGCTTTCTTCTGCTACGAGTTCGAGGTGGAGCTGCTCGATCGCGAGTCTGTGCCTGCCGTCACCCCCGAGGCAGTCGAAGAGTGGATCGAAGCCCTCGAACACAGCGGGCTCTTCGTCGCTGCCGAACTGCAGACCATGGCTCGAGCATGGCGCGCCGAGCCGGAAGCGCTCGTCGCCCTGCTGATCGGAGACGTCGACGAGGTCGCCGCCAAGCGCGAGGTCGTCGAGTTCGAAGTCCTGGGCGCAGCCGTCAAGGCGTCGTACCTCCGCGCCAGCTGACCTACCTTTCTTCCGCAGGACGCCCTTGGCCTCCTGCGCACGCGAGCCGAGAACGGCGCCGCAGGCCCATTGCCTGCGGCGCCGTTCTGCTGTCCACTCCGAGTTCTGTCTGTGCCGTGCCGAGTTCGCACGGTCGGTGATGTGAACGTGCGAGAGTGGCACAGGGTTTTTCAGACGCCCTCGCATCCGACGAAAGGACATCGATGACGACCGACGTGGACTTCTCCGCAATCTCCGAATGGATCGGAGGGCTGGGAATCGGCGCAGTGTCACCATTGACGTTCGAGCGGGTGGGCAACGGACAATCGAATCTCACCTATGCCGTGAGCGATGCAGGCGGAAGCCGGTGGGTACTTCGTCGGCCGCCGCTCGGTCACCTCCTCGCATCGGCTCACGACGTGGTTCGCGAGTATCGGATCCTGACTGCGCTGCAGAACACCGGAGTGCCGGTTCCGAAGATGATCGCGCTCGCCGAGGATGCCGCCGTGTCGGATGTTCCCCTGGTACTGATGAGCTACGTCGACGGTGTCGTCCTCGATTCGGTAGCCAAGGCGAACTCCATCGGGGAGGGCGTGCGAGCCTCGGTGGGACGCAGCATGACCAGTGCGCTCGCCGACATACATCGCGTCGACCTCGAGAGCACGGAGCTGAACAACCTGGCGAGTCACAAGCCCTATGCCGAACGCCAACTGAAGAGGTGGACGACTCAGTGGGCGAACTCGAAGTCCCGAGACGTTCCCGCGATCGATTCACTTGCCGAACGCTTGGCCGGCAATATCCCTGATCAGCGCGAGCTCACACTCGTGCACGGCGACTTTCATCTCAACAACGTGATCACCTCACCCTCCGACGGGTCGATCGTTGCCGTCGTCGACTGGGAACTGTGCACGCTGGGTGATCCACTGGCGGATATCGGTGGTCTGCTCGCCTACTGGCCGGAGGCGAGTGATGCGGTGGCGGGCCCGTTCATGGCGTCCACCCTGCCCGGGTTCCCGTCTCGCGCAGAACTGACCGCCGACTACGCAGCCAAGACGGGACGCGACGTGTCCGCGGTCGGATTCTGGCAGGCGCTGGCACTGTGGAAGCTGTCGATCATCGCCGAGGGCGTGATGCGGCGGGCCGAGGCGGACTCGCGCAATCGCGCCGGCGCGGGAAGTCCCACGACATCGTTGATCGACGACATCGTGTCGCGAGCTCTCGGTGTCGCCGACGACATCGGAATCTAACTCGGGATGACGAGAGTCCGCGCTGCAGATTCGATTTCCGTGGGGATCGCCACCGGCTTGCGGGTCTCGGCGTCGACGTAGACATGAACGAAACGACCGGTGGCCGCTAGCTCGAGCTGGTCGTCGGGCGCTTCGCGAAACAGTGCGAGCGCATAGACGATACTGCGGGTGCCCAGCTTCTCGACCGACAGGCCCACCTGAAGTGCGTCGGGAAACGACAGCTCGCGGTGGTAGCGGCACGAGGTCTCGGCGACGACGCCGATCGCCGGCAAATTTCTGATGTCGACACCGGTGGTCTGCATCAGCCAACCGTTCACCGCGGTGTCGAAGTACGAGTAGTACGTGACGTTGTTGACGTGACCGTAGTGATCGTTGTCGTCCCACCGCGTTCCCAACGGCCACAGAGCTGGGTAGTCGGCAGCGAACGCGCGATCGGAGGAGGCTGTCATGGCCGCCTACTCTATCGGTCTGGCGGCGAGAACCCAGCGGAGGACGAGTCCGACGACCAACGCCCAGAACGCGGATCCGATGCCGAAGATACCGATGCCCGACGCCGCGATCAGGAAGGTCGCGATGGCGGCCTCACGTCCTGTTTCGTCCCTCAGTGCGCCGGCGAGCGACGCGCCGAGAGTCCCGAGAAGCGCGAGTCCGGCGACGGTTTCGACCACACCTTCGGGGGCCACTGCAACGAGCGTTGCCACGGCGGCCGAACACAGCGCGAGCAGCAGGTAGAACCATCCGGCGCTCGATGCTGCGATCCATCGTCGCCGTGGATCCGGATGCGCCGTGGGGGCGGCTGCGAGTGCAGCGCTGATCGCAGCGAGGTTGATGGTGTGTCCACCGAGCGACGCTCCGATGACCGTTCCGATTCCGGTGACACTCATCGCTGGGCGCCACGGCACGTCGTAGCCGAAGGACTTCATGACGGCCATTCCCGGGATGTTCTGCGACGCCATGGTGACGATGTACAGCGGCAGCGCTATGCCGATGATGGCTTGCCATGTCCAGTGCGGAACTGTGAAGTCCACGCGCGGTATCAGTTCCGATGCGTTCGGCACACGATCTCCGGCGATGACGTCGATCCCGATGACGATCGTGGCCGCGCCGAATGCCGCCGGTACTGCCCAGCGTTTCGAGTAGCGTTGCAGTACAAGCCAGACGAGTACGACCGGCGCGATGACGGCGGGCGATGCCGCGAATGCCGTCACGGGCTTCAAGCACAGTGGCAGCAGAACACCCGCAAGCATGGCCTGCGCGAGCGACGTCGGAATCGATGTGATCAGGGCCCCCAGTCGCGGCCACATGCCTGTTGCCACCACCAGCAAGCCGACGACGACGAAGGCGCCGACTGCCGCAGGCCAACCCCCGACGACTGCTCCGGTTCCCGCGAGCAGCGCGGCTCCCGGAGTCGACCATGCGAGGGTGATCGGCTGTCGATACCGGCGTGCGAGATACAACATTCCGAGTGCCTGGGTCACGCAGACCGCCAGCAATCCCGACGCGGCCTCGGCAGGCGACGCGCCCACTGCCCGAAGTCCGGTGAGTACGACGGCGAACGAGCTGGTGAATCCGACCAGCGCGGCAACGATGCCTGCGCTGATGGGCTGTAGCGGGTTCGCAGTCGCGTCGGGCGCTGGCTCGGTCGACTCTGGCACAGCTGACCATGATGCCCTGTCGCCCTGATGCCTGCTTACCGACCACGGCGTTCTGCCCGCTCCGATAGTGTCGACGAGTGGAATTGTTCGTGGGAATCGATATGGGCACCGGCAGCAGTAAGGGCGTCCTCGTCACCGTCGACGGCGAGATTCTCGCATCGGAGCAACGAGCGCACGTGATGTCGCTCCCGCACCCGGGGTGGGCGGAGGTCGACGCGGAAGCCGTCTGGTGGGCGGATGTCTGTGCGATTGCGTCGGCGCTGGTAGCTCGCGTCCCCGCTGGTTCGTCGATCGAAGGCGTCTGTATCAGCGGCGTCGGCCCGTGCCTGGTCCTCACCGATTCCGAGCTCCGACCGGTCCGCCCGGCCATTCTGTACGGCATCGATTCGCGCGCCACGAGCGAAATTGTCGAGATGACCGAACTTTTCGGCGCAGCCGAGATTCTCTCCCGGTGTGGAAAGTCGTTGTCCAGTCAGGCTGTCGGACCTAAGATCGAGTGGGTACGAAAGAACGAACCCGAGGCGTTCGCTCGCGCCACGCGTTGGTACGGCTCCAACTCGTACATCGTCGCCAAACTCACCGGTGAGTACGTGCAGGACCATCACACGGCAAGCCAATGCGATCCGCTCTACTCGGTTCGCGAATTCGGTTGGAACACCGAATGGGTCGACCGCGTCCTCGGCGGACTCGAGCTGCCGAGACTCGCGTGGCCGAGCGAAGTGGTCGGGCGAATCGATGCGCGCGGGGCCGAAGCGACGGGAATCCCGGCGGGGACACCGGTCGTTGCCGGCACTGTCGATGCGTACGCCGAGGCCTTCAGTGTCGGTGTTCGGCATCCGGGTGATCTCATGCTGATGTACGGATCGACGATGTTCCTCGTTCAGGTGCTGGCCGACTATCACACCAATCCTGCGTTGTGGACAACCACAGGAGTGCAGTCGGGTACCTACGCGCTCGCAGCGGGAACATCGACTGCGGGTTCGCTGACCACGTGGCTTCAAACGCTCACCGGCGGTGCGCCGTTCGATGTGTTGATGCGTGAGGCGTCCGCTGTTCCGGCCGGTGCCGAAGGGTTGCTGGTACTGCCGTATCTGGCAGGCGAGCGAACCCCGGTCTTCGACGCCGACGCTCGAGGTGTGATGGCAGGGCTGACTCTTCGCCATGGGCGGGGGCATATCTTCCGAGCCGCATACGAGGGAATCTCGTTCGGGATCAGGCAGATTCTGGAGATGTTCGACGATGCGGCTACCCCGGTGTCGCGGGCAGTGGCTGTCGGTGGTGGATTGCGCAGTCCGGTGTGGGCGCAGGCGCTGAGCGACATCACCGGTCAGACTCAGCTGGTCACCGAGCAAACTATCGGTGCCAGCTACGGCGACGGTCTGCTGGCGGCCATCGGTGTCGGTGCAGTGTCGCCTGAAACCGACTGGGCCACAGTGGCATCCGAGGTTCCGCCGAATCCAGCGCGCAAGGCGCTGTACGACGATCTCTACGGCAACTGGCTACAGCTGTACCCGGCCACGCGAGACATCGTGCATGCCGGTGCTCAGCTGACCAAGTAGCCGCCGTCTACCGGTAGGTCGACGCCGTTGATCATCGCCGATGCATCCGATGCCAGCCAGAGGGCCGTGTTGGACACGTCCGACGGCACGGCGAAGCGGCCTGCCGGAATTCGGCCGAGCATCGGAGCTGACTTGACCGGATCGCCCCACACCTTCTGGCCCATGTCGGTGAGAACCACTGTGGGGCAGATGGAATTGGCACGCACTCCGCGGCCGCCGAGTTCGAGCGCGAGGACCTTGGTTGCCATGACGATGCCCGCTTTCGACGTGCAGTACGCGTAGTGCTCCGGCAACGGCCGCAGGGCAGCAGCCGAGGCGATGGTGACGATGGAGCCGCCACCGGACTCCGCCATGGCCCGGCCGACGCGTGCGGCCAGAAGTGCCGGGGCACGAAGGTTCACCTGCAGCACTTCGTCGAAGTGTGCGGTGTCGAGCGCATCGACGGTTTCCGGATAGGAGATTCCAGCGTTGTTGACGAGGACGTCGATGCCGTCGTACACGCGCACCGCTTCGTCGGCGAGCGCGGTGGGCCCGTCGGCGCTCGACAAGTCTGCGACAAGGATCTCCGTCTCGGCGTCCACTGAGTCGGCCAGAGAGTCGAGAGTTCGGCGATCACGTCCCGACAGGAGAAGGCGAGCTCCGGCTGCGGCGAACGTGCGCGCGATGTCGGCACCGATTCCCCTGCTGGCACCGGTGATCAGCACCCGCTTGCCGTCCAGGCGAAGCGCCGTCGGGGATTGTGTCATGAATCGTCCTTTCCGTCCTCGGTTGTGATCTGCGCGAGGATTTCCTGAGCAGTCGTCGGGTCGGTGACAAGCCGATTGAAGAAGTGCGCACGGGCGCCGGTGATGATCGGCGCGACCTTGTCGAGGCCGACCGCCACTGCAATTCCTACCGGAATCTTCGGTAGGGCAGCCAGTTCGACGGCGATGAGTCGATCGGATCCGGGGAACGCGATCGAGTTGCCGTCGCGGTCGTAGAAGCGTGAGCACACGTCGCCGACCGAATCGCGCAGGGACGCTGAGCCGGTCGGTACGAATCGGGGGATGTCGGAACGGAGTAGGGGAGGAGCGCCGACCCCCATCAGGATGCACTTGGCCTGCGGCCACAGCTCGAGTACTCGCTGTATCGCGGGGTCGGAGTGGATGATCGCATGCAGGTCCGCTCCGGGGAGGGCGGGTGCGAACAGGTAGTTGGCACGCCCGCCGAGCTTGTTGGAGATGAGCCTGGTGATCTCGTTGGTCTGGTACCACTCCTCGGGCTGATCGTTGCCACCCACGGTAGGGGCGACGAGTACTCCGGGAATTCGGTCGAGGTCGAACTGTGCGACCTCGTAGACGGTCCGCCCCGAAGACACCAGCAGGATGTCCCCGGGCATCAACCCGACCGCGCCCAGTGCCTTGGAGACGGCGGGCGCGAGGTAGCGGCCCATGATGTCGACGGTCGGTTTGGACGGTGTAGCGGGCGGTAGCGGGGCGGACAGGTAGACGTGGTCGAGTCCGAGTGCGGAAGCGAGGCCGTCGGCCAGATCGTCCTGCGAGTAAGTGCTCGGTGGAATGACTTCGATACGGACGATGCCCTGGCGTCGGGCCTCGGACAGCAGCCTGCTCACTGTTGCCCTGCTGGTGCCGAGTTTGGCAGCCACCTCGGCCTGGGTGGCTTCCTCGTCGTAGTACAACTTGGCGGCCGTGTACAGCAGCGTGGGCGCGAAGTGGCTGCCGTCGGCCGACGGTCCGGACGGGGTTTGTTCGCTCGCGGAGCCGTTGGTCGCCATGGTCGTCAGTATCCCATTGAACATATGTGCACGGAGTTTGATTGGCTGAACATTCGTTCTGGACATATGTATACGCTTTCGATACTGTGAGCGCCAACACATCGCAACACGGCAATGTCTCACTTCACCCGCGCTGTCTGCGCGGAACGAAACTGCTGCACAAGGAGTCACACGATGTCGGAAACGACAATTCCGGAGAAGATGGCCGCAGTCGTCTGTCATGGACCCGAGGACTACCGGCTCGAAGAAGTCCCCGTTCCGGTGCCGGGGCCGGGTGAGGCGCTCGTGCGCGTCGAGGCCGTCGGGATCTGCGCGAGCGACCTCAAGTGCTACCACGGTGCCGCCAAATTCTGGGGCGACGAGAACCGTCCTGCCTGGGCAGAGACCGACGTCATTCCCGGCCACGAGTTCGTCGGCGAAATCGTCGTCATCGACGACGAGGCATCCGCCCGATGGAATGTGGGCGTAGGCGACCGGGTGGTGTCCGAGCAGATCGTGCCGTGTTGGAAGTGCCGATTCTGCCTTCGAGGCCAGTACCACATGTGCGCTCCACATGACCTGTACGGATTCAAGCGCCGCACACCCGGGGCAATGGCAAGCTACATGGTGTACCCGGCAGAAGCATTGGTGCACAAGGTATCCAAGGACATTCCACCTGCCCATGCAGCGTTCGCCGAGCCGCTCTCGTGCTCGCTGCACGCCGTCGAGCGTGCGGGCATCACGTTCGACGACGTCGTTGTGGTCGCAGGCTGCGGCCCCATCGGACTCGGCATGATCGCCGGGGCACGAGCGAAGAACCCGGCGCACGTCATCGCGCTCGACATGCAGCCCGAGAAGCTCGCGCTGGCCAAGGAATGCGGAGCCGACATCGTCATCGACATTCGCAACGAGGATGCCGAGAAGATCGTCAAGGATCTGACCGACGGTTACGGCGCCGACGTCTACCTCGAGGGAACCGGCCATCCGACCGCAGTTCCGCAGGGCCTCAACCTACTTCGCAAGCTCGGAACCTACGTCGAATACGGCGTCTTCGGTAGCGACGTCACCGTCGACTGGTCGATCATCTCCGACGACAAAGAACTCGACGTTCTCGGCGCCCACCTCGGCCCGTACTGCTGGCCGGCCGCCATCCGCATGATCGAGTCCGGTGTGCTGCCGATGGACAAGATCTGCAGCCATCAACTTCCGCTGGCCGACTTCCAGAAGGGACTCGATCTCGTCGGCACAGGCACCGAGTCCGTGAAAGTTTCGCTCATTCCGTCCTGATTCGCTCCTGCTCGACTCCCCTTGGAGACACATCACATGAGTTATCGTCAATTCTCGCGGCGGGACATGCTCCGCGCGATGGGTCTGGCAGGTGTCGCTGCGGCGTCGGTGCCGATCCTGTCCTCGTGCGGTGTCGGCGGCGCAGTGAACGCCGTCAACGGCGCGGGTGAGGTCACCGGGCCGTTCGATTGGAAGGCGGCGCAGGGAACGACGCTGAACATCCTGCAGACTCCGCATCCGTACCAGCAGTCCTTTCAGCCGCTGCTGGCCGAATTCGAACAGCTCACCGGCATCACCGTCAACGCTGACCTGGTACCCGAGGCCGACTACTTCACCAAGCTGAACACCGAACTTGCCGGGGGAACGGGCAAACACGATGTGTTCATGCTCGGTGCGTACTTCATCTGGCAGTACGGGCCGCCCGGATGGCTGGAAGACCTGGGACCGTGGCTGAAGAACAGCTCGGCCACCAGCGACGAATACGACTTCGAGGACATCTACGAAGGTCTTCGAACGTCGACGAGTTGGGACTTCGAGCAGGGCTCACCGCTCGGAACCGGCGGCCAGTGGGCACTCCCATGGGGATTCGAGAACAACGTCGTCGCATACAACAAGGCGTACTTCGACAGCAACGGCATCACGTTGCCGGATACGTTCGACAACTTCATCCAGCTGGCCATCGACCTGACCGATCGCTCGCAGAACCGATACGGCATCGCCACCCGCGGATCGAAATCGTGGGCGACCATCCATCCCGGCTTCATGACGCAGTACACCCGTGAAGGCGCGCAGGACTACGTCTTCGAGAACGGTGAGCTGCAGGCGCGGATGAACTCCGCGAAAGCCGTCGACTTCACCGAGAAGTGGATCGAGATGCAGAAGCTTGCCGGGCCGACGTCGTGGACGTCCTACGACTACCCGAACGCCACCGGCGATCTCGGTGACGGAACCGCCATGATGGTCTTCGACGCGGACAGTGCGACGTACCCCAAGAACAAGCCGGGGGCGTCGGCTCAGGCCGGCAACATCGGGTGGTACCCAGGACCTGCGGGACCGGACGGAAGCTATGCCACCAACCTGTGGACATGGTCGCTGGCGATGAACTCGATGTCGAAGAACAAGCACGCAGCCTGGCTGTTCATGCAGTGGGCAACTGGCAAGGAAGCGATGTCGAAGGCCGTACAGGGCGGCATCTACGCCGATCCGGTTCGGAAGTCGGTGTTCGACGGCGTGTTCAAGGATCAAGTCGCCGATCAGGCGGGCTACCTCGAGACCTTCGAAACCGTCATCGATCAGTCCAAGATTCAGTTCACTCCGCAGAAGAAGTTCTTCGACACCACGCAGAACTGGGCGTCGGCTCTGCAGGACATCTACGGCGGAGACGACGCGCAGTCGCGTCTCGACGGACTGGCCAAAACCAACACCTCGAAGGTGAACCTGTGAGCACATCCGAGAAAGAGGTAGGTCATGGCCACTCAGACTGAAGGAAGGCGCACGACGGACGCACCTGCTCCGAAGGCCTCCGGCAAGCCGGAAGTGCCGCGCTGGCGTCGTAGGCTGCGTCCGTACCTGCTGTCGGTTCCCGCTGTCCTGATCGTCATCGGCATTCTGTATCCGTTCTTCGTCGGCGCCTGGTATTCGTTCCTCAATTACGCTGCCGTGAACCCGAATCCGGTGTTCGTGGGGTTCGCGAACTACGTGAGTGTGCTCGGCGACGCGCAATTCTGGTCCAGTGTGCGGGTCACCGGGACGTTCGCCGTCGTTGCGACGCTCGTCGAGACGGTCATCGGTGTCATCATCGCGTTGCTTCTGAACCGATCGTCGATCGTCGGGCGCATCTTCGAGAAGGTCCTGATTCTTCCGCTGATGATCGCACCGGTGATCGCGGCGGTCGTCTGGAAGCTGATGTTCAATCCGCAGTTCGGTGTGCTGAACCACGTTCTGGGACTGGGCAATACCTTCGACTGGTTGAGCAGTCAGAACGCGCTGTTCTCAGTCATTCTCGTCGACCTGTGGATCTTCACACCCTTCGTGGCCATCCTGGTCCTCGCCGGTATCAGGTCGCTTCCGAAGGAACCTTTCGAGGCCTCCGAGGTCGATGGGGCCAGCTGGTTCTACATGTTCCGCAGGCTCATGCTTCCGATGCTGTGGCCGTACATCCTCGTCGCGGTGATCTTCCGATTCATGGACAACCTCAAGTTCTTCGATGTGCCATGGGTTCTCACCGCAGGTGGACCGGGTGTGGCGACGCGGTCGTTGCAGATCGGCGCCTTCGAGGACTCGATCATCAACCTCGACTACTCCCGCGGCAGCACCTACATGTTCCTGCTGTGGATCCTCGTGTTCATCACTGCACGCTTCCTCGTGAGCGTGCTCGGCAAAGCACAGCGGCGTGCCGCTGGAGCGGAGAACTGACATGGCCAAGGAATTGCTTCCCGGACAGCGAAGGTTCACGCCGGCGTCGATCGCAGCAGACGTCGTGCTGCTGGTGTGGTTCGTGTTCTCGCTGTTTCCGATCGTGTGGATGGTGCTCCTCGCACTCAAGACCGACGCCGAACAGACGAGTACCTACTTCTCGTTCTCCCCGACATTCGAGAATTTCGGGACGGTCCTCAGTCAGCGCGGAACCGATCTCACCAGTGTCGACTTCACATCGTCGCTGCTCACCAGCTTGATCAACTGCGGTGGCGCCGTGATCGTTTCGCTCGTCATCGGAATCCCCGCGGCCTACGCCGCCGGACGGTGGCAGTACCGTGGCAGCAACGACCTGATGTTCCAGATGCTCTCGTTCCGTTTCGCTCCCGAGCTGATGGTCATCGTCCCGCTGTTCGTCATCTACAACCAGATCGGGCTCTTCGATACCAAGGTCGGCATGATCTGGGTCCTGCAACTGGTGACGATGCCACTCGTGGTGTGGATCCTGCGGTCCTACTTCCAAGATCTTCCCGAGGATCTGGAACAAGCCGCACTTCTCGACGGCTACACCCGCACCCGCGCCTTCGTCATGGTGGCTTTGCCGCTCGTGCGCCCGGGTATCGCCGCAGCGGCTCTGCTCGCGTTCATCTTCGCGTGGAACAACTACGTCTTCCCGTTGATCCTGTCGGACAGCAACGCGAGCACGGTCACCGTCGCGATCACCAAGTACCTCGGCGGCGGCGGACAGGCCTACTACAACCTCACTGCGGCGGCGGCCGTCATCGCAGCACTCCCACCGCTGATCCTCGCGCTGACCATTCAGCGCTACCTGGTCCGCGGTCTCTCGTTCGGGGCGGTGAAATCCTGATGGCGCAGTTGGCAGTCAAGGGACTCAGCAAGAAGTACGGCAAGAAGGTCGGCATCGACGGAATCGACCTCGACATCGCGGACGGCGAATTCTTCGTGATCCTCGGGCCGTCCGGTGCGGGCAAAACCACAACGCTCAAATCCATTGCAGGGCTTGTCGATGTCGACGACGGTGCCGTGCACATCGGCGGCGAGGACATGACCGCGGTCGAGCCGTACCACCGCAACGTCGCCATGGCGTTCGAAAGCTACGCACTGTACCCGCAGAAGACCGTCTCACAGAACCTCGCGTCGCCGCTGAAGTCCGGGCGCACGGGCAAGTACAGCGAGGCAGAGCAGACCGAGCGGATCAAGTCGGTGACGACGACGCTCGGCATCGACCATCTCCTCGCGCGCTTTCCGAGGGAGCTCTCCAACGGTCAGCGGCAGCGCGTCGCTCTCGGGCGAGTGCTGGTTCGGCCGGCGGATGTCTACCTCCTCGACGAGCCGCTCTCGCATCTCGACGCGAAACTGCGCGCCGCGATGCGCGTCGAGCTACGGCAGCTCGGCGAGATGTCCAAGACGACGACGGTCTACGTCACCCACGATTACCAGGAAGCACTCGCTCTCGGGGACCGCATCGCGATTCTCCGCGAGGGTCGCGTCGTGCAGGTGGACACCCCCGAGAACATCTGGCGGACACCGGCGGACACGTTCGTCGCCAAAGCGCTCGGACAACCCGAGATCAACCTCTACGACGCGATCGTCGACGACGGAGCCTTACGAGTGCTGGGCAGCTCGCTCGAGATCCAGGTGCCGCGCGCACTCGATCTGGGCGCAGGAGATCATGCGCGGATCGGTATCCGTCCGTGTGACGTCGACGTTCTCGCCGACGCATCGAACGACCCGGGAAAGGTGAATCTCCACGGCACCGTCGTACTCGCCGAAAGGTTGGGACGTGACGTCGAGGTGTCCGTCGATCTCGGCGGAACAACCCTCATTGCACTGTCCAAGGGCGGACGGCATGTGACCGAAGGGGCGAAGGTCACCGTCTCGGTCGACGCCGTCGACATCCACATCTTCGCGGGCGCCGATGGAGGGTCCGACACCGAGAGTCGCCGACTCGGCGCCGCAGATCAGAAGGAGCAGTAGATGACTGCGACACAGACCGCGAGCCGCACCGCCGTCGCACAGAGCTTGACGCTCGACAAGCTGGTCAAGACCTATTCCTCCCGGGGACGAGAGGAGTTCAAGGCAGTCAAGGGGATCGATCTGTCCATCGAGCCTGGCGAACTTGTCGCGCTGCTGGGTCCGTCGGGCTGCGGCAAGACGACGACGCTGCGAATGATCGCTGGGTTGGAGACTGTCACGAGTGGGCAGATTCGGATCGGCGATCGCACGATTACCGATCTACCGCCGGGCAAGCGTGAGGTCGGCGTCGGATTCGAGAGCTACGCGCTCTACCCGCCGCTGTCGATCCGCGAGAACTTGGCGTACGGACTGAAAGCGCGCAAGGTCAAGGATGCAGGCGCGCTGGTGGATGCGATCGCTCAGCGACTCGAGATGCAGGATCTGATGGATCTGCGTCCGGCCGGACTGTCGAGCGGACAGAAGCAGCGTGTCGCATTGGCGCGAGCACTCGTCCGCAACCCACCGGTTCTCCTGCTCGACGAGCCCCTCTCGCATCTCGATGCTTCGGCGCGTCAACGTGTTCGACGCGAACTCAAGATGCTCCAGCGCGAATTCGGCTACACGACGATCGTCGTCACCCACGACCAAGTGGAGGCGCTGAGCCTCGCCGACCGCCTCGCCGTGATGGACGGCGGCGTCATCCAGCAGTTCGGGACACCCGACGAGGTCTTCGACGACCCCGCCAACCTGTTCGTCGCCGGCTTCGTCGGCGAACCACAGATCAACGTGCTCGACGGTGTTCTGCGCCGGGACGGCGACACAACGGTCGTCGAGATCGGCGGTGGGACGCTGAAGGTCGACGTCCTCGATGTCGCCGACGGAACCGAGGTCAAGATCGGCATCAGACCGCAGGACGCGTCGATCGTCCCCGGTGTCGCCGCTCCCGGGCAGATCTCGGCGTCGGTGGAGTACTTCGAACATCTGATGGAGTTCGGGCAGGCCAAGACTTCCGTTGCCGGTGGCGGGTCACTGCTCATCCAGACTCCCGCACGCGATCACTACCGCCCCCATGACCGCTGCGCGCTCACCGCTCCGGCGAGCAGGATCTACCTGTTCGACCGTGAGTCCGGCCTCCGCCTTCGATAGAGGATCTGCCATGACTCGATTGTTCAACGATCCAGCGACCTTCACCGAGGACATGCTGGAGGGATTTCTCGACGCCAACTCGCGCTACGTCGTCGGGGTACCCGGCGGGGTCGTGCGCGCGGCGTCGACTCCCGAGGGGAAGGCCACCGTCGTCGTCGGCGGCGGCTCCGGCCACTACCCGGCCTTCTGCGGTGTCGTCGGACGCGGTTTCGCGGACGGCGCGGTCGTCGGCAACATTTTCACCTCGCCCTCGGCCGACGACGCAGCGTCGGTGGCACGTGCCGTCGACAACGGTGGCGGGGTGTTGTTGACGACCGGCAACTACGCCGGTGACGTCATGAATTTCGGCCTCGCAGTACAGAAGCTTCGATCCGAGGGGATCGACGCCAGGTATCTCGCGGTCACCGACGACATCGCCAGCGCGCCGCTCGATCAGATCGAGAAGCGACGAGGCATCGCGGGCGACTTCACCGTGTTCCGGTGCGCATCTGCCGCTGCCGACTTCGGTTACCCGATGGACGATGTCGAGCGCGTTGGAATTGCCGCGAACGATGCCACCCGGACCCTCGGCGTCGCCTTCGACGGGTGCACCATGCCCGGTGCAGGCGATCCGTTGTTCTCGGTCGACACAGGCACGATGGGACTGGGCCTCGGCATCCACGGCGAGCCGGGTGTGTCCTCGCACGAGATGCCCACTGCCGCTGAACTTGCCGATCTCCTTGTCGATGGAGTGCTGGTAGAGAAGCCTTCCGGCAGCAGCGACAGGATCGCTGTCATCCTCAACGGACTCGGCCGCACCAAGTACGAGGAGCTGTTCGTCGTATGGCAGACGGTGGCGCGCCGCCTGCGCGAAGCCGGCTACACCGTCGTCGATCCGGAGGTCGGGGAGCTCGTGACGAGCCTCGACATGGCCGGATGCTCGTTGACGATCATGTGGCTCGACGACGAGCTGGAACGGTTCTGGACCGCACCGGCCGACACTCCGGCCTATCGAAAAGGTGTCGTGGCCGCCGATGGCGGTGAGCGCAGGTCGGCATCGATCGCGGCCGCTGCCGGAGCGGACACGCTGCCGGACTCCGACGAGTCCTCGCGCGAGTGCGCCCGCTTCGTCCTGAAGTCGCTGGATGGGCTGGCAGAACGAATGGTCTCGGCAGAAGACGAACTCGGCCGCATCGACGCAGTTGCGGGCGACGGCGATCACGGACGCGGAATGGTCAAGGGAACTGCAGCTGCTCGGCTCGCGGCACGCGATGCGGCCGATCGGCAGGGAGGCACCGGCTCGGTGTTGGCTGCGGCGGGCTCGGCGTGGGCGGCCAAGGCGGGTGGAACATCCGGCGTCTTGTGGGGTGCTGCCCTGACAGCGATCGGAAACAGACTCGGTAACAACGGAACCCCCGGCGACACCGATGTGGCGGAGGCTCTGCGGGCCGGATACTCCGCACTCACGTCACTCGGGGGTGCCTCGCTCGGAGACAAGACGATGCTCGATGCCCTCGATCCGTTCGTCGGCGCCGTCGAGACATCGGTGGCGTCCGGAAAAGACTGGCGATCGGCCTGGTCCGATGCTGTGGCAGTCGCGCAGAAAGCCGCCGTCGACACGGCGGAACTAAGCCCCAAGGTAGGCCGCGCTCGACCGCTCGCCGAGCGCAGTGTCGGTACCCCCGATGCAGGCGCGGTGTCGATGGCCATGAGCGTCGCTACCGTCGCCGGACTCTTCACGAACCAAGGAATCGCATCATGAGCAAACTCCGTATCGTCGTCGGTTGCGACGACGCAGGTCTGCAGTACAAGCAGGCGCTGCTGGCCGACCTCGAGAAGGACGATCGCGTGGAATCGGTCGCCGATGTCGGCGTCGGCGACGACGAGCACACCGCCTACCCACACGTTGCCGTCACCGCGGCACGCATGATCGCCGACGGCACCGCCGACCGGGCGCTCCTGGTTTGCGGTACCGGGCTCGGAGTTGCCATCAGCGCCAACAAGGTTCCGGGGATCCGCGCCGTCACCGCGCACGACAGCTTCTCCGTCGAACGCGCTGTTCTCAGCAACGACGCGCAGGTGCTGTGCATGGGGCAGCGAGTCATCGGTATCGAGCTCGCGCGCAGGTTGGCCAAGGAGTGGCTCGGGTACACCTTCGATCCGGAGTCGGCCTCGGCAGCGAAAGTGGCGGCAATCGGTGAGTACGAAACCGGGGCGCTCGCCACTGCCGAGGATGTGGCCAAGGCGGTGTGCGACTGACTTCTCCCGGAACTTCGCAGATGTGACGTATCCTTCGGGTTGGATCGGACCAGTCCGTACCGCTGGTTCGGCGAATGACCGGAAGGTGAGCGCCGTGGTGATGCCCGTACACCTGAGGGACAGTCAGATCCCGAAGCACGAACAGCTCCGTGCAATTCTGCTGCATCGCTGCACGAAAGAGCTTCAACCCGGGGATCTGATGCCGAGCGAGCGGCGGCTGATGGAGGACTACGGGGTCAGTCGAATCACCGTTCGCGAGGCTATTGGGCAGCTCGTCAACGACGGGCACCTGGTGCGTGTGCGTGGCAAAGGCACCTTCGTTGCCAGTCGAACGGTTCAGTCGAGGCTGCATCTGGCGTCGTTCTCGGAAGAGATGCGAGCGCAAGGCTTGACACCGACGACCGTAGTTCTGTTCGCGCGACTGGACAAGCCTTCTCCTGCCACATCTCGTGCGCTCGGCCTGGCGGCGGATGATCAGGCCTATCACGTCAAACGGCTACGACTCGCCGACGGTGAACCTGTCAGCGTCGACGACGGATGGTTTCACGCTGCACGGTTGCCCGGTCTCACCGAACATGACCTGAGCAAGTCCGTCTACGAGGCTGTGCACACCTACTACGGCCTGACGATCGAACGCGCCGAGCAAACAGTCAAGGCAACTGCGGCGGACAGTGACACCGCAACGCTTCTGGGCACCAAACGTGGTGCGCCCGTGCTGTATTTCGATCGCGTGTCTTTCAGCGGAGACGAGCCCATCGAGCACACCGAGAGTTGGTACCGATGCGATCGATACCAACTTTCGATGGAGGTCGAAGGGCAGCGGCGAACCGCGCACCGTCGCTGATCTAGGGAAGGTCGAACAGTGCCTCTCCTGCCGTAACGGTGGTGCCGACGGCCGCGGTGGTCACCGTGTTCGGCTTCGTGTCCATGACGACGACCGGAATGACGTCCGAGTACCCTGCCGCGGCGATCGCTGCGGGGTCGTAGTCGAGAACCAAGTCCCCGGCCTGTACTCGATCACCCTCTGCGGCAACGAGTGCGAATCCTTCGCCTCTCATCTTCACGGTATCGATGCCGATGTGCACGAGTACACCCGCCTTGGCGTCGGTGAACACGACGAACGCGTGCGGATGAAGCTTGAGGATCTTCCCCGCCACCGGCGAGCGAACTTCGATTCGCCCCGCGGAGGCAGCGGGTCGAAGTGCGACGCCCGATCCCACCATCTGCGCCGCGAACACCGGATCCGGTACCTCGCCCAGTGCGAGTACCTCACCGTCGACGGGGCTGAGAATCGTGGTCACAGGGGCTTCCGATTTCACAGAATGTCCTCGATGTCCTCGGCGAGGGTGTCGGCCTCGGGCCCGACGATCACCTGAACGGCCGTGCCCTTGTGGAACACCCCGTGGGCGCCGGCGGCCTTGAGTGCTGCCTCGTCGACCAGCGCTCCGTCCTTCACCTCGGTCCGCAGCCGGGTGATACATGCTTCGATCTCGACGATGTTGTCGGCGCCGCCGAGTCCTTCGACGATCGCGTCCGCTTTGGACATCTTCAGTTCCCGCTTTCTGTCGGCTGAGTCACATGGCCGGGTTGACACGAGCCCTTCACCTGGCCAAACTACAACTGGTAATGACCGGACAGTACCCCTCGCGGCGTTCGGCCACAACAGATGTTTCCCCTGCCGTCGAAGACCGAGAAGAAGGTCACCCATGACCACGAAGAGTTCCACGTCGGGTTCGACCCCCGACGAAGCCAAGAAGGAATCCCGCTCACTCGCCGGGCTTCAGCGTTTCGGTCGGAGCCTCATGCTCCCGATCGCGGTACTGCCCGCCGCGGGCATCCTGCTGCGTCTGGGGCAAGACGATCTACTCGGTCGCTTCAGCTCGATGGAAACCGCAGCTTCGGTCATTTCGGCGGCAGGTCAGTCCGTGTTCACATGGCTGCCGCTGATCTTCGCGGTCGGTATCGCGATCGGCTGGGCCAAGAAGTCCGACGGCTCGACAGCCCTCGCCGCAGTCGTCGGGTACATGGTCATGAACGGTGTTTTCGAGGCGATGTCGCCGGTTGTCCTGGAAGGAAAGGTCGACGCCAACGGTGACCCCGCCGTCATCAACTACGGTGTCCTGGCGGGCATCGTCATCGGCTTGCTCTCGGCAATCCTGTGGCAGCGCTTCTACCGTCAGAAGCTGCCGGACTACCTCGGTTTCTTCGCCGGGCGACGCCTCGTACCGATCCTGACGGCCATCACCGGACTCGTTGTCGCCGTTCTGATGTCGTTCGTGTATCCACTGTTCTACAGCGCTCTCAACTGGGTCGGTACCACCGTTGCAGACAACAGTGTCCTCGGCGGCGGAATCTACGGCTTCGCCAACCGCATGCTCATTCCGACCGGACTTCACCACATCCTGAACTCCGTCGTGTGGTTCCTCGTGGGGGACTACCAGGATGCGAGCGGTCAGGTGGTACGCGGCGACCTCAACCGGTTCTTCGCCGGTGACCCGTCCGCTGGAGTATTCATGACCGGGTTCTTTCCGATCATGATGTTCGCCCTCCCCGCAGCAGCATTTGCGATCTACCGCAACGCAAAGCCGTCGCAGAAGAAGTTGGTCGGCGGCATCATGCTGTCCACCGGTCTGACCGCCTTCGTCACCGGTATCACCGAGCCGCTCGAGTACGCGTTCATGTTCGTGGCCTGGCCGCTGTACATCATCCACGCATTCCTGACCGGCACCTCGATGGCACTCGTCAACGCATTGGGGATACACGACGGATTCTTCTTCTCCGCCGGAGCTATCGACTACATCCTCAATTTCGGAATCGCCACCAAGGCATGGCTTCTCATCCCCATCGGGCTCGTCTACGCCTTGATCTACTACTTCCTGTTCAGCTTCGTCATCAAGAAGTGGAATCTGCGCACCCCGGGCCGCGAAGACGACGAGCCCGCCGACACCACGAAAGCATGACAGTCGCGGTGAGTATGACGCTGCGTGGTCGAGTCGTCTCTGTCGACAGCGTTGTCGAGGACGGTGTCGTCGTGGTCGAAGGCGACAGGATCTCGTGGGTTGGCCCGGCCTGTTCGGCACCGGGACAGATTCCACCGCACTCCGGCTCGACCATCCTCCCCGGGCTGGTCGACGTGCACTGTCATGGCGGTGCCGGCGCGAGCTTTCCGGATTCAGGTAGCGCAGACCTGATGACTGCCGTTCGGCATCACCGCGCACGCGGCACGACGACCATGCTGGCCTCGCTCGTATCGGCACCGGCCGACAGACTGATCGCGCAGACATCGTTGTTGGCCGATCTGTATCACAGC
The DNA here is from genome assembly GCF_057808915.1 of Rhodococcus sp. FG69. NCBI lineage: Bacteria > Bacillati > Actinomycetota > Actinomycetes > Mycobacteriales > Nocardiaceae > Rhodococcus > Rhodococcus sp. FG69. The sequence goes on along the minus strand of NZ_JBMDIX010000017.1, from coordinate 71,867 downwards.
GGCGACATCGCCGGGGTGCACGTCGAAGGGCCGTTCTTGTCCTCGGCGAGATGCGGTGCACAGGATCCGAATTCGCTCCGCGCAGGGGATCCCGGCTTGCTACGGGACATTCTCGACGCCGGCAGAGGTGCGGTGAAGTCGATGACCCTCGCTCCCGAGATCGACGGTTTCGATCGTATCGGCGATGCGCTGCGTGAACACGGGGTACTGCCCAGCATCGGCCACACCGACGCCGATGCGCTGACGACCCGCCGAGGCATCGAGGCTCTCGGCGAGGGTCCGATCAGCGCAACGCACCTGTTCAACGGCATGCCTACCTGGCACCACCGAGCGCCGGGACCGGTCAGTGAATGCTTGGCCGCAGCGGCGAAAGGTCGGATCGTGCTCGAATTGATAGGAGACGGAGTGCATCTCGCCGACGAGACTGTCCGGGCCGTATTCGATCTCGTCGGTGGCGAGCGCATCGCGCTGGTCTCCGACGCCATGGCTGCCGCGGGAATGAGTGACGGTCGATATCGGTTGGGGCCGCTGGAGGTCACGGTTCGAGGATCTGTCGCTCGATTGTCACGCGAGGGCGATGATGGTGGCACGGATCAGGACGCGAATCCTATTGCGGGCGGAACGTCCACAGTGCTGGACCTTGTTCGCCGCGCGGTAGTGAACGCGGGTGTTCCACTGGCCGAGGCAGTGCGAGCCGGGTCGTCGACTCCTGCGTCGCTGATCGGTGTGGGACACGAAATCGGTATGCTCGCAACTGGGTTCGTCGCGGACATCCTCGTCGTCGACGCAGCTTTCGAGTCGGTACAGGTAATTCGCCGCGGTGAGCGTATACAGAGGGAGGCGGCGTCGTGGAGGTCGTGATTTCGAGTAGTGCCGAGCAAGTCGATCGCCTCGCCGCGGACATCGTCGAACACGTCGTTCGGAGCGGCCCCGCCGTTCTCGGGCTGGCAACGGGTTCGTCGCCGGTGGGTACGTATCGTGAGCTGTCGAGGCGACATCGCGAGAACGGCCTCTCGTTCGCACAATGTCGTGCATTTCTGCTGGACGAATACATCGGTGTGCCCAGGGCTGCCGAGCAATCTTACTTCGCGTTCATTCGCGACAACTTCGTCGATCATGTCGATCTCGACGATACTGCGGTGTACTCGCCCGACGGCGAAGCGGACGACATCGCGAGCGAGGCGCAGCGGTACGACGCGGCTATCGCCGAGGCCGGGGGAGTGGATGTACAGATCCTCGGCATCGGTACCGACGGACACATCGGTTTCAACGAGCCGGGTTCTTCGCTTCGGTCGAGGACACGAGTCAAGACACTCACCGAGCAGACGCGTGCGGACAACGCCCGGTTCTTCGACTCCTCGGACGAGGTGCCGCACCATGTGCTCACTCAGGGGCTCGGCACGATCGGTGAAGCGCGGCACCTGGTTCTGATCGCAACGGGAGAGTCGAAAGCGAATGCCGTTGCCGCAGCAGTCGAAGGTCCGCTGTCCGCGTTCTGTCCGGCGTCCGTCATCCAATGGCATCCGCATGTGAGCGTGCTGCTGGACGACGACTCGGCGTCGGCGCTGGCTCTCGCGGACTATTACCGATATGCGTACGCGAGCAAGCCACATTGGCAGCGACTCTGAGCGATACTGCTCGCGGGAGGTTTCATGACACACCGTTCACGTGTACGTATCTGCGCTGCCGCGTTGCTCGCCGCACTTGCGGGCGCAGTCTCGGTGGCACCGCCTGCACACGCTGATGTCGTCGAGTACGTCAATCTGGGTGACAGTTTCAGCGCGGGAAGCGGCGTACTTCCGCTGGTGAGCGATGCCCCGCTTGCATGCCTGCGAAGCGAGAGAAATTTCGCGCGGGTCGTCGCGGAACAGCAGGGCTACGAGTTGATCGACGTCAGCTGTGGCGGGGCGTCCACCGAGGACTTCCGCTCCCGCCAGCACCCGGACACGCCGCCACAGCTCGATGCGCTGTCACCGTCGACCGATCTGGTCACGATGATGATCGGCGGCAACGACGGCGGCGTGTTCGCGGGGGCGATAAGTGAGTGCGTGCGGGCGGCGATCGGCGCGCCGGGAACCTCGAGTCCATGCGCGGACACGTTCGGCACTTCGTTCGTGGACACGATCGAACGCCAGACGTATCCCGCAATCGTCCAGGCGTTGTCGGACGTGCGCGACAGTGCCCCGGATGCGCACATCGTGATCGTCGGCTACCCGTGGCTCCTCCCGGCGCAGGGCACGTGCTCACCGAACATGCCGGTTGCGGATGGCGACGTGCCGTACCTCCGCACCCTGCAGACAACACTGAACACGGCGGTGTCGAGGGCGGCCTCGGAGACCGGTGCCACATTCGTCGACATGTCGGTCGTATCCGAAGGACACGACGGGTGTCAGCCGTCGGGGACCAGATGGATCGAACCGTTGGTGTTCTCGGAGCAGTTCGTACCCGTGCATCCGAATGCGCTCGGTGAGGCGGCGATCGCGGTCGAGGTGACGAAGGTGCTCGCACCGAGCTGATTCGCTCAGCGTCGCGAGAACTCCGACGCACGTCGGATCTGCTCATCGGTCGGACGCACTCCCGTGTAGAGAACGAATTGCTCGGCGGCCTGCAGAGCGATGACCTCGGCACCTGTCACGACGGGTTTTCCTGCGGCACGGGCTCGTACGATCAATGGTGTCTCCGACGGCATGGCCACGACGTCGAACACCGCATGTGCCGATTCGATCTGGGCGTCGGTGAACGGCGAGAGATCGGCGTCCGGGCCACCTGCCATGCCCACCGGGGTGACGTTGACCAGAAGGTCGGCCGCTACCGCCTCGGTCGAGTGCTCGTACCCGTATGCCCTCGCGAGCGCGGGACCTGTCTGCGGATTGCGCGCGACGACGGTTCCGCGCGTGAAGCCCGAATCTCTCAGTGCCGCAACGACAGCCTTCGCCATTCCGCCGCTTCCGGTGACTGCGACGGACCAGTCGGGCGAAAATCCGGAGGACTGCAGTAGATCCGCGACCGCCTGATAGTCGGTGTTGTAGGCATGCAGGATGCCGTTCTCGTTGACGATGGTGTTGACCGATTCGATCGCGCTGGCCGAATCGTGCATCACGTCCACCGCGGCGATGACATCTTCCTTGAACGGCATCGACACCGCGCACCCTCTGATGCCGAGGGCACGTACGCCTGCGATGGCAGCGGGCAGATCGGTCGTCGTGAACGCCTTGTAGACGAAGTCGATGTCGAGTTCGTCGTACAAATAGTTGTGGAAGCGGGTTCCGATGTTGCTCGGCCGCCCGGAGAGCGACATGCAGAGCTGAGTTTCACGGTTCAGGAAGCTGCGCGACATTGTCTGCACATTACGCTCAGCAGGCGTGCGCGATCGATGCGAGAGCGCGATGGTCGTCCTGCGTGATCGGAAGCTCGTACTGCGCTGCGACCGACAAGTATTTTCCGGCGTAGAAGCAGTGGTATGCGCCGTTCGGGGGCAACCACTGCGACGGTGTGCTGTCGCTCTTCGACTGGTTGTCGGTGCCGTTGACCGCCAACAGATTGAAGTCGATGTCGTTGGCGAACCGCACCCGCTTGTCCGGGGGCCAGCTGTTGGCGCCCATGTCCCACGCCGCGGACAGCGGGTAGACGTGGTCGATCTGAATCTCTCCGGCATCGGCCTTGGTGAAGCCGAGCTGCGCGCCGGAGTAGGGATCGGCCAGCGTGCCTTCGAGAACCACGCAGTTGTGGGTGCCATCGCGGAAGACCACGTTTGTCATGCTCCTGGCCAGGACATTGTCGCGGGTGCCGCACCCGTCGTGGCCGCCTGGTCCGTCGTAGTCGTCGGTCCAGGCGGGGCCGAAGACGCAGCCCTCGCCGCTCTTGCAGCCGCGCTCGTAGCCGACTGCATCCCCTCTGGCTGCGACGATCTGAACCCGGGCGAGCAGCTCCTCGATCTGGATGCGCGTGGGACTCCCCGGTGCGGGCGGGGGTGGTGAGAAGCCAGGGAGGCCGCCGATGTTGCACGAGCCGAACGCTGCCATCACCATGGCGGCAATCGCCATCAACAGCGCTATCCGCAGCTTTTTCACACACGCCCAATCGTTGTCACCGGTATTTGTGTACCGAGTGTGCCGTATTGCACCGACACGATCAGCCGACCTCGATGACGACCTTGCCCTGTACGTGTCCAGTCTCGACGAGAGCGAGTGCGTCGCCGGCTCGCTCCAGTGGAAACGTGTGGCCGATGTGCGGATCGAGGACACCGCTGGCCACCAGTTCGGCCAAGCGCGTGAACGCGTCGGACGATCGGTTGCGCACCACACCCGATCCGCCGAGCGATGCAGCAAGCACCGGATCGGCGACGCTGATGATCCGTGTTCCTGCTCGCATCGCCGGAGCGACGGCGCGCAGGGCCGCACCTCCGACGAGGTCGAGTACACCGTCCGGTCCGGTCGTGATTCGCTCGGCGTATTCGTCGCCGGACTCCACGAATTCTGCACCCAGGCTCGTCACCCACTCACGTTTGCCTGCACTGGCTACTCCGATGGTGTCGATGCCGTCGGCGCGCGCCAACTGAAGCGCCGCCGAGCCGACACCGCCACCTGCCCCGAGGACCAAGAGGGTGTCTTCCTTGCGCAGCGCGAGTTGTTCCAGGGCGTCGTAGGCGGTACCTGCTGCTACCGGCAGTGTCGCCGCCGCCGCGAACGTGACGTTCGCGGGCTTGTGCGCAGTTGCCGAGGCGTTGAGCACTGTGTATTGCGCGTACGCCCCGTGCCCGGCGGCAGTCGCGCCGAATACGTGGTCGCCCACCGAGAAGCCGTCGACGTGCGTACCCACCTGCACGATGGTCCCCGACACTTCGCGTCCGAGAACTGCGGGCAGAACCGTCTGCACGGTGTCCTTGCGGTTGCCCGCGCGTACCTTCCAGTCGGCCGGGTTCACCCCGGCCGCGTGCACCGCAACCAGCAGTTGTCCCTGTCCTGGATCGGCGATGGGCATGTCGAGGAAGTACTCCGTCTCCGGGCCACCGTATTCGCTGAATCCGTAGGCGATCATCCGTCCACTGTGCCAAACGTTCACCGATAAACGGGCGTGGAGCCACACTTGCGCGGTTTTCACGCGGGATCCCGCGCGCAGCGAGCGCAACTGTTGCACCACGCCCACCCGAGAAGTGTGGGTCCTGATTGGATGGGTGGATGCTGCACGGTCTCTGGTCTCCCGGTGCCGGGTTGATGCTGTGGGACGACGAGATCACCACTGGCAGCGAACCGGACTTGCCTGCCGCTCACGCGCATGCCCTGAGCAGGACGTTTCGACATCGCGTGCGAGTGGCGTTCCCGCCCGTCGACGGCGGGGAGCCGCAACTCGCACAGGTCCCCGCCATCGCGCTGGCACCTGTGGACGCAGTCGACTTGTTGCTCCGGACGCCGGAATCGCATGCGCTGATCTCCGGAGACCTGAGATATCTGGCACATGTGGCACGCGGAATCGAACGGTGGGTGCGCGCCGGCCGGGTCGTGCCGGCGTTGGAATTGATGGATGGTCAGTGGTGGCCGCGGTGGCGACTTGTCGGCGGTGAACGGCAGCGCGCGTGGCTCAGTGAGCTCGCCGTTGCGATGCCCCCGGTGCAGCGAGCCCAGGAGCGGCCCAAGAAGATCCTCGACGACATCATCCGCGAACTCACCGATCCGATCGTGAGATCGATTCTGGGACGACCGGATTCGGAGCACCCGTTGCTCTCGGCTCTCGTTCGCGACGACCCGTACTCCGATGGAACTCAGCAGATCTCGGCGTTGCTGGACAAGTGGCGCGGCAGTCTCACCGTCGACGAACCGTCGTTGGTGCTGCGGTTGCTCGAACCTGACGACGACAGCGAGGGCGACAGCGAGGGCGACGACAGTGAGGACGAGGCGTTCTGGACGCTGCAGGTGTGTCTTCGTGCGGACGGCGAGGCCCCGGTCCCGGTTCCGATGAGTCGCAAGGTCGATGCCACGCTGCTCTCGACTGCGGTGCGGAAACTCGGAGAGGCGGTCGCCGCATATCCGCGGCTGCGTGATCTGCCTTCCGAAGAGGGCACACTCGATCTTCTGCTACCCACGTCGGTGGTCATCGACCTCGTCGAGCACGGCGCAACCGCGCTGCAGGCCACCGGAACGACGGTGCTGTTGCCGAGAGCGTGGACCAGGTTGGATCCGTCGATGCGCTTGCGCGTCGAATCGCCCGCGGTCACCAAAGCCGCAGCCGATCGCGCGGTGGGTATGGACGAACTGGTGTCCTACGACTGGCAGCTTCAGCTCGGCGACATGGTGCTTTCCGAGGCCGAGATGAACCGCCTTGCCGTCTCCAAGGGTGACCTGGTGCGGCTGCGCGGACAGTGGGTGTTGGCCGACGGCGGGCAACTGGCCCGAGCAGCGAAGTACGTCGCGCAGCATCACGGCGACGGCACCCCGCTGAGCAAGTTGATGCGAGAGATGACTCTGGCGGACCCGCCGCCGGCGCCGGTCGAGGATATTCGCGCTACAGGTTGGGCGGCGACGCTGCTCGAACCCGGCGCGAGTCCCGAACCCATCCCGATGCCTGCGGGAGTGAACGCGACGCTGCGGCCGTACCAGCAGCGAGGTCTGGACTGGCTGGCGTTCATGAGTCGGCTCGGTCTCGGCGCGGTTCTCGCCGACGACATGGGACTCGGCAAGACTCTGCAGGTCCTCACTCTTCTTGCACACGAGCGCAGTACGACGCCGACGCTGCTGGTTGCGCCGATGTCGGTTGTCGGCAACTGGAAGCGCGAAGCGGAGAAGTTCACCCCCGGCTTGCGCGTCATGGTCCATCACGGTCCCGCGCGGCTCGAGGGCGAGGAGCTCGACAAGGCGATCGCCGAGCACGACCTCATCGTGACGACGTATGCACTCATGGCCAAGGACCGGGCGCAGCTGTCCGAGCAGACGTGGCGACGCGTCGTCCTCGACGAGGCTCAGCACATCAAGAATTCGGGCACCGTGCAGGCGAAGGCGGCTCTGGCGATTCCGGCGGAGCACAAGCTCGCGCTGACCGGAACGCCCGTCGAGAATCGACTCGACGAGTTGCGGTCCATTCTCGACTTCGCGAACCCCGGGATGCTCGGCAGACCGTCCGATTTCCGCAAGAGGTTTTCGGTGCCGATCGAACGCGAGAAGGACGAGGGCGCGGTGACCCGATTGCGGGCGATCACCTCGCCGTTCATCCTGCGCCGGGTCAAGACCGATCCGACGGTCATCTCGGATCTGCCGGACAAGAACGAGATGACCGTGCGCTCCAACCTGACTGCCGAGCAAGCCGGTCTGTACAAGGCGGTCGTCGACGAGATGATGGCGCAGATCGCCGACGCGAAGGGGATGAAGCGTAAGGGGGCGGTGCTGTCCGCGCTGACCCGTCTCAAGCAGGTGTGCAATCACCCCGCTCACTTCCTGTCCGACGGTTCGCCCGTCCTCAAGCGTGGCCAGCACCGATCCGGCAAGATCGGGCTGGTCGAGGACATGCTCGACGCCATCCTGGGAGACAACGAAAAAGCGTTGCTGTTCACGCAGTTTCGGGAGTTCGGCGAGATCGTCGCACCGTACTTCGCCGAGAGGTTCGGCACCGAGGTTCCGTTCCTGCACGGTGGGGTGACCAAGGCCAAGCGCGATGCGATGGTGGAGTCGTTCCAGAGCGAGGGCGGACCGCCCATCATGATGCTCTCGCTCAAGGCGGGCGGCACCGGGCTGAACTTGACTGCGGCGAATCACGTTGTGCACCTCGATCGATGGTGGAATCCGGCGGTGGAGAATCAGGCGACCGACCGGGCCTTCCGTATCGGGCAACGCAAGAACGTCGAGGTCCGCAAACTCTTGTGCGTCGGAACCGTCGAGGAGAGGATCGATTCGATGCTCGAATCGAAGAAGGACCTCGCCGACCTCGCTGTCGGCACCGGCGAGAACTGGGTCACGGAGATGGGTACCGCAGAGCTCCGGGAATTGTTCCGGCTCAGCGAGGACGCGGTGGGCGAGTGATGGCCGACTTCAGCCAGTACGGCAAGCGTCGAAAAGCAAAGGGCGGCATCGAGTCGCAGAACAAGCGCGGCGCCTTCGGTCAAACCTGGTGGGGCAGGCACTTCGTGACGGCGATGGAGGATCTGGCGGATCCGGGACGGATCGCTCGGGGCCGAACCTATGCGCGTCAGGGGCAGGTGCTCAATCTCGGGGTCGAACGTGGACAGATCTACGGTGAAGTCCAGGGCAGCCAGCTCGAGCCGTTCTCGGCCTCGGTCATGGTCGACCCACTGACCGACGGGCAGATCGCTGCGCTCGTCGAGCGGGTGAGGTCGAATCCGGGCATGCTGGCCGAACTCGCGTCCAACGCCATTCCGCAGGCGCTGGCGTCGGTGCTGCTGCCGCACGACAAAGGTCAGCTCGATTTCGATTGCAGCTGCCCGGACGACGGGTGGCCGTGCAAGCACGCGGCAGCGCTGATGTACATCGCTGCCGAACATATCGACGCCTCCGCAGCAACGATCCTGACGCTCCGCGGGGTCGACCTCGATCAGCTGATCGAAGGGGTCGGCGACGACGATGTCGAGATGGATCCGAGCGACTGGTTCTCGGACAAGGCGTCGTTCCCAGCGTTGCCGAAGGTGAGCTTCAGTGCGGTCCTGGACGACTTGGATCCGCTGATTCTGCGCAGGGTGTTTCGGGCCGATGGGTCCGATGAGGCCGAGGTCAGCCGGGCTGTAGCCGACTTGAGGTTGTTCTACGAACGCATGTGAGGCGGCTCCGCCGCCAGTGACGCGGTTAAGTGCAGCTGGGTGCGCTCATTCGTGCCACTGGGTAGACATACATGGAAGTCCGACTATAGGATGGGCACACTTCACCTCCTCGTATGTGTTAGGACGGATTTCATGGCTCGCGAACTCACTCACTTCATCGGCGGCAAGCACGTAGCAGGAGAGTCGGGCAACTTCGGCGACGTCTTCGACCCCAACACCGGTGAGGTTCAGGCGCTGGTGCCACTGGCCAGCGATGCCGAGGTCGAAGCCGCTATCGCCGACGCCGCGCAGGCGCAGGTCGAGTGGGCGAGCTGGAACCCGCAGCGCCGAGCACGCGTGTTGATGAAGTTCCTGCAGCTGATCAATCGCGACATGGACGAGATGGCCCGACTGCTCTCCAGCGAGCACGGCAAGACCATCGCCGACGCCAAGGGCGACATTCAGCGCGGCCTCGAGGTCGTCGAGTTCGCAGTCGGTATCCCGCATTTGCTCAAGGGTGAATACACCGAGGGTGCAGGCGGCGGTATCGACGTCTACTCCATGCGTCAGCCGCTCGGTGTGGTTGCCGGCATCACCCCGTTCAACTTCCCGGCCATGATTCCGCTGTGGAAGGCCGGCCCGGCGATCGCCTGCGGCAACGCATTCATCCTGAAGCCGTCCGAGCGTGACCCGTCCGTGCCGCTCAAGCTGGCCGAACTCTTCCTCGAAGCAGGCCTTCCGCCCGGCGTCTTCAACGTCGTCAACGGTGGCAAGAATGCTGTCGACGTGTTGCTGAACGACGATCGCGTCAAGGCCATCGGCTTCGTCGGGTCGACCCCGATCGCGCAGTACATCTATGAAGAGGCCGCAAAGAACGGCAAGCGCGCGCAGTGCTTCGGTGGCGCCAAGAACCACGCACTCGTCATGCCAGACGCTGATCTCGACCAGGTCGCCGACGCCCTCCTCGGTGCGGCGTACGGCTCGGCCGGTGAGCGCTGCATGGCCATTTCCGTGGCCGTGCCGGTGGGTGAAGAGACCGCGGATGCTCTCGTCGCCAAGCTGAAGGAACGTGTCGCGACGCTGAAGATCGGCCGCTCCGACGACGAGAACGCCGACTTCGGCCCGCTCGTCGGAAGCGACGCACTCAAGCGCGTCAACGACTACACACAGATCGGTATCGACGAGGGCGCCGAACTCGTCGTCGACGGCCGCGACTTCCGACTCGAAGGCCACGAGAACGGATTCTTCGCCGGCGCAACACTGTTCGACAAGGTCACCACGGACATGCGCATCTACAAGGAGGAGATCTTCGGACCCGTCCTGATCGTCGTCCGCGCCAAGGACTACGAAGATGCGCTCCGCCTCCCCAGCGAGCACGAATACGGCAATGGCGTCTCCATCTTCACCGGCGACGGTGACACCGCCCGCGACTTCTGCTCCCGCGTCCAGGTCGGCATGGTCGGCGTCAACGTTCCCATCCCAGTGCCGATCGCGTACCACACGTTCGGCGGTTGGAAGCGCTCCGGATTCGGCGATCTCAACCAGCACGGACCCGATTCGGTCCGCTTCTACACCAAGACCAAGACGGTCACGCAGCGCTGGCCGTCGGGCAAGAAAGAGGCAACCGCCAATCACTTCGTCATTCCAAACATGGACTGACGCATGTTCACCTTGACCGAGGACGAGCGTGCGATCAACGAGACGGCACGAGATTTCGCCGACGAGTTCCTCGCCCCCAATGCCGTCGAGTGGGACCAGAACAAGCACTTCCCGGTGGACGTGTTGCGCAAGGCTGCGGGACTGGGCATGGGCGGTATCTACATCGGTGAGGATGTCGGCGGATCCGGCCTGACCAGGCTGGATTCGGTCCGAATCTTCGAGCAACTTGCGACGGGCGATCCGTCCATCGCGGCGTACATCTCGATCCACAACATGGTGACGTGGATGATCGACACCTACGGAAACGACGAGCAGCGCCGCACCTGGGTGCCGGGCCTGTGCTCGATGGACCAGTTGGGCAGCTACTGCCTCACCGAGCCAGGAGCGGGTTCCGACGCAGCGGCTCTGAGCACCAAGGCTGTTCGCGACGGTGACGACTACATCCTCAACGGAGTCAAGCAATTCATCTCGGGAGCAGGAACATCCGACGTCTACGTCGTGATGGTGCGCACCGGGGATGCCGGGCCGAAGGGCATTTCCGCGATCATCGTCCCGAAGGATTCGCCGGGTCTGTCGTTCGGTGCGAACGAGAAGAAGATGGGGTGGAACGCCCAGCCGACGAGGCAGGTCGTCTTCGAAGACGTCCGGGTGCCGGCGGTCAACCTTCTCGGCAACGAAGGTGACGGCTTCCGCATTGCGATGAACGGCCTGAACGGCGGACGACTCAACATCGCAGCATGCTCGATCGGCGGTGCACAGTCCGCACTCGACAAGGCGATCGCGTACCTGTTGGAACGTAAGGCGTTCGGCGCACGGTTGCTCGACGCCCAGGCCTTGCAGTTCCGTTTGGCCGATATGAAGACCGAACTCGAGGCTGCGCGGACGATGCTGTGGAGGGCCGCGGACGCCCTGCAGGAGAACGCGCCCGACAAGGTCGAACTCTGTGCGATGGCAAAGAGATTCGCCACCGACACCGGTTTCCAGGTTGCCAACGACGCATTACAGTTACTCGGTGGTTACGGGTATCTTGCGGAGTACGGCGTCGAGAAGATCGTTCGTGATCTTCGCGTACACCAGATCCTCGAGGGAACCAACGAGATCATGCGAGTCGTGGTGGCTCGCTCGATAGTGGGAGCAGCATGACAGAGCCCGAAGTCTTGTTCGACGTCCGTGGCGGTGTCGGTCGGATCACGCTGAACCGGCCGAAAGCCATCAATGCGCTCAACCATGCGATGGTTCAGCAGATCGCCCCGCAGCTCGACGCGTGGGCAGTCGACGACGACATCGATCTGGTTCTGCTCGTCGGTGCCGGTGAGCGCGGACTCTGCGCGGGCGGCGATATCGTCTCGATCTATCACGACGCCAAAGAAGGTGGCTCGAGCACGAAGGACTTCTGGCGCGAGGAGTACATCCTCAACGCCGCGATCGCGCGATTCTCCAAGCCGTATGTCGCCATCATGGACGGCGTGGTCATGGGCGGTGGCGTCGGGTTGTCGGCGCATGGAAACACTCGTATCGTCACCGAGCGTTCGAAGATCGCGATGCCCGAGGTCGGGATCGGTTTCATCCCGGACGTCGGTGGCACGTACCTGCTGTCGCGTTCCCCGGGCGAACTGGGCACGCACCTCGGTTTGACGACGGCTCGGATGGACGCGGGTGACGCTATCGCTGCCGGCTTCGCCGATCACTACATGCCGTCGGGTAATCTCGAAAAGTTCTGCGAGGCACTGGAGACGGGCCTGCTCTCGGACGCGGTCGCCGAGTTCACCGAGGAAGCACCGGAGTCGACGCTCGAAGCCGCGCGAAGTTGGATCGACCGGTTCTACAGTGCCGACACGGTCGAGGAAATCGTCGACGGTCTACGAGGCAGTGGAATCGAAGACGCGGAGAAGGCTGCGAGCGACATCGAGTCGAAGTCGCCGGTGTCGTTGAAGGTGACGCTGAAGTCGCTTCGGCGTGCCGCTGCCGCGTCGTCGTTGGAGCAGGTGCTGGACGAGGAGTACCGCGTCTCGCTCGCAAGCCTCGACTCTCATGACCTGGTCGAAGGGATTCGCGCGCAGGTCGTGGAGAAGGACAGAAACCCGAAGTGGTCACCGGCAACGCTGGCGGAGGTCACTGCGGCCGACGTCGATCGGTACTTCGAGTCAGTGGGCACCGCAGAACTTGGACTGGGAGCAAACGTATGAGTGAGAAGACGATTGGGTTCATCGGCCTCGGGCACATGGGCGGCCCGATGGCAGCCAATCTGGTCAAAGCCGGATACACGGTGCGGGGGTTCGATCTCGTTCCCGCGGCGCTGACCCAGGCGAAGTCCGACGGCGTGACCGTCGTCGAGTCGGCTGTCGCCGCTGTCAAGGACGCCGACATCGTCGTCACGATGCTGCCGAACGGGCGTCTCGTGCTCGATCTGTACAAGGATCTGCTCCCGGCAGCTTCGCCTGGGACGTTGTTCGTCGACTCGTCGACCATCGACGTCGCCGACGCCCATGCCGCCCACAAGCTGGTGAACGAGGCCGGTCACCGCAGTCTCGACGCGCCTGTGTCCGGCGGAGTCGGGGGAGCGGCAGCCGGAACGCTGACGTTCATGGTCGGTGGCTCGGCGGAGGACTTCGATTCTGCTGCAGCAATTCTCGATGTGATGGGGCGCAAGGTCGTGCACTGCGGGTCGGCCGGTAACGGCCAAGCTGCCAAGATCTGCAACAACATGATCCTCGGCGTGTCCATGATCGCGATCAGCGAGGCGTTCGTTCTCGGCGAGAAGCTCGGGCTCAGTAATCAAGCGCTGTTCGACGTGGCATCGACCGCGTCGGGTCAGTGCTGGGCACTCACGACGAACTGCCCGGTGCCGGGGCCCGTTCCGACATCTCCCGCGAACAACGATTACAAGCCGGGATTCGCGGCCGCATTGATGGACAAGGATCTCGGTCTCGCAGCGAACGCGTTGCGCGACAACGGCGTCGAAGGTGTACTCGGGCTTCGGGCTGCGGAGATCTACGCACGATTCAAGGAGACGTCCGGCGGCGGCACCGATGTCGACTTCTCCGGCATCATCAACGACATCCGCGATCGCTCGACAGGGGCAGCCGAATGAGTGAGTACAACACGATCCTGCTCGAACGTCGTGGGCGCGTCGGCATCATCACCTTGAATCGCCCGAAAGCGCTGAATGCGTTGAACTCCGAGTTGATGCACGAGGTCGTCGCAGTAGTCGAGGACCTCGACCGCGACGAGGGAATCGGTGCAATTCTGATCACCGGATCCGAGAAGGCTTTCGCCGCCGGAGCGGACATCAAGGAGATGCAGCCGAAGTCCTATATGGATGTGTATCTCGACGATTTCTTCACTGCGTGGGATCGACTCAGCGCGGCGAGGACTCCCATCGTCGCAGCCGTGGCCGGGTACGCCCTCGGGGGTGGCTGTGAGCTGGCCATGCTGTGCGATGTGTTGATCGCAGCCGACAATGCCGTGTTCGGGCAGCCTGAGATCAAGCTCGGCGTCATTCCCGGGATCGGTGGCTCGCAACGACTCACGCGCGCTGTCGGCAAAGCGAAGGCCATGGAGATGTGCCTGACCGGCCGAAACATGAAGGTCGAGGAAGCCGAACGCGCAGGCCTTGTGTCGCGAATCGTCCCCGCAGCAGACCTGCTGGACGACGCCATTGCGACTGCGACGACCATCGCCGAGATGTCGTTGCCGATTGCGATGATGGCCAAGGACGCCGTGAATCGTTCTTTCGAATCCTCTCTGGCCGAGGGAGTTCGATTCGAGCGACGCCTGTTCCACTCGACGTTCGCGACCGAGGACCAGAAAGAGGGAATGGCCGCCTTCGTCGAGAAGCGTCAGGCGAAGTTCGTCAATCGGTGAGGCGGTCAGCCCTGTTGATCGACCGACAGCAGGGCTGCACCCCTGGCGGACACCAACTCCGGGTGTCCTGGTACGTGGGTCTTCACCCCGAGTCGCCGTTCGAATGCCTCCCCGATCGATGTCACGTTCGCGCCGCCGCCCAGTAGGACGATCGACGCAGGTTTGGTGCCGGAGAGTTCGATGGTCTGCTCGACAACCATGGTGGCGTACCGAACCGGACCCGCGATGATTTCCTCGAAGTCCCTGCGGGTGAACACATGATGCCCTGTCCCGTCGGATCCGTGCGCATTGACGACGCCTCCGTCGCTGAGCTGCTCTTTGATGGAGCGAGATGCCTCGACGTCTGTCCGGACACCGTTCGCGGCCAGATGTCTGCGCACGAGATGGTCGAGATCGTCGCCGCAGAATGTCGATGTCCGACGCGACGCGACGGTCGCTCCTGCAGCCAGGTCCAGTACGGAGACGGTCATTCCCGTGCTGCCGAGGTCGCACAGGACCGTCGCGCCGTGGGTGGGAACTGTACCGGTGAATCGAAGGTAGCGAAGCTGCGCAGCGGTCTCGTGTACGAGCCAGGACGGTCGGGGGTCGCGGCGTTCGCTCAACGCGTCGGCGTCTTCGTTGACTCGATAGGCAATCGCCGAGTACGCCACGGGTAGAGCCAGTTTGGATGCGGTGGCGTGCAGCGCCGACACGCCGGCGGCGATGGTGGACACGAGCGATTGACCGCGCTGTCGCCGCACAGTTCGTGACGCGACGGGCGCGCGATGCGGACTGTCCAGGTAAGTCAGAATTGCGCGCGCACCGTGTGCACCTGCGCCGACACCCACTACCAACACGTTCTCTCCAACCTGAGCGCGGCCCCCGCCACGTTCTCGTGATATTCCATCACGGATCGTTCACGGGGCGTCACTCACCAGGTCGGTGTCGTCCCGCCATCCTCGAAATCACCGGCGGAACGCCTCAGTTCGGCAAGGATTCGTACGAGTGAGGTCAGGCGCTCTTTGGACAGACCCGGTTTGCCGAACACCTGGTCGTTGAGCTTCTCGGTGGCGTCCACCGCCAGCGCCCGGCCGGAATCGGTGATCTCTACCAGGGTGGTTCGACGATCGCTCGGATGCGGAGTGCGGCGGACGTAGCCTGCAGCCTCGAGTCGGTCGACGGCATTGGTCACGCTGGTGGGATGGACTTGAAGACGTGCGCTCGCCTTCGCCATCGGGATGGCGCCGTTCTTCGTGAAGGTCAGCAACGTCAGAAGCTCGTAGCGTGAGAACGTGAGCCCGGTGGGCTTGAGAACCTCCTCGACCCGGGCAAGCATGATCTGTTGCGCGCGCATCAGCGAAGTGACAGCGGCCATTCCGTCGGCGACGTCGCCCCACCCATGCTTGGTCCACTGGCGGTGGGCCTCTGCAATGGGATCGAGCGGTAGCGGCGACGATGCAGACATGGTCACCATCATTCCACGGTTTCGTCTCAGGAAAGGTGGACCGCGAGCGGGACTCGGCCAGCAACTGCGGATCGTGTGCGCGAAATTTGTTCTCGCGACTGGGCAGTACGCGCCGCGTCGGCATCGGCGACGATCAATGCCTGGTCCAACAGGGACAGTTGTGTCAGTACCGTTTCGACGGTCTCAGCGGAGACTGCTGCGCGACCGACACGGTCGGCGAGGCGAATTCCGGCGTGGACCACCATGGGGCTTCCCGTTCCGTAGATCCGCACGGCATCGAGTGCGTGGTCGATCAACGACGCCATCGACACCCTTCGCAGGATGAGTCGAACCGCACCCGTACCGTCGCACCGGGCGCTGCACGGCTTCGGGCGTTGCACTACCGCGACGAGTCCGACCGACAGGTCATCGATGGCGTTTCGTGCAGTGTAAGGATCGTTGACCCCGGTCGAAAGTGCCCGCACGGCCATTTCGGTCATCTGCTCGACGGCGAATGCGACGTCGTGGCGCGGAGTGCGGCTTGTGCCGATCCGGTGTGCGTCGCGGACCCGGTCGGCGGTCCCGTCCTCGAGTTCGGCCGGGCGATTCGTCAGGATATCGGCAAGTACCTCACCTTCCACGACGTGATCGCCGGGAACGCGATGTAGTTCGATCATCGTGTCGGTGTCGCAACCGACTTCGAGGACGGCTGTTTCGTCGATATCGATGATGACGCCGGACTCCTGGGCGAGGATCGTGGTGTGAACCGGGGGCCTGGAGATGGTGTCCGAGGATGCTGCATCCGCAGGTTGTTCGCGTGGATAGAGGGCTTCGACCGACGCGGACAGTTCGTCTCGCACGCGCGCCGACAGGGTGGCGACCTGGATCGACTGTGCGATGTGATGGATGAAGTAGACCAGAACACCCACGTCGACGATGGCCAGTCCCACGGCGACGTTCACAGCGATGTCGGGCACGAAGACCGAGCCGTCGGTCTCGATGGATCTGATGGACCGCAGAACCATCAGCGAATACAGGAACGTGGCACCGAAGATTCCGAGCACCACCTGATTCCCGCGGTCGGCCATGAAGTTGCGGACCAGGCGCGGACCGTACGACGAACTCGTGGTCGCGAGCACGGAGATGGTGATCGAGAACGACGTCGCGGCAACGCCCAGCATCGAGCCGCCGATCGCGCCGAGGATGTCCCTGCTGCCGCTCGCTCCGACTTGGTAAAGCAATGACCCGGCTACGTCCACGCTGGTGCCGACCAGATAGCGATCGAGCGAGACCAGCACCTGGGCGAGCACGAGAGCGCCGATACCGAGGAGTGCGGGAACGAACCAGAACGACTCCCTCAGTGACGCCATGTATTCCTTCATGGTCGCCAGTGTTCCCCCAGTTACGCATTCGCAATCAGACCGGCCAGTCGACAGTCCGGCGCCTGGATCGAGGGGTAAGAATCACACTGATTCGAACCATGGTGCGGAATCGGCGCGGGCGGCAATATTGTCCTCGATGCGGGTGTGGCTGAGTGGCTAGGCACCGGCCTGCAAAGCCGTTTACACGGGTTCGAATCCCGTCGCTCGCTCGAAGGAACCGCCAGGTGGCAAGCCTGGCGGTTCCACTCATTTCTGCTGGTAGACGAGTTACGTGGTGGTTGCGTGTGCGCACCGTGAGCGCTTTGTGGTTGAACCGTAAACGGGTCGTGTTCACTTCAAGTGGAGGTACCACGGAGGTACCGTTTGCCCGACTCGAACAAGTGTTCGCGGTGTGCGATTGCGGAAACACCAACGCCCCTCGGCGTACCGGACAAGGGGACCGAGGGGCGCGGGCGGAGAACCCCGTGAAGAGGGTCCATCTGCCGGAGGCCAGGACCGGTGACCTCCGGGGTTTGTGAAGCGCCGGTGTTGGCGGCGCTTGGACGTGGTTTAGACCTGCCCGTACGTCGCCGCCTCCGAGGTGAGCACCCGCATTGGTGCCAGTGCCCAACTCCGATGTGCTCAGCGGCGCAGGCGGGTTCCTGCACTGCTCGACTTGCTCGGCGTGCTTCGCTTCTTGCTGCCCGCGGAGGCCTTGGCGGACGGTGCGGGCTTGGTGGCGGGTGAGGGTCTTGACCGTGGGATTGCGCACGCCCACAATGCCTTTGACGACGACCTGCCGTCCGCCCGGCGCGTTGTACCGCGCGCCGAGCTTCACGCCAGTAAAGCCATCCTTCGACGTGCCGACGAAGCTCTCGCTCTTCACCGAGCCAGGGACGACCCGACGTCGAGCCGCCTTGGAACCCAACGCCCCGCCGATGGCGGCACCTGCCGCAGCTCCCGCGACCGAACCACCTGAAGATGCGAACCTGCCGAGCGAATCGCGCTTCGGCCTACGTCGCGCCATCAGTCGTCCTCGCTGTCGATCAACCTCTGGAGCTCGGCCAAGGCGGGATCGGCCGCCATAGGGGGCGTCTTACCTCGGTACCGGCCTCCGCGAGACGGAGGTAAATCCTCCAAGCCCGGAGCATCCAGTCCTCCACCCCACCCGAACTCCGATACACCAGGATTTCGATGGCCAAAGTCAAGCGGTTCGGGATCACTCGAGTACTGGTGGCTGAGTGGATCGCTCGGCGCACCGCCGAGGGGAAGCGACCTTCTACGGTTCGGCATCAGTACTTCATTCTCAAGCAGGTGCTGGACCAAGCGATTGCCGACGGGCGGCTCAGCGCCAATCCCTGTGCGCACGTCACCTTGCCCACCGAGCGGACGGCCGTCGCGTCTACGGCTTCGTCGGTGGACGGAATCGTCGATCCGGCGCAGTTCCTTACGCCTGGCCAGGTGTCGGCATTGGCCGACGCGACGCCGTGGCCGTACAACGTCACTGTGCACGTGGCCGCGTGGACGGGCTTACGCGCTGCCGAGCTAGCCGGACTGCAGATCGGGGATTTGGAGCTGCCACCCGAGAACCGCCTCAATGCTCCCGGCGCGGTGCACGTCCGGCGCACGGTGCTCGTCAGGTATGGCCTCTCGTGAAGGGGGAGCGGAAGCCGGGCCGTCGCGCGGGGGAGCTGCAACCGGAGATCGTCTACGACACACCCAAGACGCGGGGGAGCCGTCGCCGCGTACCGCTGACGCCCTCCACCGTCGCCGTGCTGCGGGACTACCTGGCCGCGCACCCAAGGGCCGACGAACTGGACGCGCCGTTGTTCCCGACGTGCAGCCTGCGGCCCATCAAGCCGACGGGTAAGGCCGCGCCCACCCACGCGGACGGCTCAAGGATGTCGCCGGACGAACAGGCCGCAACCGCCACGGTTGCCCAGGCCGAAGCCCGCTTGTTGCTTGATTGGACCGTCCCCCTGGTACACCGCAACTTCTATGGCACGGTGTACCGGCCTGCGGTGCTGCGGGCAAACCTCAACGGCGCAAAGCTGCTGTCCAGATCCAGGATTCACTCGCTGCGGCACACCTACGCCCAGCTTGTGCATCGCTGCGGGCATTGCCCCGTTCAAGCTCTCCAAGTTCATGGGACACGCCAACACAAACGTCACGTTGGGCGTGTACTCGCACCTTTTCGAGGACGACCACACCGACGCGATGGCGGCTCTAGGGGCGATGGGCCAGACCGCCCGCGCGGACAACGTGGTGCCGATGCGGGCGGGCTAGACCTATTCGTTCTGCTCGGCGTCGGCGACGTCCATTGCACGTCTCATTAATTCGGCGCGGTCCCATTCGGTCTGGTGTAGCTCGTGGTGAGGTAGTTCATGGCGTTCCCGGAGTGGAACGACTCCCTGTGAGCAGAAATTGGTGCCGAACGATTTACTGGGAGTCCACCAGAAGGCTGCCCCGACAGGGCCGTCCTGGACTTCCGCGCAGAAGGCCGTCAAAGGTCCACCGTCGGCCGATTCAGGTTCGTGCATCCGGTTGGCGAAAGGGTAGTGCCCGTCTACACCAGCCCGCTGGAACTGGTCATATGCGGAGAAGTCTTTGTACAGCAATAGAACCGCATTCGGCATGCCATGTGCACCGTTCATGAAGTCTACGATTTGTTCGGGTACTTCAAAGCCCAGCTCGGCGATTCGGCACGCGATATTTTTCATGTAGTACCGCGCCAGCTTTTTTGGCCCAAAATGGGGGTCGTCTGGAAATACTTCTGCCCAGGTTAAGTGCTCCAGGCCGCGAAAGTACTCTGGCTCGTCCCGTACCTTCTGTACGAACTTGTCATACGCCTTGTCGAAGGGCTGGCTGCGCGTGTTATTGCAACGCTTGCACATCACATACGGAAACAGCATCGGCTTGGCTTTGGGTCCGTTAAGCCGGGTCGGTCGGCCCGCACCGTCGAGCATGAGATAGTCGGCATTGTCGAACATCATGCGGAGTTGTGAGGCCTTCACACGGTGTTCGCGTGAGTCGGCGTCGTTGCCGCACCACCAACATTTTGGATGCGCTGGATCGGAAGCTGCTGGCCCCGTGTCGTTGTCGACTGTCATTGATCGGCCCGATCTAGAACGGGGCAACGTGCTCACTGAGATGATTGACAAAGTCGTTCAGCATTGGGTCGTTGGTTGTTTTGCTTAGCTCCTGCAGTGTTTCGATCTCAGCAAGGCCTAATGAGCGCCTCTTAACCACGACGACGTCAAGTAGGTTCATTAGCTCAGTTGTGATTCTGCGGTCCTTCGCCTCACGTCGGCGGTATGAGTCTCCGTGCTCAAGTCTCCTCATACGCGTTTCGATGCGTTCCACAACCTCGCCGATCTGCGCAAGTTCCTTGCCACCGGGGTCCTTCGACGTTTCAAGCTGCTGCCGGGTGACCGCGTGCGTTACCGGTGACTGTACGTCTCCGCCAGCCTCAATCTCCTTGATCATTCGTTTCAAGGTTTCTTTTGCTTCAGCAGCGCTACGGAGATCCTTGTGATTTACGAATACCGTGCGGAACGCGCGTATGTCGAAGGGGAGGTCATCGCCCTCTTCGATGATCTGGATATACGGCTTCCGAAACGAGTGGCGTATCGCCAACTCGTAGAAAACATTCGCGTTCTGCCCCGTGAGGTCGGCGATAAGGAGGTCGGCCTCAATGAGGTCGCTGACGATTTGAGTTGTTATCTCGCCAGACTTGTCTATCTCGTCGGCCCTCACGGTCTCATAGCCAAGCGCGCACACGGCTTCGTCGATGATGTAAGTCTTCACGAGGTCGCTTCGTTTGCGCTCAGCGCTGCCGTTCGCCCCAATAGGCGATGCGATGAAGCACTTCTTTGCACTGAAAAGCGCGGACTGGCCATCCTCGGCCGCTTCGGCATTGGAATTGAGTTCGACAGTCATGTGCAAGATCATATGCCCAGGCACCGACAGTGCGACTCATGGCGATAAATCTGGAGGTACGCCGGAGGTACGGACAGAGTCGGCGAACCTGTCGCAAGCCTCTGAAAACGTGCCTACCTGCGTAAATAAGGCCGCTGCGGGTGTGGCTGAGTGGCTAGGCACCGGCCTGCAAAGCCGTTTACACGGGTTCGACTCCCGTCGCTCGCTCGAAGGAACCGCCAGGTGATCCACCTGGCGGTTCCAATTCTTCGCTCCGACCGCGCAGGAATGCGCTAGCTCAACGCCCGTCGCCGGGCACCTGAGAACCGGTGGATCCACGTGTCACCGACGAGCCTGAAGCCCTCCCATCGTTTCCCGCCCAGCGCTTGCCGGTACCGGGTGGCCGCCGACACCATCCAAGCCATCGCCTTGGTATCGGTGGGCAACTCTGCTTCGGCGAGGATCGCGTTGTCGGCGTCGCGCAGTTGGTATGTGGCCATACACCGATGCTCGACGCCTCAGCTGTGGGTCGGCCGTGGCGGCGGCTGCAGAACTGCTGTGAATGTCGGAGCAGTGGCGTACTTTTCAGGGGTCCCCGAAACCGCTCGTAGGAGATGACAATGCCTGCCAAGGACTATGTGGTCGATACTCCATGCTGGATCGATCTGACGAGTTCCGATCCCAGCCGCGTTATCCCGTTCTACGAGAGTCTGTTCGGTTGGCGGGCCGACGTCAGCGATGATCCCGCGTACGGCGGCTACACCACGTTCGTCAGGGACGGTGTCAGCATTGCCGGTCTCGGCGGTCAGATGCCCGGGACATCCGTTGCAGACGTATGGAACACCTACATCGCCTCTGCGGACGTCGACGCCACCGTCGTGAAGGTCGAATCGGCGGGCGGGACGGTTCTGTCTCCTGCGATGACGATCGGAGACCAGGGAAAGATGTCGCTCGTCGCTGATCCCGGGGGTGCCGTCACCGGCATCTGGGAGGCAGGTCGGCATCGAGGCTACGGCTTGTGGGGCGAGCACGGCACTCCGGTCTGGCACGAGCAGTTCACCCATGACTACACAGCAGTTCTACCGTTCTACGAGTCGGCGTTCGGCTGGACTTACAGTGTTCTCGGCGATACGGACGAGTTCAGGTATGCCCAGGCAGTTGCCGGCGGGGACATGGTCGCCGGGATCATGGACGCTCACGCGTTTCTGCCGGAATCGACGCCGTCGCACTGGCGTGTCTACTTCGGTGTCGATGACACCGATGCGGCGATGGCAAGCGTTCTCGAGCTCGGCGGGACAGTCGTCGACGATCCCGAGGACTCACCGTTCGGGCGGATTGCCGGAGTGGCCGATCCGCTCGGTGCGCGATTCCAGATCGCCTCGGTCGGTCAGCCGACGTAGAAGCGTCTGCCCGAGCTTCACGCCAACAGCTGAGGCGCCCTCGCGACGGTGACAGCCCAGTCTGCGCCGTCGTGCCACGGCCGCAGGTCCCACGTGGCGAAGCGGTGCTCGACGCCGAGTCCGACTGCAGCGAGATCGTCATCGAACCGATCGACTGTGTAGTCCCTGTCGGTCGCGAATCCCGCGACGAACAGTCCGCCAGGCCGAAGGTGCGCGACGATTCGCGTGAGTGCAGAGCGTTCGGTCCCCGGTTCCATGAACACCATCACGTTGCCCGCTGCAACGATCGCGTCGAACGACGTCCCGAGATCGAACTCGGTCAGATCCGCTCGATGGACGCTGATGCTCGTGTGCTGCCGAGCCGCCTCGACGAAGACCGGATCGAGGTCCACTGCGGTCACCTGATGACCGCGTCGGGCGAGCTCGGCGCCGAGTCGTGCTGTGCCGCAACCTGCGTCGAGCACTGCGCTACCCGGAGTCAACAGCGCATCGAGCATTCGAGCTTCGCCGTGCAGGTCGACGCCGCGGGACTCCAGTTGCGCGAATCGCTCGACGTAGCTCTGCGACTGAGCCTCGGTGTTCTCGCTCTGCCAACGTGTCGGAGCCATGCCGCCACCCTAGCGCCATGCCGCCACCTAGCGCTGTGCGGCCGCGAACCTTCGATCCACCTCGTCGCCGTCGAGTCCGAAGTCGCCGAGGGTGTACTTGTGCGACGGGCGACGTGATCCGCTGCGGCTTTCGGCGTGCATGGCTTCCATGGCGGTACGGGCGCCATCCGTGAGCATGAGGCCGAAATACTGATACACCTGCTCGACGGTGCCGAGCGGGTCGGCGACGAAGTCGTGGTAATCGACGTCGAAGAATTGCGCCGCAGGGGCGCGAGTGCGCGCTGCCGAAAAGCTGTGTAGTCCGCGTTCCCACAGGTCGAGTTGGGTACGACCGATGACCTCGCCCTCGAATTTGTGGCTCCACCCGGCTGTCGCCTGTTCGGCGAGGCTGCACATCGACGGCATGATCGTGCGTGGCTCCCGATGCGTCTGAATGATCAGCGCGTCAGGATAGACCTCCAGCAACTCCTCCAGCGCGAACAAATGGCTGGGGTTCTTCAGTACCCATCGTCGATCGACGTCGTGCATCCCGATGAGCTGGAGGTTCTTACGATGACGCCGGTAGGCCGCGGTCCAGCTCTGCTCAGCCAACCAGGCCGAGTAAGTGGGTACGTACGCGAGGCACTCGTAGGCGATGGACTGCACCGACTGGCGAAGCAATTGCCAGCATTCCTCGACCTCGGAGGCCGACATGTAATGCACACCCATGAATTCGGGGTGCTCGACATGGTGTTGGGCGAACCCCTTCTCGATCTGAGCGAATATGGGATTGGACTCCCAGGTATCGCGTGGTGGACGAGGGTGCGGCATTTCCGTCAGCCACATCTCGAGCCCCTGGTGCGCCGGGTCGACGGTCAACAAACGGTGCAGCGCGGTGGTGCCAGTCCGGGGTAGACCGGTGACGAAGATCGGCCGATCGATCGCGACCTGTTCGTGACCCGGATTGTTCTTCCATGCCTGTTCGCTGAGCAACCTCGCGACCAGTGCGCCTTTGAGAAAGAACCTGTTCATCCGAGATCCGAGCGGAGTCAGTTCTGCCTCGCGCCGGTAGGAGTCGAGAAGCACCTCCAATGCTTCGACGTAGTCGTCGGCCCCGAAGTCGTCCAGCCCGGTGACCTTCGTCGCCGACGCGTGCAGGTCGGCTGCAGTGCCGACATCGGTGCGTTCGGTGCTCGTCATCGATGCTCCTAGTGGTGGTATTCGCCGCAGTTGACGTCGAGACATTGACCGGTAATCGCGCGAGCGAGCGGAGAGGCGAGAAACACCACTGCGTCGGCGATCTCGTCGGGTTCCGGTAGACGCCGTAGGTCGGTGGCGGCTGCGGTCTGCTGGTAGATCTGTTCACTGGTGGTGCCGTACTTCTCCGCCATGTGGGCGAAGTAGCCCTGCAGCGTCGCTCCCCAGATGTAGCCCGGCGCAACCGTATTGACCCGCACGCCCTGTGGGCCGAGTTCGCTGGCCAGCGTCTGGGACATCGCGAGCAACGAGGCCTTCGCGATCTTGTAGCTGCCGTACTTCGGTTGCGAATGCCGAATGACCGCCGAGTTGATCATCACGATCGATCCTGCCGAGTCTGCCAGAGCGGGTGTGAAGAGCTGTGAGAGCCGCAACGTGCCGAACAGTGACAACTCGAGACCGCGACGGATGACGGATTCGTCGGTATGCGCCAGGTCTTTCATCGACGGGATCGAGAACGCATTGTTGACGAGAACGTCGACATGCCCGAAGGCATCGACCGACGACTCGACGAGTCCCGCAGCCGACTCCGCGTCGGTGATGTCGGCCGTCACCACCAAGGCCTGGCGGCCAAGCGCTGCAATATCTTTCGCGACCACTTCCAGGTAGTCCGTCGACCTGGCCGCGAGCACCACATCGGCTCCGGCGGCAGCGCTACGCAATGCGATGGACCTGCCGAGTGACGGTCCGACTCCGGACACCACGACGACCTTGCCCTCGAGCATCATCCGAGCATCCGTGTCTCGACGGCGGTACGACGTGCTTCTATTCGCGCTGCGAAGTCCTGCGGGCTGATCTTGTTGGTGTCGTAGTAGGGCAGTGTCGACGCGACCTGGTCGATGTCGACGACCTCTACGCTCGGTCCGTCCGCCGGCGTCATCTCTCGTGACACCCGTTGCCACCGAAACTGAGCGTATCCGCGAGGATGGCCTGTTGTCTCGATCCAGTTGGCCACCTGTGGGTTTCGCGCACTGATGACGAGCCGAATGAAGCCGTCCGGATCGATCTGCGCTTGATCGGCTGTCAGCGACGTCTGATGATGGATGTAGTCGAGCGAGATGTACCACATGCTGCCCAGTTGGAATCCCTGGTACGGCGCATCGGACTTCGGGACGGTGATGATCATGGCTTGGTCATCGCGCAGGTCGTAGTGCCCGGCGGAGGAATACTGGGTGCTCAATCCACCGGGTGTGAGACGCGGTTCGGTCATCGTGTTGACCTCGAGGTTCAGATAGAACCACTGAGGGAACTGAAGAAACGTTCTGAGCCGGCCGAGCAGCATCTTGCCTGCCGTCGAATACCGCTTTGCGACGGCTTCTTTCGTGCGAACCGTCGGTACCTCCTCGGTGCTTCCGACGCGGCTGATCGTCAGCGTTCCCCGCGATGCGGACCAGTCGCTGTAGACCTCGCGTACGACGAGCATCGACGATCCCTCGCCCAGCGTGAAGTGGTTTCTCTGTTCGGATGGGCGACCGAAGTGCACCTCGAACGATCCGTCGGGCTCGATGTGAATGGAGCGATCGTCGAAGGCGGTGAGGCTGTCGGGAACATCGACGGGGGAGTAGTCACCCTTCAGGATCTGGAAGCTCAGATCTGTTGTCGTCCCGCGCTTTCCTGACACCACGTACTCGTGTTCGTCGCTGATGTTCGCGTGGAAGTACAGGGTGTCCGGGTTGTCGAGACCCATCTTCGTGTACGGGCCGGTGGAGGAAGCGAAGATCGGAAACAGTGGATCGTACGCCCAGGCCATCTGCAATGAGGCGCGAATGCTCCCGGCCAGGTAGTCGTACCCCTCGACGAGGTCGAGTTCGCTCCGAACGTGCGGTGCATCCTCGATGATCTTCTCGGCGGAAGCGATTGCCTCGACGAATGAATCGGTGAGCACGCTGAGCTCCTCGCTGCCGGTGTGTAGAACAGGTTGCAGAAATGACAATAGAACGTGTGCCTGTGGCGGTCAATGCTTGATGCAAGGAGCTAAGGCGGGAACGTTGACCTACTGATAGAACAGGTTCTATTATTTCGCCATCGAGCGTGAGCCGAGTCGGTCCAGCTAGGTACCGACCGATCGGAGGGGACGCCATGTCGACCATGTACCAATTGACGCATCTCGGTGCGTTGGAGGCCGAAGCTGTCCATATCTTCCGCGAGGTCGCGGCGACGGCGGAACGGCCGGTGCTGCTGTTCTCCGGTGGCAAGGATTCGGTCGTGATGCTGCACGTAGCGGCCAAGGCGTTCTGGCCGGCGCGGATTCCGTTCTCCGTCATGCACATCGACACAGGGCACAACTTCGACGAGGTCATGGCGTTCCGTGACGCAACTGCTCAGGCGTCGGGTATCGATCTCATAGTGGCGTCGGTGCAGGACGACATCGATGCCGGTCGCACTGTCGAGGAAACCGGTCCGCGCGCAACGCGGAACCGGCTGCAGACCGCGACCCTGCTGCGCGCTATCAACGAGCGGCGTTTCGACGCAGTGTTCGGCGGGGCGCGTCGTGACGAAGAGAAAGCGCGCGCGAAAGAGCGGATCTTCAGCTTCCGCGACGAGCACGGGCAGTGGGATCCACGCAAGCAGCGCCCGGAACTGTGGCAGTTGTACAACGGTCGACACCGGCAGGGCGAGCACTTTCGGGTGTTTCCGCTGTCGAACTGGACCGAACTCGACATCTGGCAGTACATCGCCGCCGAGGACATCGCGTTGCCGAGCATCTACTACGCCCATCGGCGGACGGTGATCTCGCGGGACGGAATGCTCTTGGCGGCAACACGATTCGTGACTCCGGCAAACGGGGAGGAGCCGTTCGAGTCGTTGGTTCGATTCAGGACGGTCGGCGACGCCACCTGCACCGGCTGCGTCGAGTCCTCAGCGGCGGATGCGGATGCCGTCGTCGCCGAGATAGCGACGACCCGCACAACCGAACGGGGGGCGACCCGAGCGGATGACCGCATCTCGGACACCGGAATGGAAGACCGAAAGAAGGAGGGCTACTTCTGATGTCGCAGCTTCTCAGGGTGGCCACGGCAGGCAGTGTCGACGACGGCAAGTCGACGCTGATCGGGAGATTGTTGTACGACTCGAAGTCGATCTTCGAGGACCAGTTGGACGCTGTGGAACGGACGAGTCGCGAACGCGGCGGTGACACGGCCGATCTTGCGCTACTGACCGATGGACTGCGAGCCGAACGCGAGCAGGGCATCACTATCGACGTCGCGCACCGCTACTTCGCGACCGCGGAGCGCAAGTTCATCATCGCCGATACCCCTGGGCACGAGCAGTACACGCGCAACATGGTGACAGGTGCCTCGACCGCCGACGTTGCTCTGATCCTCGTCGATGCCCGAGCGGGTGTGCTCGAACAAACCAGGCGGCATGCGTTCCTGGCGTCACTCCTGGGGATCCCGCACCTCGTTCTGTGCATCAACAAGATGGATCTCGTGGACTGGTCCCAAGCCAGGTTCGAGGAGGTGAAGGACGAGTTTCGAGACTTCGCGGCGAAGCTCGACGTACGAGACCTGACGTTCGTACCCATGTCGGCCCTCGACGGCGACAACGTGGTCCATCGAACTCAACGGATGCCCTGGTACGAGGGAAGTTCGTTGCTGCATCACCTCGAGGACGTGCACATTTCCTCGGACCGCAATCTGATCGATGCCAGACTTCCGATCCAGTACGTCATTCGGCCCAAACAAGCTCGTTACCAGGACTTTCGTGGATACGCCGGAACCGTGGCGAGCGGGGTGTTCAAGACAGGCGACGAGGTGGTGGTGTTGCCGTCCGGATTCTCGACGCGTATCAAGTCGGTCCGGGGTCCAGGTGGCGCCGAGCTGACGGAGGCGTTCGCACCCTCGGCGGTCTGTGTAGAGCTCGAGGACGACATCGACGTCGGGCGAGGACACATGCTCGCTCGTCCGAACAACCGCCCGCTCGTCGGGTGCGAGATCGATGCGATGGTCTGCTGGTTGACCGACGGGACGACGCTGCACGTCGGAGACCGCTACCTCGTGATGCACACGACCGCGACAACACCCGCCACGGTTCTCGAACTGGACTATCGGCTCGACGTCAATACGCTGCACCGCGTCACGCCGACAGACACGTTGGCACTCAACGAGATCGGTCGAATCCAGATCCGGACGCACAGTCCGCTGCTGTTCGATCCGTACCGGCGCAACCGGGTCACCGGCAGCTTCCTCCTCGTCGACGAACGCTCGGGTGCCACTGTGGCGGCGGGCATGATCACCGGCCCCACACCGGCATCGACCAACGTCGTCTGGAGTACCTCTCGCATCGATCGTGCGCAGCGCGCGACGAAGGGGGCGACGATCTGGATCACCGGGCTGTCCGCCTCGGGCAAATCCACGATCGCCGCCGAGTTGGAACGTCTGCTGGTGGCGTCGGGCCGGCCGGCCTACCGTCTGGACGGCGACAACCTACGCCACGGGCTCAATTCCGACCTCGGCTTCTCGAAGGCCGATCGCGCCGAGAACGTGCGCAGGGTCGGAGCGGTCGCGGAGTTGATGGCCGATGCAGGTCTGATCACGCTGGCGTGTCTGATCAGCCCGTATCGAAGTGACCGGGACGCCATCCGCAGGTCGCACGAGGCCGCAGGTCTACCGTTCTACGAGGTCTTCGTCGACACTCCCATCGAGGAATGCGAGAAGCGAGATCCCAAGGGGATGTATGCCCGCGCCCGAGCGGGCGAGATCACCGGCTTCACCGGCGTCGACGATCCGTACGAAATTCCGGAGCATGCCGAACTGGTGCTACAACCCGCTGATGGTGACCTTGCTGCGCAGGCGAGGAAGATCATGGAATTGTTGGGCTGGTGACGACACCACCCCCACCCATGGACGACGCGCACTTCGCAGCAGACGTAGCCCGCGCGGCCGGGCAGTTGCTACTCGAGGTTCGGGCGAGCGCCCACGAGACGGGCCGAGAACTGGGTCGGCTCGGCGACGCCGCCGCCAACACCTTGATACTCGACAGGCTGACATCGGAGCGGCCCGAGGATGCCGTCCTGTCGGAGGAGTCTGCCGACGACCTGACTCGCCTCGACGCGCAGCGAGTCTGGATCATCGACCCGCTCGACGGATCCCGTGAGTACGGAATGGCTGGCCGCGACGATTGGGCTGTGCACGTCGGGCTCTGGGAAGCGGGCGTCGGAATGACGGCATCGGCGGTCGCGCAGCCCGCAATCGATGCGGTCTACTCGACGGCGGATGTGAAAGGTACTGCGCCGCAATCAGGTAGGCCCAGGCTGGTGGTCAGCGATAGCCGCCCTCCGTACTACATGGAGGCGCTGGCCGCGGACGTCGACGGAGACGTCGTGACGATGGGTTCCGCGGGCGCGAAGGCGATGGCCGTCGTGCGCGGCGAGGTCGACGCCTATGTGCACTCGGGTGGACAGTGGGAATGGGACTCCGCGGCGCCCGTCGGTGTTGCGGTAGCGGCAGGTCTGCACTGCTCGCGAATCGACGGATCGCCGTTGCTGTACAACCGGGCTCATCCCTATCTCCCCGACCTGCTGATCTGCCGCCCCGAGCTGGCCGAACCACTGCTCCGCGGCATCGCGACACATGCGACACGGGAGGCGGATACAGGCCGGGTCGCGATGGCACGGGAGTACATCAAGTCGCTCGTCAGTCACGACGCAACCAAACTCCGATTGAGTGATCGCTGCACGCGTATCGAGAATGGAAAAGCCACAGGCGATTCCGGAGCATTCGTGCGTCGCGAGATCGAGGAGGGGCAACAATACAAGTCGATCGTCGGGGTGCACGATCTTACGTTCACCGAGTGGGACACCAATGTTGTCGCGCGATTCACGCTCGAATTCGACGGGGGAGTGCGCGTGAAGATCACCGAACACTTCGAGATTCCGGCCGGTGATATCACCGCCATCACCGCGATCATCGAGCCGAGTGCTTAGCAGTCCCCGGCGTTCCAGGAACCAGCCGCTACAGCGTGTCCCGGACGAACAGCACTGCGTCGTGCTCCCTCACATGGCCGGGATCCATCGGCGCATAGCCGAACCACGGAGACACACGGGGCTCGAAGTCGGCGGTCAACGCCCGAGCGTCGACGACGAACCTGTCTCTGCCCACCGAGTACAGGAGCCGTTCGACGGTGCCCGAAGGCGGGACGCCCACTCCGTGACCGCGGATCGTCCCCAGCACGGTCGGAACGAATGCGTACTCCTCCTCCAGCGCGCTTCCGACAAGGGCGCCGGCACTCCACCATTCGATCGGTCCATCCCATAGCTGCATCGAGCTCAGTTGCCGCTGCAGGTGACTGTTGTGGGCATGCGCGAGGGTCGGGGCGCGTCCGGCGAGAGCCAGTAGATTCTCCGCCATCATCGAATCCCGCAGTCCGCACATCTGTCCCATGCGGGCAGCGGACGCGTCGGCCATCGCGTGGTGGTATCGCAGCAGTCCGACGGCAGTGCGCCCGTACAGGCGTGCACGGTCCACAGCGTCACGCGAGGTCACCGCGAGGAGGTGAGGCACGTGCATACCGAGAAGTGAGACGAGGTCGTCGGCGTGGATCCGCAGCTTCAGGGCCTCGGCGCTCTGGCCGATGGACTGCGACGGGTCCATCATCGCGTTCGGGTTTTGCCACCCTTCGTTCTCTCCCAGCAGCCGAGACAACACTTCGGCACCGACAGGCATGAGGCCCGGATCGATCCATTCGGCGAGATACGCATGCAGGCTGGCCAGTGCATCCCGTGGACTTGGGGCGGACTCCATCTCCATCGGTCCGTCGAAACCGGCGAAGTGCAGCATCTCGGATGCGGGTCGGCCGTCGTTGTATTCGCGCATCCACCGCACCAGATCGCGGTTTCCCGGGCAATCTCCCCATCCATGACTGAATCCCTGTTCCATGACGTCGTCGAAAGTGCCTGCGGCGGAGGTAATGTAGTCGTCCACTGCCAACCCCATCAGGCAACTGCTTTCCAGCGTGATGGTTCGGTATCCCTCGTGCTCGACGAGATGGCTGAAGACCTCGTTGCGGACGTCGAGAACAGTGTCGACGCCGTGGGTGGGTTCACCGATCGCGAGCAGCCGAGGCTGTGTGGGAAGCAGTGCCATGATCGCAGCTGCATCGATGGGGTGGATGGCATCGTCGAGCGAAGGAGGCATGCTTCAACCGTATCGTTGAACTCTTGGTTGAGGCTTTGGAATGAATTAGGCTGCTGATCGTGGAAAACCCTCAACAGCGAAGGCGTCTGCGGCCGATAGACCTCGCTCGTGAGCATGGGTTGTCCACGCAGGCGATCCGAAACTACGAAGCGGCCGGGATCCTCCCGCCGGCTGAGCGGACCTCCAGTGGATACCGGACATATACAGCGGTGCACGCGCATTCCGTTCGCGCATTTCTCTCGTTGATTCCCGGCCATGGTCACCAGAGGTCGACGTCGATCATGCGCGCAGTCAACGTCGATGCGACCGACGAAGCGTTGCAGCTGATCGATGAGAGCCACAGTCAGCTCGTCGACGATCGGCGAACTCTCCACGCTGTGGAGAACGCCCTTGCAGGACTGGGAACTTCGGCTGTCGAGGCATCGACGGCGACCTTCGGCACGATGTTCATCGGACCGCTTGCCCACGCGCTGGGTATCAAGGCCGCGACGCTACGTAAGTGGGAGAGCGCTGGGTTGGTTCGACCAGACCGTGATCCGCGGACCGGATATCGCGTCTACTCGGAAGTCGATGTGCGGGACGCCCGGCTGACCCGTCAGCTCAGGCGAGGCGGCTATCCCCTCGACCGGATTGCGCCCTTCCTTGCCGAAATACGCACCGCCGGTGGGCTCGAGCCACTCGAAGCACTCCTGGTCGAGTGGCAGGACCGACTGTCCGCCCGTGGTCGTTCATTGCTCGCCGGTGCCGCTGAGTTGGACAGGTACATGCGCGTTCGCGAGGGTTCGCCCTAACGTTCCAGGTCATCGACGACGCCCTGGAGTTCGGCAGTTCGATCCTCGGCGTCGGTAAGCACCCGTCGTAGTCGGCGTGCCTCGCGTCCCGCCGACTTCTCGGCGTCGCGCGCCTTCGCTTCCTCACCCTCGGCCGCATGCAGTTCGGCCCGCAGCCGTGCGAGCAGTCCTTTGACCTCGGTGAGGTGGCCCTGCGCGTCATCGAGGTCCGACTCGGCAGCCTCCACGGCACCGCGAGCCGACGCCTCGTCTTCCTTGGCTTCTACAAGGGCCTCCCTGGCATCCGTGAGTGCCCTCTCGGTTTCTCGACGGTGTTCACGGTCATGCTGCAGGTCAGCGTCGTTCTCGAGTTTCTCGGGTGGATTCGACTTGGGCGATGATTCGCCGGTGTCCGGTACGAGGGAGAGAGAGGCGGGCCCGAACCCGCTGTACGACTCGGCTGTCAGTACCCGTCCGGATCGGACCCGCACTGCGATGTCGGGATCGGCGAGGGCAGCTCCTAAAGTCTGACCGACTTCGCGGGATGCGTTCTCGTCGAATGTTTTTCCCTGACCACGTGCAAGTTCGGCCGCTCGCGAGGTCAACGATTTGATTGCCTTCTGTCGCGCCGTCGACAGTTCACGGAGGTCGCCGGTGTTGGATTTGCGTTGAGCTTCACGCAGGCTGTCGCCGATATCGAACAGCTCGGCGATGTTCTCGGGCTCTTCTCGGACGAGGAGGTTGACCGTCCACGCGACGGTTGTGGGCTTGCGC
The DNA here is from genome assembly GCF_057808915.1 of Rhodococcus sp. FG69. NCBI lineage: Bacteria > Bacillati > Actinomycetota > Actinomycetes > Mycobacteriales > Nocardiaceae > Rhodococcus > Rhodococcus sp. FG69. The sequence goes on along the minus strand of NZ_JBMDIX010000017.1, from coordinate 38,981 downwards.
AGGCTGCCGATTGCACTCGCGAGTGCACGATTGCCGGACTTCTTGGCGGCCGCAGCGGCGGCTTTGCGGGCGGCAACGAACTCGGCCGGGTCGATGGCATACAACTCGGATGCGACTTCGTCGAGCTCGGAGTCGGACATGGGCGTCATTCTCGCACCGCCGAACGTAAAAGCCCCCGAGGAGCGTCAGTTTACGTCGAGCGGTCGGTTCCCAACAGAGTGGCGACGGCGTTGTCCACCGAGAGTGTCGGGTCCAGGGCCGGGCCGGAACGCAGGCACGCAACGATCAGATGAGTGAGCCATTCGACCATTTGGTCGATCGTGAAGCTGGCCTCGTTGTCGAGCCAGCGCGCGGTTGCTTCGTCGATTGCTGCCACTGTGCTGCGTCCGACCATCTTGACTGCGGCGTTGTCCGCGTCGAGACCCAGCAGCGCCGCTGTTCCGGACAAGACCGACGTGCGGGCATTGTCGAACGCTTCCCAGGCTTCAGGATCCGCTCCTCGGCCTCCCAGCACCATACGCAGCGCCAGCCCTCGATGGAGGCTGAGGTAGGTCAAGTGAGCGGTCAATGCAGCTCGTATCTGCACATCCGGTGTCGAATCGGGAAGGCCCGAGAACACCTCGGACATGCCGGCCGCGGTGGCCCGCATCGCTTCGAGATAGATGCCTCTCTTGTTGCCGAAGTAGTGGAACAACAAGCCGTGGGCAACGTCTGCCGCTTCCACGATGTCTGCGACGCCGACCTTGTCGTAATCGGCCTCGGCGAACAGGTCCACCGCCGCGTCGATCAGGCGTTGACGGGTCTCGGCTGCCCGAGCGGCTGCCCGAGATGCACGGGCCGCCGGTTTGGCGGAACTATCTGGCACCGCGAGTCCAATCTTCAAGGCCTACTACCCACCCGGCGGTCGCCGCCGGTGGATTGAATTCTAGGTGCTCATCAGATGATCGGCGTGATGTGGTCGTGCAGTTCGACGCCGAGGAGGGCTTTGCCGTAGGTCTCGATCGATACGCGCGGAAGCATGACGGCGTGGCGGGCAGCGACGTTGGAGTCTCGCCAGATGCGCTGGAGGGCGTTGGCATCGGCGAAAGCACCGGCGCCGGTGGCGTCGATGAGTATGTTGAGTGCTTCGGTGATGCTGCGTAGCGCAACGGCTGCGTCACCACGGATTCTGGCGCGCGAGAGCAGGTCCGGATACTCACCGGCTTCTGCCGCACGTTGGACGTCCTCGGCTGCGCGGTAGGCATGCAGGTGGGCTGTGTCGACCTTGAGTGCGGCTTCGGCGAGCATCATCTGAAATGCCACCGAGTCGGCTTGGCGCTCGAACACGGTATAGGCAAGCGCTTTCCCGGCTGCCTTCGTTCGGACGAGCTCGAGTGCGGCGCGGCCCATTCCGAGCTGCGGACCGACAAGCACCATGACGAGCATGGGGCCGAAGGCGGAGCGTGCGAACGCGGAATCGGTGCGGTCAGCGACGTTGGATCCGGAGAACGCCGGGATCATGGACAGCATGCGGTGTTCGGGTACGAATACGTCCTCGGCGACGACGGTATTGCTGCCGGAGGCCCGCATGCCGGCGACGAACCAGGTGTCGTCGATGCGGTAGTCCGAACGGGGGATCAGCGCCATGCCCTGATCGAGTAGGTCACCGTCGTCGTCGTTGATGAGCACACCGCCGGTGAACCAGTTGGAATGCAGGCTCGCCGAAGCGTAGGGCCATGTGCCGGAGACAAGGTAACCGCCGGGGACTGGGCGTGCCGTCCCGCCGGGGGACACGACTCCGGCGATGATGGCGTCCGGTCCGTCGGCGTAGACCTCGGCCTGGGCTTGATCGTCGTAGAGTCCGACGGCCCAGTCGTTGACGTTGGACAGGGTGGTCACCCAGGATGCGCCTGCGTCTCCTTCTGCGATGATTGCCGACACGTCGAGCATTGTCCTCAAGTTGGTTTCGAGGCCTCCGAAGCGTTTTGGTGCCGCCACCCGAAAAGCCCCCGCGAGTCGGAGCGCATCGAGAGTGTCCTCGGAGAGCCGTCGTGCCTTCTCGTTCTCGAACGCGTTCGCTTTCAGTTCCGGTACGAGTGCGCGCAGATTGTCGAGCACATCGACACTGGTTTCGACGGACTCGACTTCGGTCGAACTTGTCATGGCTTCTCGCTTCGTTTTCGGCCTCACGCCATGGGAAGGCGGTCAGGCATCGGAATCGTGAGCATCATCGCTTCGTGCGATCTGTGTCACCGAAAATATGCCTTGGTTGACTCATTGTCAATCTTGACTTCAGGTCAACCATATGGGGTGATTGGCGGGTAGAGCCCTCAGGAAGGAACCGATATGCCGATCATCACCATGACGCAAGATGTGCCTGCTCCACAGGAAAAGGTGTGGGCGACAATGTCCGACACGAGCACCTTCGAGAAGTGGCATGCACTACACGCGGGGTGGGAGGAGGCGCCACCCAGTGCGCTCGAAGTCGGATCGACGATGATCGAGAAGATCAAGATTGCCAGCATCACCGATACGATCGAGTTTCGGGTGGAAGCACTTCGCCCGTCGCAGGAACTGGTCCTCGTCGGATCCGGGTCCACGGGCTCGAAGATTCGCCTGAAGATGCAGTGCGATGGCCGAGGAAGTGGATCGACCGTCACTCTCGATCTGGAAGTGACCAGTCCGCTGCTGTTCGGCGTGGTAGGTAAGGCGTTGCAGAGCACGTTCAAGAAGAAGCTCACGGCAACGCTGGACGGGCTCGCAGCGTATCTCGAAGCCAACTGACGTAGGTTATCCCAAATGGGTTGCGGTGTAACCCTGTTCGAGTCGACTACCGTCAGTGACCGGTGACGTCGAGTGCAGCGCCCACGATGGAGTCGGTGTCGATGTGATGGTGCTTGTACACCTCGTCGAGTGATCCCACCTGCCCGAAGTTGCTCACACCCAACGACGTCGACGCCACTCGGTTGACGTTCGCGAGGAACGCAAGAGTGTGCGGGTGGCCGTCGAGCACCGTCACCATCGGCGTCGCTCGATCCGCGGGCAGGAGTTGATCGAGAATCCAGGACTCGCCGACGTGCTGACCCTTCCTCGCCTGCACTGCTCGGAAGAGTTCGCCCGGACTGGTGATGCACAGAACGTCCGCGATCACGCCGACCTGCTCCAGTCGCTCGGCCGCATCCAGTGCCTCGGTGACGACGGCGCCCATGGCTGCAATGGTCACCGTTGCGCCTGCGCGACGCACCAGCGGGTATCCGCCCGCAACAACCTGACGCCGTCGGCGTTCGCGGGCAGCCGGATCGGTGGGAACGTCTGCCTTCGCCTGGTCAACGGGACGCGTCGACAATCGCAGGTATGCCGAGGTGCCCTCGGGCCGGCCGAGCCGTGCGATGCTGGCGAGCAGCGTCCATTCGACGTCGATGGCGAATGCGGGTTCGTAGGTGATGCAGCCGGGCTGTTCGAGTCCGATCGACGGTGTCTTGATCGATTGGTGCGCACCGCCTTCCGCAGCGAGCGTGACTCCGGAGGGAGTGCCGACGAGGATCGACTGACCACCGGCGTAGATGCCGTACGACCATGGTTCGAGAGCGCGCTCGACGAACGGGTCGTACATGACACCGATCGGGAACAGCGGCTGTCCCCACCGGCTCCACGTGGCGCCGAGTTCGCCCATCAGTCCGACGAGGTTGGTTTCGGCGATGCCGAGTTCCACGTGCTGGCCGCTCGGACCCTCGCGCCAGTGCATGATCGTTTCGGAGTCGTCGCCGAACCAGTCGTGCCGATCCGACGAGGACCAGACGCCGACCTTGTTGACCCAGCCGCCGAGATTGGTGGTCGAGCTGACGTCGGGACTGACCGTGACGACGCGACGAGCCGCGTCCGGCGCCTCGCGGGTCAAGTCGATCAGAGTGCGGCCGAGGGCGGCCTGTGTCGTCGCGGTGCCCTTCGGGGTTCGGCCGATATCGGTGGGAATTGCAGGCGGCTCGGTGTAGGGAACCGATGTGCGACGAAGACGTTCGGCAACCTCGGCGCACAAGCGCCCGGGTGTGCTGTCGCCGTCGAACCTGCCCCACGGGGAACTCGGGTCGGTGCCGAGAGACTCGGCGAGAGTGGCATATTCCTCGACGGACAACAGTGAGGAGTGGTTCTGCGGATGTCCCTGCGTAGGCAGACCGAAACCCTTGACCGTGTAGGCGATGATGACCGTCGGACGGGTGTCGTCGATATGAGAATAGGCCTCGCGTAGGGCGTCCAGATCGTGCCCGCCGAGGTTGCGGATCGACTCGGTGAGCATGACGTCATCGAGATCGGCAATCAGCTCGGAGATGGCCGTCGCATCGGATCCACTGCCGGGCAGACGGTCTCGCACCTCGGCCGCCGAGCAGCGCAGCAGACGCTGATACTCGGGGTTGGGCATGTCCAGAATGCGGCGACGCAGCGCGTCACCGCCGTTGCGGGTGAAGAGGTTTTCGAGCAGACGGCCGAATTTGACGGTGATGACCTGCCACCCTGCGGCGTCGAACATCTTCTCGAGGCGGCGGGCGGCGATGTTCGGCACCACCCGATCCAGTGACTGGCGGTTGAGGTCGACGATCCACACGATCTCGCCGAGTTCTGCGATACCCGGGTCGATGACTGCTTCCCACACGGCCCCTTCGTCGAGTTCCGCGTCGCCGACCAGCGAATATTGTCGTCCGCTGAAGCCGCCGGTTCCGGGGGTGGAGTCTTTCGTGCCGAACCGGTCCTCGACGAAGCGTCGCGACATCGCACCCCAGATCGGTGCAGTGGCACCGATTCCCACCGAACCGGTCGAGTAGTCGACGGTGTCGGGGTCTTTCGCGCGGGACGGGTACGACTGGAGACCGCCGTACGCGCGAAGCGTCGTCAGGTACTTCTCGTCCAGCTCGCCGAGGAGATAGTTGATCGCGTGGAGCACGGGGGAGGCATGAGGTTTGACCGACACACGGTCTCCCGGCTGCAGTTGCTCGAACCACAGGGACGTCATGATGGAGACCATCGACGCGCAGGAGGCTTGGTGGCCGCCGACCTTCAGCCCGGTCGGGTTGGGGCGAATCCGGTTGGCATGGTGAATTATCGACGTGGACAACCACAGCACCCGCTCGGCGATCGCGTGCAAGTCTTCGCCATCACCGGTGGACGAACGGCGATCGGCGGGGCTGATGCTGGTCATGGTGGATGCTCCTGAGTCGGCGATGAGAAACGTCCCGGTGTCGGACGAGGCCGGAGACACGTGATGTCGCGCGGACGACGGGGGCCGAGTGTGGTCCTGTGGTCCGGACAGGCGTTCGGGTTGCGAATCGCCGATAGGGTGCAACTGTGATGCGATGAATGACAGTGCACCAGCGACCCCGCTTGTTGCGCAAGTGTTGCCCTGCGGATGATGCAGATTGCACTGTTTTCGGTAGCGGGGAGGAGAGATTATTGGTCGGATTGACCTCTGTCACCGCGTGCCGGTGGTGAGGTTCGGGCCGATTGACGGACGGGCGTGGGCCGAAGCGGATGGGGAGATTGTACGTCTGCGCGAACACCAGAGACTCGGTGTAATCCACCATCTCGTACGGGTGGGCAACGCCGACCAACTTGGCGAAGACGGCACCCGGTGGTAGACCGGCAGACTGCGTCACAGCCAACGCAATCGCGGCAGGGCTCTGGGGTGCGGGGATCCCGTGCCGTCGATGCAGATCGGAACGAGGTGGCGTCGAAGGGGTTCATGGGCGGAATGTGCAGTTCTGTGCAGCGGCCGAGCGGCCGAGCGGCAGTGCGACATGGATGAAGGACTGTGGGGGCAGTGGCCGCCATCTGCGAGGCTCTCGACGCGCGGGCTGTATCGTCCATCGGGTATTCGATGGGTTCCATCGTGGCCACGCGACTTGCGATCGCTCATCCGGGCCTGGTCGAACGGCTCGTGATCATCGGAGGGCCGATACTGTCGTTGATCGGGCTGGCGCGGAATCCGGTCAAGACCTAAAAATGTTGCCGCGCAACGTAACAGAGACTGTCATGGCCAAGGCGTACGGGATCGGCGATGCCTGAGCGGGAGCGGCAATGCCCTGACTGTCCGGCATTCGAGAAGCGGCACATTCGAACCTGCGCCTCGCGGCGCAGGTTCGAACGTGACTATTTGGGTGCCCCCGGCAGGATTCGAACCTGCGGCCTTTCGCTCCGGAGGCGAACGCTCTATCCCCTGAGCTACGGGGGCCCGCCGAAGTTCCGGCGTGCCTGTGGGCGGGTCCAAGACTAGCGCATCACATTGGTCACCTGAAATCACCCTCGTGTTGACGTGCGGGGAGGAGAGTCGAGGGATGTACACAAGGAAGGGACGCCTGTGACCGCTCACGAGTACTCGACCGAAGACCTCGATCTCGACCTCGCGTGGTGGGCTGCTGCGAACTACTTGACCGTGGCCCAGATCTACTTGAAGGACAACACTCTGCTGCGCGAGCCCCTCGATGCATCGCACATCAAGCCGCGGCTGCTCGGCCACTGGGGGACCAGTCCCTGTCTGTCGATGGTCTACACGCTGTTGAACAGACACATCAAGGACACCGACTCCGATTGGTTGTACGTCACCGGGCCCGGCCACGGTGGACCGGCACTGGTCGCGTCGACGTACCTCGAAGGAACGTATTCCGAGATCTACCCGCACGTCGGGCCGGACGCCGACGGAGTCCGACGGTTGTGCCGTCAATTCTCCGCTCCTGGCGGGATTCCGAGCCACGTCAGTGTCCAGACGCCGGGGAGCATCCACGAGGGCGGTGAGCTCGGGTATGCGCTGGTGCATGCGGGCGGCGCCGCCTTCGATCGTCCAGATCTGACGATCGCCTGCGTCATCGGCGACGGCGAGGCCGAGACCGGACCACTGGCTGGTTCGTGGAAGCTTCCCGCATTTCTCAACGCACGCCGAGACGGGGCCGTCCTGCCGATTCTCAATCTCAACGGTGCCAAGATCGCCGGGCCGACCGTCTTCGGGCGCAGCAGCGACGAGGACATCGTCGACTTCCTGCACGGTCAAGGTTGGGAGCCGGTCGTCGTGTCGGGAACCGATCCCCGCGTCGTATTTCCCGAGCTGCTGCGCGTCCTGCGCGAATCGCACGAGAAGATTCGGCTCATCCAGACTGCTGCCCGCGACGGTGGTACGTCGGCAGACGCACGCTGGCCCGCGATCGTGCTGCGCACTCCGAAGGGATGGACGGGCCCACATACGGTCGACGGCGTTCTGGTCGAAGGAACCTTCCGGGCCCACCAGGTGCCACTGAGCGGAGTACGGACCAACCCGGAACACCTGGCCCAGCTCGAGACCTGGCTGCGGTCCTACCGTCCGGAGGAACTGTTCGACAACGACGGAACCCTCGTTCCCGAACTTGCCGCGCTGGCCCCCGAGGGGGACAAGCGCATGGGGTCCACGCCCTACGCCAACGGCGGCAGACTCCTTCAGCCGCTGCGCATTCCGCCGCTCGAGAAGTACGAGATTCAGATCGAATCTCCAGGTGGCGGTTTCCACGATACGACGAGGGTCCTCGGCGAACTGATGCGCGACATCTACGCCCAAAATGGACGCGACGACGGCGGCGGCAACTTCCGGCTGTTCTCCCCGGACGAGACGGCCAGCAATCGGCTGGCGGCGGTGTTCGAGCAGACCGATCGGTGCTGGCAGCTTCCGACGGAGGAGTGGGACGACCATCTCTCGCCCGACGGCCGGGTCATGGAAGTACTGAGCGAGCATCTGTGCGAGGGCTGGCTGGAGGGATACGTTCTCGCCGGTGGACACGGACTCTTCGCGAGCTACGAAGCCTTCGCGATGGTGAGTGTGTCCATGATGATCCAGCACGTCAAATGGCTGCAGCATGCAGCTGATCTGGCGTGGCGCGAACCGGTGGCCTCACTCAACGTGCTGCTGACGAGCACGTGTTGGCGAAACGACCACAACGGTTTCAGTCATCAGGGCCCGGGGATGATCGATGCGGTCATTCCGCTGTCGCCGGAAGTCGTACGTATTTGGCTACCACCGGACTCGAACACGTTGTTGTCCATTTCCGATCATTGCTTCCGGAGTCGAGACCACGTCAATCTCATTGTCGTCGACAAACAACCGCACCTGCAGTATCTGACTCTCGACGAGGCGCGAGAGCATTGCGCCGCGGGCGCGTCGATGTGGGCTTGGGCGGGGACCGAGACGGAGTCGGCCGGCAGCCCGACCGACCCGGACATCGTTCTCGCCGCGGCAGGCGACGTTCCGACGCAGGAGATCCTCGCGGCGGCGCAGATTCTCCAGGAATGGGTTCCGTACTTGAGGGTGCGAGTGGTCAACGTCGTCGACCTGATGGCGCTGGTGACGCCCGGCGATCATCCGCACGGCTTCTCGGAAGCGAAGTTCATCGACCTGTTCACAGCGGACACCGACGTCGTCTTCGCGTTTCACGGATACCCGCGGGCAGTCCACGAACTGCTGCACGGGAGACCGAATGTCGACCGCTTCCATGTGCGCGGGTTCAACGAACAGGGAACCACCACCACACCGTTCGACATGGTGGTGCTCAACAGGATGAGTCGCTACCACCTCGTACTCGAAGCGCTACGGCGCTCGCGTCGTGTTCCGGAGAAGGGCAGTGAGCTCGTGGACTACTGCAATTCCCAGCTGAAACGTCACGCGAGCTACGTCGTCGAACACATGGAGGACATGCCCGAGGTGACCGATTGGACGTACACCCTCCACTAGCTGGTGGGGAGGGGTTCGGCGCCCTTCTCGGCCAACATCTGGGTCATCAGTGTTGCCTCGCTCTGCTGGGTCGAGATCATCGACTGGGCGAGGCGCACCAGAGCCGGAGTTTCGGCATGATCTGCCGCGTACTCCATCATCGACAGACCACCCTGATGATGGCGCAGCATCAACTGCAGAAACATCACGTCGACGTCCGGGCCGGTTGCCTGCCGGAGCGCGGCGAGTTCGTCCGTTGACGCCATTCCCGGCATCGACGCGACGGATCCCGACTCATGCGCCGACTCTGCTGACATGGACATCGAATGCCCGTGATCGTCGGCGGTCATCCACCCCATGTACCCGTCGGAGCCGACCGGGGCGCGATCCCAGATCGCCAGCCACCCCTGCATCTGTCCGACCTGATTCTGCTGTGACGTCAGCATGTCGAACGCGAGGTTCCGGACGAGGGGATCCGACGCGTTGGTCAGCGCGATCGCGGACATGTCGACGGCTTGGTTGTGGTGCACCGACATGTCTTGCGCGAAGCCGACATCCACGGAATCGGCCGCCGGCGTCGAGTCGTCACCGCCGAGAACGTTGGTTCGAGCGAAGAAACCGAGCGCGAACCCGACCGTGAGCACGGCAATGACGCCGAGTGCGATCAGCGCGACGAGTTGTGGTCGCCCGACTCGTGTCGACTGTGACGGTTCGGACATCAGGATGCAGGGGCCGGGGCTGCAGGCGCTTCAGCAGGTACCTGGAGGTCGCTGGGGAGCTGGAGATCCGACGGCAGTCCGCCCATCCCCGACGTTTCGCTCGTGTCCGGGGTGATGCCGCCGCCGTCCATCGGGACTGCATCCGCGCCGGGAGCCGAGGCGTCGAACAGCGGTGGGTTGTCGGGATCGAATCCGCCGCCGGGCACCGTCGCGCAGCTCGCGCCGACCTCGGGGTACTGGTAGCGGTTGAGGCGCAGGGCGGAGATGAACTGATCGACCCGCTCGTCGTCGACACTGTCCACCTTGAGCTGGTGGCCCCAGGACTGAAGCGACACCGGAGTGTCCTGTCCGGGATACGGCGACATCATCGTGTAGGTCTCACCGTCGACCTTGTCGGCGAGCGTGGAAATCTCGTCCTCGGAAAGCTCATCCGGATTGTAGGTGATCCATACCGCGCCGTGTTCGAGGGAGTGGACTGCATTCTCGGTGCGGATCGCCTCGGGGTAGACGATGCCGGTGCAGGTGGCCCAGGTCGCGTCGTGCGGTCCACCGAACGGGGGAGCCTGGTCGTAGGCCACGCGCTGCGTCGGTGACACGTGCAGAGCAGCTTCGTAAGGCTGCACGGCGACGTCCGCAATCGCCGTCGATGGATCCTGATTGCTCTCGCTCGGCTCCCAACGCTGTGCTTCCGCGCGATCCTGATACTTCGGGACGAGGTTGATGGCGAGGACGGCGATGAGGCCGATGACGATCGCGCCTGCGCCGATTGCGAACCAAGGGATCTGTCGCCCCGTGGGCAGGCCGGACTTGCCCCTCGCAGGGACGCCGCCGCTCTTCTTCTTGGTTGCCTTCATTGCTTTGCTGGCTTTGGCTGCCGACTTCTTGTCTGGACCGCCGTTGTTGGAACCCGTGGGCATCGCTGTCGTCGCTCTTTCGGTTGTCGGAGGTGCACCGGGGCGCACACAAACTTCGTTCGGTCCGCGATCCGTGGCGACCTGTGATCGCAGAGCGCCCCTACTGTACGGTCCCGAGCTGAACGCATCCTTTGAGGTGTCGCAGCCGCCGAGACGACGTCAGTGGCAACTGGCTGGGTCCGAGACCATAGGATAGACACCTGTGACTCCCGCCGACCTTGCCGAACTACTACGCGCGACCGCTGCCACGGTGCTCGCCGACCGTAGTCTCGACGCGTCCGTACTGCCTGAAAAGGTGACGGTCGAACGTCCACGTAACCCCGAGCACGGCGATTACGCAACCAATGTCGCTCTGCAGATTGCGAAGAAGGCCGGTGCGAACCCCCGTGATTTCGCCGGCTGGCTTGCCGATGCCTTGACCGCCGACGCCTCGATTGCGAGTGCCGAAGTTGCTGGTCCGGGCTTTCTCAACATTCGTCTAGCCGCCGACGCGCAGGGCGCCATCGTCGCCCAGGCGCTGGCCGCGGGCGCAGCCTACGGTTCCGCTGACGCGCTTGCCGGCAAGAAGATCAACTTGGAATTCGTCTCGGCCAATCCGACCGGTCCCATCCACCTCGGCGGTACTCGCTGGGCTGCGGTCGGCGATGCCCTCGGCCGGATCCTGTCGGCGCAGGGAGCTGAGGTGGTACGTGAGTACTACTTCAACGATCACGGTGAACAGATCGATCGGTTCAGCCGATCCTTGATCGCCGCGGCCAAGGGCGAACCCGCACCGGAGAACGGCTACGCAGGTGCATACATCGAAGAAATCGCGCAGCAGGTCGTCGCGAAGAGCCCCGAGGTTCTCGCCATGGCGCCGGTTCCGCAGGCGGAGACCTTCCGGTCGATCGGCGTCGAGCTCATGTTCGGTCAGATCAAGAAGAACCTCCACGAGTTCGGCGTCGACTTCGACGTCTACTTCCACGAGAACTCGCTGTTCGAATCCGGCGCAGTCGAGAAGAGCGTCGAATACCTCAAGAACTCCGGAAGCCTCTATTCCGAGGACGGCGCCTGGTGGCTTCGCAGTACCGACTACGGCGACGACAAGGACCGGGTCGTCATCAAGAGCGACGGCAACGCCGCGTACATCGCCGGTGACATCGCCTACTTCCAGAACAAGCGCCAGCGCGGATTCGATCTGTGCATCTACATGCTCGGTGCCGACCACCATGGGTACATCGGCCGGTTGAAAGCCGCAGCTGCAGCTTTCGGCGACGATCCGGACACTGTCGAGGTGTTGATCGGGCAGATGGTGAATCTGGTGCGCGACGGTGTCGCGGTCAAGATGAGCAAGCGCGCGGGCACCGTCATCACTCTCGACGACCTCGTGGACGCCATCGGCGTCGATGCGGCGCGGTACGTGCTCGTGCGTTCATCGGTCGACTCGAGTATCGACATCGATCTCGCACTGTGGGCCAGCGCGACCAACGAGAACCCGGTGTACTACGTGCAGTATGCGCACGCCCGTCTTGCGTCGTTGGCGCGAAACGCAGCCGAACTCGGCATCGACGCAGAGGGACCCGATCTGAGCTTGCTCGTGCACGAGCAGGAAGGGGAGCTGATCCGAACCATCGGTGATTACCCTCGCGTGGTGGCCAGCGCCGCCAACCTGCGTGAACCTCACCGGATCGCGCGTTATCTGGAAGAGTTGGCCGGTGCTTACCATCGGTTCTACGGCGCGTGCCGAGTACTTCCACAAGGAGACGAGGAGCCAGGTCCTGTGAACACAGCCCGTTTGGCGTTGGGCAACGCAACCCGGCAGGTGCTGGCCAATGGCCTCGCCTTGCTCGGCGTCAGTGCACCGGAGCGCATGTGAGCGCCCATCCGGCGGGTCCGAAACACGCGGACGCGCCTGCGAAGGAAGCGACACAGGAACGGCCGAGGTCGGCGGCAGAGATGACTGCGCTACCCGCGCACGTCTTTCCGCGTCATGCCCGCCGAGGTGACGATGGTGTCGTGACGCTGGCAGGAGTGCCGGTCACCGAACTGGCAGCCGAGTACGGAACCCCGCTCTTCGTGATCGACGAGGACGATTTCCGCTCACGTGCGCGGGAAATGGCCGAGGCATTCGGCGACCCCGCACGCGTGCACTACGCATCGAAGGCGTTTCTGTGCGGCGAAATCGCACGTTGGGTCGCCGACGAAGGGCTCTCGCTCGACGTCAGTTCCGGCGGCGAACTCGCTATCGCACTCGCTGCCGGGTTCCCGGCAGAGCGAATTGCGATGCACGGCAACAACAAGTCGGTCGACGAGCTGACCGCAGGTGCGCGTGCGGGAGTCGAACACATCGTGCTCGACTCCATGATCGAGATCGATCGCCTCGACACCGTCGCTGGTGAACTGGGCAAGGTGCAGGACGTCCTTGTTCGGGTGACCGTCGGCGTCGAAGCGCACACCCACGAATTCATCGCCACCGCACACGAGGATCAGAAGTTCGGGTTCTCGCTTGCCGACGGCTCGGCTCTCGAAGCCATCCGACGTGTCTTCGCCGCGGGCAACCTGCGTCTGGTCGGGCTACACAGTCATATCGGCTCGCAGATCTTCGAAGTGGACGGTTTCGAACTGGCCGCGCACAAGCTGATCGGCCTCTTGCGGGACGTCGTCTCGGAGTTCGGTGTCGACAAGACGTCGCAGATTTCCACCATCGACCTCGGTGGCGGGATGGGCATTTCGTATGTGCCGAGCGATGATCCACCGCCGATAGACGAACTGGCGGCGAAGCTGAAGTCCATCGTGGCAACCGAGTCTGCCCAGGTCGGCCTCCCGGTACCGAACGTCGACGTCGAGCCCGGGCGCGCCATTGTCGGGCCGGGCACGGTGACGTTGTACGAGGTGGGCACGATCAAGGACGTGACGGTCGACGCGACGACGCGACGACGGTACGTGAGTGTCGACGGTGGGATGAGCGACAACATTCGCACCGCCCTCTACCAAGCCGAGTACGACTGCCGACTGGTCTCTCGTGACAGTGATTCCGAGGCAGTTCTTGCCCGCGTGGTCGGAAAGCACTGTGAGAGTGGCGATATCGTCATCAGGAACACCTGGATGCCTGCCGATGTCGGTCCAGGAGACTTGCTGGCAGTCGCCGCCACAGGCGCGTACTGCTATTCGATGTCCAGTCGCTACAACTTGCTGACTCGTCCGGCGGTCGTAGCGGTGAAAGACGGAAAGTCCCGGCTCGTTCTGCGCCGGGAGACACTGGAAGATCTGCTCAGCTTGGAGGTGCAGCCATGACTGCGAAGCCGATAGGAATCGCCGTTCTCGGTCTCGGTAACGTCGGAAGCGAAGTCGTCCGAATCCTCACCGAGAACGCCGAGGATCTCGCCGCGAGAGTCGGTGCGCCACTGGAAATTCGAGGAATCGCCGTTCGTCGTGTCGACGGCAAGCGTGGCGTCGACGCCGCACTGCTCACCGACGATCCCGAGTCGCTCGTCAATCGGGACGACGTCGACATCGTCGTCGAGGTTCTCGGCGGCATCGACGTTCCACGCAAGCTCATCCTCGCTGCCCTCGAAAAGGGCAAGTCCGTCGTGACGGCGAACAAAGCCTTGCTCGCCGAATACACGGGTGAACTCAACGAGGCAGCCGAGAAGTCCCGCGCGGATCTGTATTTCGAGGCGGCAGTTGCCGGTGCGATCCCCGTCGTCCGTCCGCTGATGCAGTCCCTCGCCGGGGACCGGGTGACCAAGGTCGCCGGCATCGTCAACGGCACCACGAACTTCATCCTCTCCGCCATGGACGAGACCGGAGCCGACTACGCGGAGACTCTCGTCGAAGCGGGCCGCTTGGGCTACGCGGAAGCCGACCCGACGGCCGACGTCGAGGGCTACGACGCTGCATCCAAGGCCGCGATCCTCGCGTCCATCGCGTTCCACACTCGTGTTACCGCAGGCGATGTGTACCGCGAGGGCATCAGCAACATCACCTCGGCGGATCTGGAGACGGCACGGTCGCTGGACTGCACGATCAAGTTGCTGGCCATCTGCGAACGCATCACGACGCCGAAAGGGAAAGAGCGGATCTCTGCCCGGGTCTACCCGGCACTGGTACCGCGCGACCATCCGCTCGCGACGGTCAACGGCGCGTTCAATGCCGTCGTGGTCGAGGCGGAAGCGGCTGGACGGCTGATGTTCTACGGACAGGGCGCAGGCGGCTCGCCGACGGCTTCTGCCGTGCTCGGTGATCTGGTCATGGCCGCCCGCAACAAGTTCTACGGGGGTCGTGGACCACTGGAGTCGAAGTACGCCAAGCTCAAGATCGCGCCGATGGGTGACATCTCGACCCGCTACTACGTCAGCATGGAGGTCGCCGACAAGCCTGGAGTCCTTGCGACCGTAGCTGCTGAGTTCTCCAAGCGCGACGTGAGTATCTCCACTGTTCGCCAGTCGGGCTCGGGTGACGGCGCACGTCTGGTGGTCGTGACGCACCTCGCTGCGGATTCTGCTCTGTCCGAAACTGTTTCGGCGTTGGACAAGCTCGACGTCGTCACCTCTGTAGCCAGTGTTCTGAGATTGGAAGGCACATAAATGACCGTGCACACCCCATGGCCGGGTCTGATCGAGGCGTATCGTGAACGTCTTGCGATCGGCCCGAATTGGAAGACTGTCACCCTGCTCGAAGGCGGAACCCCGCTGATCCACGCGGAACGGCTGTCCGAGATCACGGGCTGCGAGGTGCATCTCAAGGTCGAAGGTCTCAACCCGACCGGTTCCTTCAAGGACCGCGGAATGACGATGGCGGTCACCGACGCACTTGCCCGCGGTCAGGAAGCTGTTCTCTGCGCATCGACGGGCAACACGTCCGCCTCTGCCGCCGCCTACGCCGCCAAAGCGGGCATGGGCTGCGCCGTTCTTGTTCCTCAGGGCAAGATCGCGATGGGCAAGCTGGCTCAGGCAGTCATGCACGGCGCCAAGATCATTCAGGTTCAGGGCAATTTCGACGACTGCCTCGAACTTGCGAGGAAGACAACTGCAGAGTTTCCGACAATCGGGCTGGTGAACTCGGTCAACCCGGTTCGCATCGAAGGGCAGAAGACTGCGGCCTTCGAGATCTGCGACGCTCTCGGAAACGCACCGGACGTGCACGTGCTCCCGGTCGGCAATGCGGGCAACATCACGGCTTACTGGCGCGGCTACTCGGAGTACTTCCGAGATGGGCTCACCACGATCAAGCCGCGCATGCTCGGGGTCCAGGCCGCAGGTGCGGCGCCGCTGGTTCACGGTGCACCGGTGAAAGACCCGGAGACGATCGCAACGGCCATTCGTATCGGCTCGCCCGCTTCGTGGAACGGCGCAGTCGCTGCCAAGGAGGAGTCGGGCGGAGCGTTCCGTGCTGCTACCGACGAGGAGATCCTCGAGGCGTACCGCCTGGTGGCCAAATCCGAGGGCGTCTTCGTCGAGCCTGCGTCGGCGGCCTCCATCGCGGGCTTGCTCGCCGCGCGGAAGGAAGGCTGGCTGGACAGCGGCCTACGTGTCGTGTGCACGGTGACGGGTAACGGTTTGAAGGACCCCGACACCGCATTGTCAGGAATGCCTGTGGTCGAGCCGATCCCGGTCGACCCTGTTGCCGTGGCATCTGCGCTCGAGTTGGCGTAGTGGCAGAGTCCCAGGCCATGACGACAACACTGCCGCTGGGGTTGACGGTCACGGCGCGTGTTCCTGCGTCGAGCGCCAACCTCGGGCCCGGGTTCGACACACTGGGAATCGCACTCGGTCTCTACGACGAGATCCGAGTCACCATCACAGCGTCCGGGCTCAGTATCCACGTCGAAGGCGAGGGTGCCGAGGATGTTCCCTGGGGGCCCTCGCATCTCGTCGTCCGCGCGATCGAGCGCGGTCTCGAGGCGGCCGGAGTGTGGGCGGATGGTCTGGATGTGGTGTGCACCAACGTAATTCCACATTCCCGTGGTCTCGGATCGTCTGCGTCCGCGGTGGTGGGCGGGTTGGCCGCCGCCAACGGATTGGCGGCCAAGCTCGATCCGGCGTTTGCCTTGACCGATCGGCAGTTGGTGCAACTGTCCTCTGAATTCGAAGGACACCCCGACAATGCATCGGCGAGTGTGCTCGGTGGTGCGGTCGTGTCGTGGAGTGAGCCGGCAAGCGACAGTGGCTCGCAGCGAATCTACTCGGCGGTGCGGTTGCCGGTTCATCCCGACATCCACGTCGTCGCACTCGTTCCAGCGGAGCGGTCGTCGACCTCGCACACTCGCGGATTGTTGCCCGAGTTGGTGCCGCATCGTGATGCCGCGTTCAACGTCAGTCGAGGTGCGCTCGCCGTTGTGGCCCTGACGCAGCGACCGGACCTGCTGATCCCGGCAACCGAGGATATGCTCCATCAGGGTCAGCGGTCGAGCGCCCTACCCGCGGCAACGAAGTGGATCACCGCGCTTCGATCGCGGGGAATCGCCGCGGTCCTGTCCGGTGCGGGCCCCACAGTGCTTGCGCTCTGCACCGAACCCTTCCCGACGGATTTGAAGGAGCAGGCGACGAGCGAGGGGATTCGCGTCCTCGAACTGGATGTGGCCGACGGCGTCTGCACGTCATGAGTGACCCCGGTGTGACTCGCCGGTAGCGGGTTCTTGCCGACCGCGATGATCGACGCTATCCTGAGGGTCGTCCGTACAACGTGCGCTTCAGACGCCGGTTTTTACCAGGGCAATCTTGTCATCGTATTCGGGGGAATTCACGTCCGATTCGACTGACGCTCCTGGCTTCGATCCTCCGTAGCCTTTTATGCGGATTCAGGTCGGTCGTCCGTCGGAAGCAATTCGATCGTGAACGGCAATATCCGTGCTCGAAAGAGATTCGAGCTACGGAAACGAACCCTCGACTGCGCAGACTGCGAGCGAGGGAAGGAAAGGACCTCCGTGACCGATACGGAACTGATCTCTGCGCCCGAAAAGACGCGACGCGGAGCTGGCCTGTCCGGAATGGTGCTCACCGAGCTGCGTAGTCTCGCGGGCGAACTCGGCATCAAAAGCATCTCCGGCATGCGTAAAGGCGATCTGATCGCCGCCATTTCTGCACGTCAAGGTGGTGGTGCAGCGGCAACAACCGATGCACCCAAGACCCCTCGACGTAGCACAGCCGACAAGACTCGCGCTCAGGAGTCCGTGACTCCCACTGCCGAAACTCCGGCGCCCGAGACGAGCTCCACAGCTTCTCCTGAACCACATGCGGACGATGCAACGGACACGCCTCGTCGTACGCGAAGTCGGCGTACCGCCGGTCGTAGAGCAGGCGCTTCAGACCAGCTCCCGCTGGACGAGACCGCTGCCACTGCCGACTCGGCTACCACTCCCGAGTCAGCGCCCGCCACGACTCCTGACTCCCAGCCCTCGGGTGCGGACGCAGGCGAGTCGGATTCCGCGTCCAACGAGCGGCCGCGGCGTGGTCGCGCCGATCGGGAAAACCGGAATTCGACCGACGGCAACGACGGTGCTCGCGGCGGCCGTGGTGACGCTGGAGGCCGTGGCGAGAACTCCGACAACGACGGCAACCGTTCCGAGGGTGGGCGCAACGAACGCACTCGCGGCGAGCGCAACCGCGACAACCGGGGTGAAAGCAATCGGGGCGAGAGCAACCGGGGTGAAGGCAACCGCAACCGGAACCAGAACCAGAACGACTCTCGTGGGGACGACCGCAACAACAACGGTCCCCGAGACAACCGCGACAACCGTGACAACTCCGAGGACGACGGCGACGGCCGTGGCCGCAGGGGCCGCAGGTTCCGTGAGCGTCGTCGTGGGCGTGACCGCGGCGAAGGCGGCGGTGGCGGCGGAGGAAACGAGCGCGAGCCCGAGATCCGCGAAGACGACGTACTGCAGCCGGTAGCGGGCATTCTCGATGTGCTCGACAACTACGCATTCGTGCGTACTTCCGGCTACCTCGCGGGATCGAACGACGTGTACGTCTCGATGAATCTCGTGCGCAAGAACGGACTCCGCCGCGGCGACGCCGTGACCGGTGCTGTTCGTGTGGCTCGTGAAGGTGAGCAGTCGAATCAGCGTCAGAAGTTCAACCCGCTCGTTCGCCTGGACACCGTCAACGGTGGCGATGCCGAGACTGCGCGCAAGCGTCCGGAGTTCGGCAAGCTCACCCCGCTGTATCCGAACCAGCGACTGCGGTTGGAGACGACGCCGAACATCCTGACCACGCGCATCATCGACCTGGTCATGCCGATCGGTAAGGGTCAACGCGCACTGATCGTCAGCCCGCCGAAGGCCGGTAAGACGAGCGTTCTGCAGGCGATCGCCAACGCGATCTCGGTCAACAATCCCGAGTGCTACCTGATGGTCGTCCTGGTCGACGAGCGTCCGGAAGAAGTCACCGACATGCAGCGCTCGGTCAAGGGCGAGGTCATCGCCTCGACATTCGACCGTCCGCCAGGTGATCACACAGCAGTCGCCGAGCTCGCGATCGAGCGTGCGAAGCGTCTCGTCGAAGCAGGTCAGGATGTCGTCGTGCTGCTCGACTCGATCACTCGACTGGGTCGCGCGTACAACAACAGTTCGCCTGCGTCGGGCCGGATCTTGTCCGGTGGTGTCGATTCGACAGCGCTGTACCCGCCGAAGCGTTTCCTCGGTGCTGCCCGCAACATCGAGAACGGTGGATCGCTCACGATCATCGCAACGGCCATGGTCGAGACCGGCTCCACCGGTGACACCGTGATCTTCGAGGAGTTCAAGGGCACCGGTAACGCCGAGCTCAAGCTCGATCGCAAGATCGCCGAACGGCGCGTGTTCCCGGCCGTGGACATCAACCCGTCGAGCACCCGTCACGACGAGTTGCTGCTGAGTCCCGACGAGATGGCCGTGGTTCACAAACTTCGCCGCGTTCTGTCGGGTCTGGACTCGCATCAGGCAATCGATCTGCTGGTCGATCGCCTGAAGAAGACCAAGAGCAACGTCGAGTTCCTGATCCAGGTGTCGAAGACCGCGCCCGGCGCGCTCGACGACTGACCACTCGGGTCCAGCGTGGGAACAAGCCGACAGGTGCGGGTGTTGAAGCACCTGTCGGTGAGGAAATCAAGACGATTAGCAGGTCGGAAGACCTCTCTGGCATACTGAACGGCCGAGTCCGGTTCCGGTTCACGCTCTCGAATGGCGAGGGCGACCCGGCGACCATCTGAAAGGGACACCATGAAGGCAGGAATTCACCCCGACTACACGC
Source organism: Rhodococcus sp. FG69 (assembly GCF_057808915.1). Taxonomy (NCBI): domain Bacteria; kingdom Bacillati; phylum Actinomycetota; class Actinomycetes; order Mycobacteriales; family Nocardiaceae; genus Rhodococcus; species Rhodococcus sp. FG69. The sequence goes on along the minus strand of NZ_JBMDIX010000017.1, from coordinate 19,444 downwards.
TGACCACGGTTGTGTGCGGTTGCGGCAATACTTTCGAGACCCACAGCACCACCGACAAAGACCGGATCAACGTCGAGGTCTGCTCGCAGTGCCACCCGTTCTACACGGGCAAGCAGAAGATTCTCGACACCGGTGGTCGCGTTGCGCGCTTCGAGGCTCGCTACGGAAAGCGTGCCGGCAAGAAGGCTGACGCCGACAGCTAGCTTTTCTCCCGACGCCCGTCCTGTGATGTCTACAGGGCGGGCGTCGGCTTTTGTATATATGGACTTATCGAGTACTAGAGCGGAGCGCACCCATGGCGAGGACGACGAAGCCTTCGGCCATCGACGACATTCTGGCCGAGCATTCGGGCCTGGAACAGCAGCTCGCCGACCCTGCCTTGCACGACGATCCGGCGGCGGCGCGGCGTGCGGGCAAGCGATTCGCCGAACTCGCCCCGATCATGTCGGTTCACGGGAAACTCACGTCCGCGCAGGACGATCTCGCGGCTGCACGCGAGTTGGGCGCCGACGATGCGTCCTTCGCCGCCGAGGTTCCTGAACTCGAGGCGACTGTGGTGGCCCTCGAACAGACTCTTGCCGATCTTCTGGCTCCGCGTGATCCGCACGATGGCGACGATATCGTGATGGAGGTCAAATCCGGTGAGGGCGGCGAGGAATCGGCGCTGTTCGCCGCCGACCTTGCACGGATGTATGTGCGCTACGCCGAGCGTCGCGGGTGGCGGGTCGAAATCCTCGACGCCAATGTCTCCGATCTCGGCGGCTACAAGGACGCGACGTTGTCCATCAAGGCGAAGGGCAGTTCGGTCGACGGTGTGTGGGCCCGACTGAAGTTCGAAGGTGGCGTGCATCGCGTTCAGAGAGTGCCCGTGACCGAATCGCAGGGACGAGTGCACACGTCCGCGGCCGGAATCCTGGTCTACCCGGAGCCCGACGAGGTCGAGGAAGTACAGATCGACGAGACCGACCTCCGGATCGACGTCTACCGTTCGTCCGGCAAGGGCGGGCAGGGCGTCAACACGACCGACTCCGCTGTGCGGATCACCCACTTGCCCACCGGGATCGTCGTCACCTGTCAGAACGAACGCTCTCAGCTGCAGAACAAGGCGCGTGCGATGCAGGTCCTCGCGGCTCGACTGCAAGCTGCGGCCGAGGAGGCTGCCGACGAAGAGGCTGCGGCCGGACGAGCGAGTCAGGTTCGCACCGTCGACCGTTCCGAGCGCATCCGCACCTACAACTTTCCGGAGAACCGCATCACCGATCATCGGATCGGCTACAAGTCGCATAACCTGGATGCCGTACTCGATGGTGAGCTCGATGCGTTGCTCGACGCCCTTGCCAAGGCCGATCGAGACGCGCGGATGCAAGCCGAATAATTCGCCTCCCACGGGCCGAAGCGCACAGGAAAGGTGCCGATGTACCAGGAACTGACACCCGCGGGTGAGAACGCAGTTGCGGAGTTGGCCGGCCGGTACGGCGTCTCCACCGCAGCTGTACGCACGATGCTCGACGCCGTCAACGCCGGTCGTGGATCGATGGCACAGTTCAACGTCCCCGAACTCGGCGGCGGGGGACAGTGGATGCGCGGCGGGATGACGATGGTCGGCAACATGTTCGACCACGGACTCAAAGCACGCGTCGACGGATTGTGCCGCGATCTGTCCGAGTTGCTGGCGAACCAGCAGGTCTATCCGCCCGCGCAAACGAATTCGGGATTCGGCTCCAGTTGGTGGCCGAGCGATCTCGGCAGCCCCAGTTCCAGCGGCGGGCAGAACGGCTCGCAGTACGCCTACTTCCCGAGTTCGCGACGCCTCGCGGTGCTGGCCAACGGTCGCCTATCGGTCTACGACACACTCGATCACTCGATCGGTGGCGTGCAACAGCAGCAGGGTGGTGGCCCGGGCTCGCTGGAATTCACAAGTCAGTACGGCACGTTCACCGCTGCGAGCCTGCCCTTGGTCGATCCGTCGCAGTCGGCCCAAGCACCATCCCGGACACCCGAACAAGCCCCGGCGCCCTCGCCGGCCCCATCGAACTTTCAGCCACAGTCGCCGCCCGTCGCCGACACGGGTTCCACTGGAGGCCTGAACATCGACGAGGTCACCTCGGCCATCGAGTCGCTCGCATCTCTGCACAACAAAGGCATCCTGACCGACGACGAGTTCTTCACCAAGAAGGCCGAGCTTCTGAAGCGAATCTGACGCCTGCGCGGGGCGTCGGTGCGGCATGGCACGCTGTAGTGGTGACTCGGAAACCGCTTCGCTTGGCCATCCTGGAGGCAACCGCGACCCTGGAGGCGGCCGGTGTGCCCAGCCCCAGGGTCGACGCCGAATTGCTCGCCTCGCACCTCGTCGGTGTCGAGCGCGGACGTCTCGGACTCGTTCCCCTCGTCGAACCAGAGGTGATCGAGGCGTACTACCGGACCATCGAGCAGCGCGCCAAGCGAATTCCGTTGCAGTACATCACTGGAACGACGGCGTTGGGCAACATCGACGTCGAAGTCGGGCCGGGAGTGTTCGTTCCACGGCCCGAGACCGAACTGCTACTCGGCTGGGCGCTTGCATTCGTGGAAGGGGTCGATCGGAAACCGCCGGTCATCCTCGATCTGTGTACCGGCTCGGGTGCTCTCGCGCTCGCACTGGCCAATGCGAGGCCCGACGCGCAGGTCCATGCCGTCGAACTCGATCCGTCTGCGCTGGCGTGGGCTCGCCGCAATGCAGACCTCCGCGCCGAACGCGGTGACACTCCGATCACGCTGCACCACGGAGATGTCACCGACCGTGAATTGCTGACCGAACTCGACGGTCGGGTCGATGTCATCGTCGCCAACCCGCCGTACATCCCCGAGGGCGCCGAGTTGGAGCCGGAGGTACTCGAGCACGATCCACATCTGGCCCTTTTCGGTGGCGTGGACGGACTCTCGGTCATCGAGCCGATGATCGGCAACATCGCTCGGTGGCTCGCCGTAGGTGGGGGAGTAGGTGTCGAACACGATGATTCACACGGCGATCGCGTTGCAGCGTTGTTCGAACGGAGACGTGTGTTCACAGATGTCGTCGAGCATCCTGATTTGTCCGGTCGCCCTCGGTTCGTCGTCGCGTCACGGGCGGTCTCCGCGGACAGCTAGGCCGATTGCCCGCGTGGGCGATCCGGTCGACATGCGACCCACTGGGCCAACCTTGACGCCGCCGGCGATGCAACGAGTGACAGGATAGGGGGGTGAGTACCGTCTACGACTGCCAGCATGCCGATTCTCGAGCAGCCGGGTTGTCCGCAGCCCGGGGCGCACTCAAGTCCGGGCGTCTGGTGGTCATGCCGACGGACACCCTGTACGGCCTCGCAGCCGACGCGTTCGACGGCAGCGCTGTCACCGATCTGCTCCGCGCCAAGGGGCGCGGCCGGGACATGCCGGTGCCGGTGCTCGTTGGTTCCTGGAACACGATCGACGGTCTCGTCGGGAGCGTCAGGCCGCGGACGAGAGATCTGATCAGAGCATTCTGGCCCGGCGCGCTGAGTCTCGTCGTGCAGCAGGCACCGTCCCTCGCGTGGGATCTGGGCGATGCGCATGGCACCGTGATGTTGCGTATGCCTTTGCATCCGGTCGCGCTCGAACTATTGCGTGAGGTCGGGCCGCTCGCGGTCTCCAGCGCGAACATCTCGGGTCAACCCCCCGCGACGACGGTGACCGAGGCGAGGGACCAACTCGGCGGTTCGGCGGCGGTCTACCTCGATGGCGGCCCCGCCGAGCATGCAGTCGCGTCGACGATCGTCGATCTGACGTCGGAGCAGCCCAAGATTCTGCGGGCAGGCGCAATTTCGACCGATGCCATCGCCGAGGTGCTCGGGGTCACCGCGGACAGTCTTGTGCAGGGGAGTGCGGCGCCGTGACGGAACCACGATTCTTCGGTCCGGATTTCGCCGCGCTCGAGGCGGTCGATCCCGAGATCGCCGACGTCGTCACCGATGAACTCGACCGATTGCGCGGTGGCCTTCAGCTCATCGCCAGCGAGAATCTCACTTCGGCTGCTGTGCTGGCTGCGCAGGGGAGTGTTCTGACGAACAAGTACGCCGAGGGCTACCCGGGCAACCGCTATTACGGCGGATGCGAGGTGGTGGACCGCGCCGAGACTCTGGCGATCGAGCGCGCCAAGTCCCTTTTCGGTGCCGACCACGCCAACGTGCAGCCGCATTCGGGGGCAAGTGCGAACCTGGCCGTCTACGCGGCCTTCGCTCAACCGGGCGACGCCGTGCTCGCGATGAGTCTGCCGCACGGTGGCCACCTGACCCACGGTTCCAAGGTCAATTTCTCCGGCAGGTGGTTCACCGCCGTTCCGTATCACGTGCGCCGCGACACCGAGCTCATCGACTACGACGAGGTACGCGAGTTGGCGCTTCTGCACCGACCCCGGATCATCGTCGCGGGAGCGACGGCCTACTCGCGGGAGATCGATTTCGCAGCGTTCCGATCCATCGCCGACGAGGCAGGTGCGATCCTGTGGGTCGACGCGGCGCATTTCATCGGACTGGTTGCCGGACAGGCGATTCCGTCGCCCGTCCCGTATGCCGACGTCGTGTCTGCCACCACGCACAAGGTGTTGCGCGGGCCGCGCGGTGGCATGCTGATGTGCCGCGAGGAGCACGCGCGAGCCATCGACAAAGCTGTCTTCCCGTTCAGTCAGGGCGGCCCGATGATGCACACCATCGCTGCCAAGGCCGTGGCATTCCGTGAAGCCCAGACCGACGGCTACCGCAAGTACGCAGCTCAGGTGGTCGCCAACGCACGGGCGTTGTCGCAATCGCTGACCGACGCGGGGATGCGTGCGGTGTCGGGTGGCACCGATACTCACCTTGCGCTGATCGACCTGCAGCACCTCGGTGTCGACGGTCGCACCGCGGAAGATCGTTGCGCGGCAGCCGGGATCACCCTCAACAAGAACGCGATTCCCTTCGATCCGGCGCCGCCCGCCGTCGCGTCGGGTATTCGGGTCGGATCTGCCGCGGTGACGAGCCAAGGATTCGATACCTCCGATATGAACACCGTCGGTGTACTGCTCTCGCGTGCAGTGCGCGCCGAGGCAGGCACCCCCGACGGTGACCGCGAGCTTGCCGCCGTGAAGAGCGACGTGACGGATCTCGTGACGCGCAAGCCGGCCTACCCCGACGCATGACGGTCCAGAACCTCGCGCAGTCCGGGCAAGGCGCGGGCGTCCCGATCAGGGAGCTCCTGCTCGTCTTCCTCACCGCCGCTGTCGTGACGTTCCTGGCGACCGGTGGTGTTCGCGTTCTCGCGATCAAGTTCGGGGCAGTCGCCGCTCCCCGTGAGCGAGACGTCCACGTGACGCCGACACCGCGACTCGGCGGCACTGGGATGTACCTCGGAATGCTGGTGGCGCTGCTGTTCGCGTCGCAACTGCCTGCTCTCGCCCGAGGTTTCAACCCCGAGTACAACCAGGACATCCCGGCGGCGATGGTGGCCGGATTCGTGATCGTCGGAGTCGGCATCATCGACGACCGGTGGGGTCTCGATGCCCTGACGAAATTCGTCGGCCAAGTAACGGCCGCTGGAGTCCTGGTCGTCATGGGAGTCAGCTGGTATCTGCTCTATCTGCCGTGGGGTCCCGACGGTGGCAGCACTCTCGTTCTCGACCAACTGCAGGCCGGTCTCGTCACCGTGTTGATCACCGTCGTGATGGTGAACGCGATGAACTTCGTCGACGGCCTCGACGGCTTGGCAGCCGGGCTCGGCCTCATCGCGTCGCTTGCCATCTGTGTGTTCTCAGTCGGTTTGCTTCACGAACAGGGTGGCGACGTGAGCATCTACCCGCCTGCGGTCATTGCTGCGGCGCTGGCCGGTGCCTGTCTCGGGTTCCTCCCGCACAACTTCCAGCCGGCCCGCATCTTCATGGGCGATTCCGGATCCATGCTGATCGGACTGATGCTCGCGACGGTGGCGACCAGTGCGTCGGGCAGAATCCCGCTCGTGGCGTACGGCCCCCGGGATCTGCTCGGCCTGCTGTCGCCACTCCTGCTGGTCGGCGCGGTCATGTTCATTCCGATACTCGACCTCCTGCTGGCGGTCATCAGGCGTACACGGGCGGGCCGCAGCCCCTTCAGCCCAGACAAGATGCACCTGCATCACCGATTGCTTCAGATCGGACATTCGCACCGCCGAGTCGTCCTGGTCATCTACCTGTGGGTGGGAGTGCTCGCATTCGGTGCGGTCGGTTCTTCACTGATCGATCGACGAATCGTCGTATTGCTGGTTGCGGCCGGTCTGGTGTTCGCGCTGGTGGTGACCGCCGTTCCGACCATTCGCCTCGACATGGCTCGGCAGCATCGGCGCACGAGGAAAGCCGGCCGACGAGACCGTCGGGGCTGATGCCCGACGTGGCTGGGTAGTCTGTGCGTCTGTGAGCTTCTCTCCTGCGCCGGTGCCCGATCAATCCGACTCGATGCGTGCTGCAGTTCGCTACGGCATCATCGGTCTGGCGGTGTTGACCGTGCTCGGTGCCGTCATCGCGACGCTGGTCGCTGGACTTCCCGGCCTGTGGGGAGCGCTCATCGGTGCGGCGCTCGGTGGCGGGTTCATTCTCACCACTGCGTTGTCCATCGCGCTCACCTCGAAGATTCCGCCGACCATGGCCGGTGCAGTGCTGCTCGGCGGGTGGATCGTCAAGATGCTGCTCGCCGTGGTGGTCCTGGCGGTACTGAAGGACATGGATTTCTACAGCAAGAAGTCGTTGGCGCTCGTAGTGGTTGCCGCTCTGGTTCTCGTACTCGGAGCGGAGGTCTACGGCGTGGTGCGGACCAAGGCTCCGTACGTCGACGACAAGTCGGACAACACCGAGTCCGACGGTGTGTAGTACGACGAACGGTCGTAATCGGTCAAGAAACAGCCCCACCTACACAACGTCGTAGTTGTGTTGATAAAGTTCCGACCAAGTGAGGGTCGACTGTCGCGAACAGGACATATCGCGCGGCAAGAAAGCCCTCACAGGTAACCGACGTCGCGTGAGATCACTTACAGACGCGTTCGAAGAGTTACCGAGTCGACGTGAGTCGCCGACACCCGACAGACGCTGGCCAGTGAAGACCAGGCCTCAGCTGCTGACGACCTCGAGCCGATATCGTCGACTTGATAGATCGTCAATGTCCGATCGAACCGCAGTCGTTTGGCGTCTGCGGCCCGAACACGGGAGAGACCGCTGAGCGTCACCAACCTGGCTGCGGAGTTCACTCCGCCGTCACTATCCGACTTCTTTCCTCCCGCTATCTTGTTCGAGGGCACACCCTTCGAACTGGACAGACTGATGCTCATTCGCATCCTCATGACCCTCGTGCTGGTCGTGTTGTTCGCGGTCGCGATGCGCGGTGCGAAAGTCGTGCCACGGGGACTCCAGAACGTCGTCGAGTACATGCTGGACTTCGTCAAGATTCAGATCGCGGACGAGATCCTCGGCAAGGAGCAGGGTAAGCGCTTCCTGCCGATCATCATGACGATCTTCTTCGCCGTGCTGTTCATGAACATGTCCGGAATCATCCCGTTCCTGAACATCTCTCCGAACGCGCGAATCGGTATGCCGATCGTGCTCGCGTTGATCGCCTACGTGACGTTCAACTACGTGGGAATCAAGAAGTACGGCTTCTTCAAGTACGTCAAGAGCAGCGTCGTCGTCCCCGACGTTCCGTGGGCGTTGCACATCATCCTGATCCCGATCGAGTTCATCTCGACGTTCATTCTTCGACCGTTCACGCTCACCGTGCGTCTCATGGCCAACATGCTCGCCGGTCACCTCATGCTCGTGCTGTTCTTCAGCGCGACCCAGTTCTTCTTCTTCCAGGCCGCGGCGGGAATGAAGATCTTCGGCCTGTTCTCGCTTGCAGCAGGTTTCGGCTTCACGCTGTTCGAGATGCTCGTCATCGGACTGCAGGCATACGTGTTCGCGCTGCTCACCGCGGTGTACATCGACCTCGCGCTGCACGCCGACTCTCACTAGACCGCACGACGACAAGATCTACCTGACCCACGCACCGACCGGTGATGGGCAACAGAAAGGGAACGGAATTCAAATGAGCCTCGCGTACCTGGCACAGGAAACGACCAGCACGGTGACCGGCGCTGGATACGGTGCAATCGGTTACGGCCTCGCTGCCATCGGACCTGGCATCGGTGTAGGCATCGTGGTCGGCAAGGCCATCGAGGGCATCGCCCGTCAGCCTGAGCTCCAGGGCACCATCCGTACCAACATGTTTCTCGGCATCGCGTTCACCGAAGCGCTCGCGCTGATCGGTATCGTCGCCGGCTTCCTGTTCGGTTAATCCGACATGGCAACCGACATCGCGTTCTTGGCCGCGGCGGAAGGCGAGGACATCAATCCTCTTCTCCCCGCGACTTACGACATCGTTTGGTCTGCGGTCTGCATCGCTGTCATCGGCTTCGTCTTCTGGAAGTACATCCTCCCGAAGTTCCAAGAAGTCCTGACGCAGCGTAGCGAGCTGATCGAAGGCGGCATCAAGAAGGCCGAAGAGGCTCAGGCGGAGGCCAAGGCTGCTCTCGAGCAGTACCAGAAGCAGCTCGCCGACGCTCGTCACGAAGCCGCGCAAATCCGTGAGGACGCGCGCGCTCAGGGACAGGCCATCCTCGCCGAGTTGAAGACGAAGGCGCAGGAGGAAAGCGACCGGATCGTGGCCGCAGGCCACAGCCAGCTCGTTGCTCAGCGTCAGCAGATCGTTACGGAACTCCGTAGCGACCTCGGACGCACGGCAGTCGAACTCGCCGAGAAGGTCATCGGCGAACAGCTGTCCGATGAGGCGAAGCGTGCTGGATCCATCGACCGCTTCCTGAGCGAACTCGACTCCGTCACCGCTGATTCTGCAGCGGGAAAGTGAGATAACCATGTACGCAACTTCTCGTGAGGCTCTGGCCCGCACGCGTTCGGTTGCGAACGATGCGCTCGGGTCTGCGTCGGCAGGGCAAGCAACTGCTGCTGCCGCGCAGACCGGTGCAGAGCTCTTCGCTGTCGTGGAGACCCTCGACGGACAGCGCACGTTGCGTACCGCGCTGTCCGACGCCTCGGTTTCCGCGGAACGTCGCAGCGCGCTGGCGGAGGAACTCTTCGCCGGACAGGTTTCGGAGATCACCTCGAAAATCCTGAAGACCGCTGTCACGGAGAGCTGGTCCAAGGCATCGGATTTGCTGAACTCACTGGTCGTACTGGGCCGGGAAGCTCTGCTTCGCGCCGCAGCCGACCAGGATCAGCTCGATACCGTCGAGGACGAGCTGTTCCGTCTCGGCCGGATCGTTGCAGCCAACCCGCAGCTCGAGCAGGCACTGTCGGATCTCGGCAAGCCTGTTCAAGCCAAGCGTGAGCTGCTCGGACGTCTGCTGTACGGCAAGGTGACCGCGGTTACCGAGGCGTTGGCGATCCAGGCGGTCAGTCGTCTCCGTAAAGCGGCACCTGCCGATGCACTGGACGAACTGGCAGGACTGGCAGCGCAGGTCCGCGACCGAGCTGTGGCGCACGTGCGCAGTGCGGCACCCCTCAGTGACAGTCAGCTCGAGAAGCTGACCGCGACATTGACGCGTACCTACGGCAAGCCCGTCACCGTCCATGTCGAGGTCGATGCCGAACTGCTCAGCGGACTTGTGGTCCGAATCGGCGACGAGGTCATCGACGGTAGTGGGGCAGGCCGCCTCGCTGCATTGCGAAAGACGCTCAAGTAGTACGAGTACGGCACCACAGTCTTGACGAAGAGGCGTTTCGAAATTTCGGAAGCCTTTAATACCGCGATCATTGAAGGAAGAGCAGGAAAAAATATGGCGGAGCTGACGATCTCCTCCGACGAGATCCGTAGCGCGATCGAGAACTTCACCGCGAGCTACTCACCGGAGTCCTCCCGCGAGGAGGTCGGCACGGTTACCGACACGAGCGACGGAATTGCTCACGTGTCCGGTCTTCCGTCGGCGATGTCCAACGAGCTGCTGGAATTCCCCGGCGGCGTTCTCGGTGTTGCGCTCAACTTGGATGCCACCGAAATCGGTGCCGTCATCCTCGGTGACTACGAGCACATCGAAGAAGGCCAGGAAGTCAAGCGCACCGGTGACGTTCTGTCCGTACCGGTCGGCGACGGCTACCTCGGCCGCGTCGTCAACCCCCTCGGTCAGCCGATCGACGGGCTGGGCGACATCGAGTCCAGCGAGAACCGCGCTCTCGAACTGCAGGCCGCCTCGGTACTCGAGCGCCAGCCGGTCGAAGAGCCGCTGCAGACCGGCATCAAGGCCATCGACGCCATGACGCCGATCGGCCGCGGACAGCGTCAGCTCATCATCGGCGACCGCAAGACCGGCAAGACCGCCGTCTGCATCGACGCCATCCTGAACCAGAAGGCCAACTGGGAGTCCGGCGACGAGAAGAAGCAGGTTCGCTGCATCTACGTCGCCATCGGTCAGAAGGGCTCCACGATCGCAGGCGTCAAGGCTGCGCTCGAAGAGCAGGGTGCACTCGAGTACACGACCATCGTCGCGGCTCCGGCATCCGATTCGGCCGGCTTCAAGTGGCTCGCTCCGTACACCGGCTCGGCCATCGGCCAGCACTGGATGTACCAGGGCAAGCACGTCCTCATCGTGTTCGACGACCTGACCAAGCAGGCCGAGGCGTACCGCGCCATCTCGCTGCTGCTGCGTCGTCCGCCGGGCCGCGAGGCATACCCAGGTGACGTCTTCTACTTGCACTCCCGTCTGCTGGAGCGTTCGGCCAAGCTGTCCGACGCGCTCGGTGGCGGATCGTTGACGGCTCTGCCGATCATCGAGACCAAAGCAAACGACGTCTCGGCGTACATCCCGACCAACGTCATCTCGATCACCGACGGTCAGGTCTTCCTCGAGTCGGACCTCTTCAACAAGGGTGTTCGTCCAGCTATCAACGTCGGTATCTCGGTCTCCCGAGTCGGTGGCGCCGCGCAGACCAAGGGCATGAAGAAGGTATCCGGCTCACTGCGTCTCGAGCTGGCTCAGTTCCGTGAGCTCGAAGCCTTCTCCGCGTTCGCCTCCGACCTCGACGCTGCCTCCAAGGCTCAGCTCGAGCGTGGTGCGCGTCTGGTCGAGCTGCTCAAGCAGGATCAGTACTCGCCGGTTGCCGTCGAAGATCAGATCGTGTCGATCTGGCTCGCCGGTCAGGGCACCTACGACTCGGTTCCCGTCGGCGACGTGCGTCGCTTCGAGAGCGAGTTGCTCGAGGATCTGCACCGCAACGCCAGCGGCGTGTACGACAACATTGCCGGCGGCAAGGCACTGGACGACGACACGCAGAAGGCGCTCCTCGAAGCCACCGAGAAGTTCAAGGCAGGCTTCCTCGACTCCGAGGGCAACACCGTCGTCAACGAGGCCGAGGCAGACACGCTGAACCCGGACGAGGTCAGCCAGGAGCAGGTCAACGTCACCCGCAAGACAGTCAGCAAGTAGGCCGGCGATGACAGGTGACAAGACGAGCAAAGAAGGGAGCGTGAACAGCTGATGGCAAGCATTCTCGAGCTGCGTTCCCGGATCAAGTCGGTCAACTCGACGAAGAAGATCACCAAAGCGCAAGAACTGATCGCCACGTCGCGAATCACCAAGGCGCAGGCTCGTGTTGCGGCCTCCAAGCCGTACGCGGAAGAGATCACCAAAGTGCTCTCGGCTTTGGCCAGTGCTTCGGGTTCGCTCGATCACCCGTTGCTGAACGAGCGCGCCGAACCCAAGCGTGCGGCTGTCCTGGTTGTGACCAGCGACCGCGGCATGTGCGGTGGTTACAACTCCAACGTCCTCAAGGAAGCGGAGGAGCTGTTCCAGCTTCTGCGCAAGGAGGGTAAGGACCCGGTCATCTACGTGCTCGGCGCGAAGGGGCTCGGTTACTACACCTTCCGCGAGCGCGACGTGAAGGGTGCATGGACGGGCTTCTCGCAGGAGCCCGGCTACGCCGACGCGGCAAAGGCCAGCAGGCATCTGGTCGAGCTGTTCATGGCGGGATCCGGCTCCGAGGTGGACGCCCCCAATGGTGAAGGCACCATCGAGGGCGTCGACGAACTGCACATCGTCTACACACGTTTCGTGTCGATGTTGACGCAGAAGCCCGAAGTTCGCCGGATGGCACCGCTGGAGATCTCGTACACCGACGAGGAGATTCAGATGGGCGCAGATGCGCTCACCGATTCGCCCTCGGCTTCGGATGTGCAGGCCCAGTACGACTTCGAGCCCGAGGCCGGAACGCTTCTGTCGGCTCTGCTGCCGAAGTACATCAGCACGAGGATCTACTCCTCGTTGCTCGATGCGGCTGCGTCCGAGTCGGCCGCGCGCCGTACTGCCATGAAGGCGGCAACGGACAACGCGAACGAATTGGTCGAGAACCTGAGCCGTCAGGCCAACCAGGCTCGGCAAGCCCAGATCACCCAGGAAATCAGCGAAATCGTTGGTGGCGCAAACGCGTTGGCTGACAGCGCAGGAAGTGACTAAGCAATGACCGCAGCAGTAGCCCAAGAGAACGCGAGCGGAGCGGGCACACAGTCCGGCCGTGTCGTTCGGGTCATCGGCCCCGTTGTGGACGTCGAGTTCCCGCGCGGCTCCATCCCCGCCCTGTTCAACGCCCTCAACGCAGAGATCACTCTGCCGACCGTGGCCAAGACCCTGACGCTCGAGGTCGCACAGCACCTCGGTGACAATCTGGTCCGCACCATTTCCATGCAGCCGACCGACGGACTCGTCCGCGGCACGGACGTCGTGGACAGTGGCAAGCCGATCTCGGTTCCCGTCGGCGACGTCGTCAAGGGTCACGTCTTCAACGCCCTCGGTGACTGCCTCGACACCCCGGGCCTCGGTCGCGACGGTGAGCAGTGGGGCATCCACCGCAAGCCACCAGCCTTCGATCAGCTCGAAGGCAAGACCGAGATCCTCGAGACCGGCATCAAGGTCATCGACCTTCTCACCCCGTACGTCAAGGGTGGAAAGATCGGACTGTTCGGTGGTGCCGGTGTCGGCAAGACCGTTCTGATCCAGGAAATGATCACCCGTATCGCCCGCGAGTTCTCCGGTACTTCGGTGTTCGCAGGCGTCGGTGAGCGCACTCGTGAGGGCACCGACCTTCACCTCGAGATGGAAGAGATGGGCGTCCTCCAGGACACCGCCCTTGTCTTCGGTCAGATGGACGAGCCGCCCGGCACGCGTATGCGCGTCGCCCTGTCCGCACTGACCATGGCGGAGTACTTCCGCGATGTGCAGGGCCAGGACGTGTTGCTCTTCATCGACAACATCTTCCGCTTCACGCAGGCAGGTTCCGAGGTATCGACCCTGCTGGGACGTATGCCTTCTGCCGTGGGTTACCAGCCGACGCTGGCGGACGAGATGGGTGAGCTCCAGGAGCGCATCACCTCGACCCGTGGACGCTCGATCACCTCGCTGCAGGCGATCTACGTTCCCGCCGACGACTACACCGACCCGGCGCCTGCGACGACGTTCGCCCACCTCGACGCAACGACCGAGCTGTCGCGTCCGATTTCGCAGATGGGTATCTACCCCGCTGTGGACCCGCTGAGCTCGACGTCGCGAATCCTCGAGCCCGGCATCGTCGGTGCAGAGCACTTCCGCGTTGCCAACGAGGTGAAGCGCATCCTGCAGAAGTACAAGGAACTGCAGGACATCATCGCCATCCTCGGTATGGACGAGCTCCAGGAAGAGGACAAGGTTCTGGTCGGCCGTGCACGCCGCCTCCAGAAGTTCCTCGGCCAGAACTTCATCGTCGCGGAGAAGTTCACCGGTGAGCCAGGCTCGGTCGTGTCGCTGTCCGACACCATCGAGGCGTTCGACAAGGTCACCAAGGGTGAGTACGACCACCTTCCCGAGCAGGCATTCAACAGCTGTGGTGGTCTCGACGACGTCGAGGCAGCAGCCAAGAAGATCGCCGGAAAGTAGCCCGACGTGACTTCTTCGGAAACGAACGGCATGGAGGTCTCCCTCGTCGCGGTCGAGCAGAAACTGTGGTCCGGCAACGCGACCCTGGTGAGCGCTCAGACCACGGAAGGCGAGATCGGCATCATGGCCGGTCACGAGCCGGTCCTCGGCCAGCTGGTCGAGGCAGGCACGGTCTCCATCACCACAGTCGACGGCGAGCGAATCGTTGCGGCTGTACACGGTGGATTCCTGTCCGTGACGGGTAAAGCCGTCACTGTCCTTGCGGAGTCTGCGGACTTCGCCAAGGACATCGACGTCGATGCAGCTCGAGCGATACTGGACGCGGGCGGTGACGACAAGGAGGCACTCGCAATGGCGAAGGGCCGAATTCGCGCCGCTGAGCGGGCCTAGGTTTCACGAGAAAGCCGCGACGGGGCCAGCGAGATGCACATCGGAGTGATCGTTCTGATCATCCTGGTTGTGCTGCTCGCAGGCCTCGTCGCGGCTTTTCTGTATCGTCTGACCATTCTTCGCCGTGGTGGCACCGCTGCGATCATGCGGGTTACTCCGTCGGCTGGTGGTAGCGGCTGGCGGCACGGTGTCATCCGCTACGGCGACAACACTCTCGTCTTCTTCAAACTGTCGAGCCTTCGGCCGGGACCGGATCACCGGATGACCCGTCAGGGCATCGAAGTGGGTGAGCGCCGGAAGCCTCGGGCAGACGAGTTCGACATCATGGCCGACGAGATCGCGGTTCTCGAACTCACCGACCATGGTCGACATTTCGAGATCGCTTTGGACAGGGGAGCGCTGACGGCGTTCATGTCCTGGCTCGAATCCCGTCCGTCGGGCCGCTCACGGCGCGGTCGACCGGCCGCTTAGTTCTTATCCGTCGGTGGAGCGTGATGCTCCCGGCACCCATTGGACGTCACCCGCGGGGTTTGCATGTCTGCTCAGGATGAACAGTAGGTCCGACAGTCTGTTCAGATATTTCGCCGGCAATGTGCTCGTGTCGTCCGGGCTCGCTTCGACGGCTGCCCATGCCGCGCGTTCAGCGCGACGGGCTACTGTCCGGGCGGCGTGCAGCAAGGCGCCCAGAGGGGTTCCACCAGGCAAAATGAAGGATGTGAGGGGCTCGAGCTCCTCGTTGAACTCGTCGCACCACCCTTCGAGTCGGTCGATGTAAGTCTGGTCGATGCGCAGCGGGGGATATTTCGGCTCGTGGACCACCGGTGTGGACAGGTCTGCACCGGCGTCGAACAGGTCGCTTTGGATGGTACGGATGATCTGAACGACCTTGGACGACGGATTGCCCAGTGCCAGAACGACTCCGAGGCTCGCATTCGTCTCGTCGCAGTCGGCGTAGGCGACGACGCGTGGGTCGTTCTTCGGTACGCGGGAGAAGTCACTTAATCCGGTCGTGCCGTCGTCACCGGTGCGAGTGTAGATCCGAGTCAAGTGCACAGCCATGGCGCTACGGTACCGCTCGGCCCGGACCATCGGGTCGTGGCTACGCTGTCGAACTGTGAGTGAACGCTTTTTGGTCTCCGGTGGTAGCCGACTCGTCGGCGAGGTGTCGGTCGGCGGGGCGAAGAACAGCGTCCTCAAGCTGATGGCAGCGGCGCTTCTGGCAGAGGGTACGAGCACGATCACCAACTGCCCCGACATTCTCGACGTACCGCTGATGGCGGAGGTCCTACGCGGACTCGGGTGTGACGTCGTGCTCGAAGGCTCGGTCGTGCACATAACGACGCCCGCCGAACCGACCCATCGTGCGGACTTTCCGGCGGTGACACAGTTCAGGGCGTCGGTCTGCGTACTGGGTCCGTTGGTTGCGCGCTGCAAGCGCGCGGTGGTAGCGCTGCCGGGTGGGGATGCCATCGGCTCGCGCCCACTCGACATGCATCAGTCCGGACTCCGGTTGCTCGGTGCGCACAGCGAGATACAACACGGGTGTGTCGTTGCCGAAGCAGAAGAACTGCGCGGAGCGAACATTCGACTCGCCTTTCCGTCTGTCGGAGCGACCGAGAACATCCTGATGGCAGCGGTCCTCGCCAAGGGCGAGACCGTCATCGACAACGCGGCGCGCGAACCCGACATCGTCGATGTATGCAACATGCTCAACAAGATGGGCGCTCAGGTCAGCGGTGCGGGTACTTCGACGCTGACCATCAAGGGTGTCGAATCGCTGAAGCCCACCACCCACATGGTGATCGGTGATCGGATCGTGGCGGCCACTTGGGGAATTGCAGCTGCGATGACCCGGGGCGATGTCCGTGTGCGGGGCGTGAATCCGAAGCATCTGTCGCTGGTTCTCGACAAACTCCGGGCGGCAGGCTCGGAGGTGACGTCCGAAGCGGATGGCTTCCGGGTCGTTCAGCACGAGCGGCCGACCGCGGTGAATTTCGCGACGCTTCCATTCCCCGGTTTCCCGACCGACCTGCAGCCGATGGCGATCGGACTCGCTTCGGTTGCGAACGGAACATCGATGATCACCGAGAACGTGTTCGAAGCTCGATTCCGCTTCGTGGAGGAGATGATTCGGCTGGGTGCGGACGCTCGAACCGACGGGCATCACGCTGTCGTGCGTGGAGTTCCGCAGTTGTCGAGTGCTCCGGTGTGGTCTTCGGACATCAGAGCCGGCGCTGGTCTGGTCCTGGCGGGACTGTGCGCCGACGGGGTCACCGAGGTTCACGATGTCTATCACATCGACCGCGGCTATCCCCGGTTCGTCGAGAACTTGACCGATCTCGGCGGCAGCATCGAACGGGTGGACTGACGCGGATCAGATCACCCGCATCAACGCGTCGACCAGCACGTCGAGGGCATAGCTGAGTTCGTCGTCGGACACCGACCCGTACCCGACGATCAAGCCGGCAACCGGCGAGGCGCTACGTGTGGACCGCGCGAGCGTCTCGACGTCGACACCTGCGGCCGCGGCCTCGAGTGCCACCGAAGCTGCAACTCCCGGGTCGAGCAACAAGGTGGTGTGCATTCCGGCGCCGACCCCACGGAGTTCGCCGAATCGATCCAACGCTGCCGCGACACGTCTGTCACGCTCGCGGTAGAGCCTGCGAGCCGCACGGACTGTTCGGTCCCATTCGCCGTCGCGCAGCAACGAGGTCATAGCGTGCTGAACCGGCAGAGACGGGTAGTCGCCCAGATCGATACGCAACTCGGCGATCTGCTCGACGATGTCCGGCGGTGCCACGAGCCAGCCGATCCGGATGCCACCCCCGAGAGTCTTGGCGACTGTGCCGAGATAGATGGTCCGGTCCGGTGCGAATTCGGCCACAGTCGGCAAAGGTGCTACGTCGTAACGGAATTCGGAATCGTAGTCGTCCTCGACGATCATGATGTCACGCGTGCGAGCGAAATCCGCTAGCTCGCGTCGACGACCGACGGTGAGCAACCCGCCGGTCGGGTACTGGTGCGACGGAGTCACGTAGACGGCTCGGGTGCGACTGGGCGCTCGATCGAGCTCGGGGGTGACTAGCCCGTCGGCGTCGACAGCGACGTCGTGTATCGACCAGCCCCAGCGGCGGGCAGTCGAGGTGGCGACGTGGTAACCGGGGTTTTCGTGGGCGAGTACAGGTGGGGAAGTGACGCCGTCCTCACGCAGGACAGCGAGCGACAAACTCATCCCGTGCATGCTGCCGGTCGTGATCACAACGGAATCCGCGTCGGTGTGCAGCCCACGTGCGCGTCCCAGCAGTTCGGCCACCGCCGAACGGAGATATGTGTCGCCTCGCGGATCCGGATAAGCCTGCGGAGGCTGCGCGTTGCCGACGTCTCGCCACGCGCGCTTCCATGCGGCGGACATCTGGGGAACCCAGGGTGTCCCGGTGGTCAATCGAATTCTTCGGCCTTGCACTGAAGGTGTGACTGCAGTTGTCGAGCGTCTGGATCCCGTCGGGTTTGTAGCCTGCCCGTCGGTAGGAAGGCGTCGGACAAAGGTCCCGGATCCGCGCCGTGCGTGCAGCCAACCCTCGGCAGTCAATTGGTCGTACGCACTCTCGACGACCGCACGCGCGACGCCTATTTCTGCGGAAAGTGCTCTGCTGCTGGGCAAACGGACGTCTGGCGCCACTTGCCCGTCGCTGATCGCCGCGCGAATTCGGTCGGCAATCTGGACGGGCAGGGTGCGCGGATCCGAGCGGTCCACCGACATGATCAACGACGACGGGAGCATGACCTACCTTCGAGTGGCCTACAAATCTCTAGCACCAATGGACCGTGACAGTAAGCCAATTTTCGAGAACCATCAAGCGCATGAGCATCGACGACATCGAACTTTCCCCCACGCAGCGCTCGACCGTCAGACGGGGCCGGGCGCGAGCGCGTCTCGATCGCGCCGAACTGGTCGATGTCCTCTCCTCGGCCCGAATCTGCCACCTCGGGGTTGTGATCGATGGCGCACCCAGAGTTC
The DNA here is from genome assembly GCF_057808915.1 of Rhodococcus sp. FG69. Taxonomy (NCBI): domain Bacteria; kingdom Bacillati; phylum Actinomycetota; class Actinomycetes; order Mycobacteriales; family Nocardiaceae; genus Rhodococcus; species Rhodococcus sp. FG69. Next base: position 1,098 of record NZ_JBMDIX010000017.1, on the reverse strand, counting down.
TTCCCACGGTGTACGGGGTGGACCTCGACGGTTCGGATCGCGGCGGAACGCTCTATCTCCACGGGTCCGTCGCGGCCCGGAGCCTGGTGGCGGCCCCGAATGTGGACGTCTGCGTGACTGTCACGACCGTCGACGGTTTGGTGCTCGCGAGATCCGGATTTCATCACTCCATGAACTACCGGAGTGCAGTTGTGTTGGGCCGACCGCGGCTGGTGACCGATGTCGGTGAACGGGGACGCGCCCTCGATACCATCGTCGATCAGGTGGCCCCGGGCCGGAGTCAGCATCTTCGCGCCCACACCAAGAAGGAGTTGGCCGCAACGGTGGTGCTGGCACTCTCGCTGTACGAGGCGTCGGTGAAAACGCGCGACGGCGGACCGGTTGACGACGACGTCGACTTAGCGGTCGGCGGGGTGTGGGCAGGAGTCGTCCCGACGGGGGAGTGGGTGGGGGAACCAGAGCCTGCTGCCGACCTCGGTCCGGGCGTGGACCAGCCGAATCACGTCACCGAACTCTGCAGCGGATCGCCTTTTCGTAGTCGAATGTGAAGCTCCTTGGAATGGATGATGAGCCTGAACCGTTGTGCGACAGCGGCATTGATGGACCGGCTACGGGACTGGCACGGGTCGCCGCTGACGCGGCCTTGGACGGCGTGGGATCGGGCAAGCAACTGGACTGGGTAGGAAACGAGAATCCTTTCGGCCCACTTCGTCGCGGGTATGGTCAGCGTCACAGTGGCCAGTCCATGGCACAGGCTCGGTGTTGTTGTGGACTATTGGCTGTTCAGCTGCGGCGATGCAGCTCGAGCGGTCCTTTACCTGCCGATTTGCGCGACGGCATCCGCTCGCGTAACTTTTGTCGAGTCAGAGCGACGGACACCGACCAGGTCTTCACGGATGTGGCAACGAGGTTGTACGGGTGCTGGCGATTGAAGTGTAGTGTTGGTTTGTCCCCCAAGAGTCGGGCCTTGTGTCCGAGACCAAGCTGGGATAGGCTGGAACAGTTGCCCTCGATGCTTTCAGGTGTGTTGCCTGTGGGTGTTGGGTGTGTGCGTGTTCTTTGAGAACTCAACAGTGTGTCGATGAATGTCAGTGCCGA
>NZ_JBMDIX010000016.1:0-132463 GCF_057808915.1 Rhodococcus sp. FG69 | reverse complement strand
CGTCATCCGCACCACCGACCCACACGGCAACAACTACTTCAGCCCACCCGAACTATGACCGCACACAAGAGCCGAGCGCCCATCGCACCGGACTACCGCTTCGAACAGCTGGTGGGAATTACCAGGACAGCCAGGGTTCCGACGTCGCGACCGTCAGTGCAGCCTCGGAACAGCTCACCCGTCGGACACCGAACAGCGCGCGCCGTAGGTCTCGCTCGGTCATCCCCGTCCTCGCGAACCATCGCCTCGACCGGTGCACAGCCCTCGATGCCGACATCACCAACGAGGCAGTGTCCGATCGATCGAAATCCACGGCGAGCTCTCCTGCCCGACCCGGACCCAACTCTGCCGCCAGAAGTGCCAGCGACTCGTCCGAGAACAGCACACGACCTGACACCTCGACAACGAACCGGCACCGCGCGAGTATCTCCCTATCGGGAAACCCTGTGCGCACCCGACAATCCCAGATCCCCGACGCGGCGCGAAGGGCCGGAGCGTCGTCGCCGACGAGCCACACCGCGCAGTCGGATCCATGAAGCACGGACGCCACCGTCACCGACAACGAAGCCGGGGTCTGGCCCAGTGTCGACATCAGGACCACGGTGTCGGGGATGCGATAGTGCAATCCCGATGTGCGAGCGGAGGGATCGGTGATCAGCGGTGCCAGTGCAAGCGCTTCGGCGTTCTTCTGGCTGGTCCGGTCCGCGACGTCTCGCTCAGCCCAGTCGGGACCGTCGTGCCAAGCGAGCGCTGCCGGTTCATGGACGAAGACCGCTCCCATCATGAATGCCCGATTGGCGAACTCCCAGTCCTCACCCCCATAGCGGACGAAGGAGCGATCGAAACCTCCTACCGCATAGAACAATTCACGACTGCACGTCAGGACGGCGCTCAGAATGTACTTGTACCCGTCCCACCCTGGTCGCAACAGGTTCTCCGTACGCTCGTAGCCGTCGACCAGCCACTGCGGTTCACCGTCGATCGAGTCGGCCCGCACCGATGCATCATCCATCCATGATGCCAACGAACCATGCTCTACCGCAGCCAGATTCGCATGCTTTCGACGGCCGACGACGACCGCATCGGGAATCGCTGCGGGCAGACGTACGGCCTGGCGCACGTAGTCAGGGCCGGGCACCGTGTCCGCGTCCAGGAAGCACAGGATCGAGCCCCTCGACGCGTCGGCACCGAGATTCCGCGCAGCCGCAGCTCGAAACCCTTCGTCGTCCTGCCGGACCACCGAGATGTCGAGCCGTGACGTCCACCGGTCCACCGGCGGGGGTTCAGCCGAACCATCGTCGGCGACGACCACATCCATCTTCATGGACGGGTATGTCTGCGCAGTCAGTGCTTCCAGCACAAGCGAAAGCTGATGGGGTTGCTGATAATACGGGATGACCACGCTTACGGACGGAGTCCCGACAGGATCGCCCACAAGGTCCCAGCGATTGTCCGGCACGAGCGACCGCCCGTCGGCCAATTGCACCGGACGCGGGCTCATCGAGACCATCTTCGAAGCAGTTCCGAGTAGGCCAGCGCGACATCGGCCGGTGACGGCGACGGGACGGTCGAAGTATCGAGCCATGTACTCGACGGGTTCGCGACGGCATGGGCGATCGCGGTTCGCAGTGCTCGATCGTCGTTGTCGTGCAGTTGGACCATGCCGGGAGATCTCGCGTCGAGCTCCTGCGTATACGGCGTCCGAGGGACGAGGGGCCTACGCCCGACCGCGATCCACGAGTTGACAGATCCCGAGGCGGACATGTGGCGGTGATACGCGACGGGCACGGTCACCCGTGCCGCCCTGGCTCGTAGTTCCGCATCGTCGAGAAACCCCGTCACCTCGCAGGCCCTTCCCGAACCTGCCGCAGCGGCGTGAAGTTCGTCCACGAGGTCCTCGTGACCGGGTGACGGCGTCCCGAGCGCAACGAACCCCACAGTGGGCGGCAGATCGCGCAGTGCATCGAGCGTTTCGATGTGCCCTTTGCCCGGATAGAGAAACCCGAGGACGCCGACAGTGCGCTCGGCAGTCGGCGCGGGGCGAGCGACGGGGTGCCGCTCGATCATGAGCGGCACGATCTCCGGTTTCAGGTTAGCGTCGACGTGTTCGGCCAACAGTGTCGCTTCGTGGCCGCTCGACACGACTACCCCGACAGCGCACGCCGCTGCTTCCCGGTAGAACTCGATCCGAGCGCGCATGGCAGGTCCGTCGGATGGCTGCGGGATGTCGTGCAGCGTAACGGAGACGGGACGGTCCAGGCGTCGTACCGTCGCGCGCAACGCGTGCGCGGCCGCAGCAGGGTTCCGTCCGAACAACCTGTCGGTCACGTGAATATGGACCAACCCGCATTGCTGCACGTCAGTCGGAATGTCAGCATCTGGATTGTCCAACCGGGCCATCGGATGCTTCTCGCCTATGTCCTTCAGCGCGTTGCGAACCGAGATTGCGCATCGGACGACACCATGAGTGACCGGCCCGATGACGAGATGGCCGATATCCGAGATCACGACGACAGACCCAGTATGTCGATCAAGTCTCCGTATCGCGTCAGCGCTGCACCGACGAATTCGGGATGATCTCGATACCACCGAGTCTGAACGGCGTGGACGGATTTCTGGCTTACCGATTCGCCGTCCACGCACCACGTCTGACGTACTCGCGCGTCGAGCTTCAACGCATCGATGACCTGAGCCTCCAGCGGCGCCCGAATGTTGCCGAGCAGTTCCCGCGGCGGGCGAACCGGATCGGCGGACCCCAGTGCACCGAGAATGCGGCTACCGAGTTCGCGCAGTACCTCGTTGCCCGGGTGGTTGATCGTGTGCGCGGCCTTGTCGCCGAGTCCGAGAAGCACATCCGAGATCCCGACATCACAGTCGCGGCGTTCGCGCATACCTAGTTGTTCCACGCTCCACTCGGCAGCCGCGAGCACCCGCTCCGGCGCTACGTCCACATCCCATTGGTCGAAGTCGGTTCGGGCCTCGACGACACCGATCACAGTCCGGAGATCGTGATAGGGCACACCGGGAGGCACCGCGGACGGATCCGACGGGTGCCGCACGATGACCTGAAAGGGATAGAGACCGCCGTAACGGATCACCGGCCACACGATGTGCTTCTGGGGCGACCGGGGCCGTCCGAGCATGTCGGCGGTCCCTATCGGCAACCCGCGATACCCCGATCGAACGGGTTGCGAGACGAACACCGCCGCCGAGTCGACTGCATGCTCGACGAAGCGCATGTCCGCTCTGGTCAGCTCGTGGACCGGAGGTACACGAAGAGTCCTATACGGCAGGTCAGGTGCGCTGGACAGCACAATTCGCAGCGCCTCGGCCTGGCAGTTTCCCCAGACCAGAAGCACCGGACGGTCGTCGGCGGGCTCATCGATTCCGTAGAACTCGCCATAGTGCCGTGTTCGACCGTCGATCTCGCCATCCGCGACTGGTCGACGTCCGCTGTAGTATTCGGTTGTCTCCAAAGACACTCCCTCTCGAGCAGCCGGGCCGGGTCCGCCACACCCCGTATAACCGATCTGCCGCAAAGGAACCTCGTTTGTTCAATCCCGACTCGATGACTGTCGCCTCGGTGCCCACCTCCCATGCCTATGTTGCGCACCTCGATCCCGTCGGAGGGAGCCGTGGTGTCGTGCGCATGCCGGATCCGGTACCGCCCGGCGCAGACGGCACCGAGCGGTGGTGGCCACCGCGATGGCTCGATCCCGAGTGGTTGAGCGAGCACATCGACCGGTTCGATCTGCTGCACCTGCACTTCGGATTCGACGCCATGAGCGTCGAACGTCTGGAGGACGTCGTGCGAGTGCTGGACAGCGCGAACAAGCCGCTAGTCTTCACTGTGCACGACCTGCACAATCCGCACTTCGTCGACAACACCGTGCACACCGCTCACCTCGACGTGCTGGTCGCCGCAGCCGACGAACTCATCACACTCACCCCAGGTGCCGCACACGAAATCGCCGTGAGGTGGGACCGTCGTGCGACGGTTCTGCCACATCCGCATGTTGCGCCGCTACATCTGATCGGCCGACCACGAGATGGCTCACCGACCTTCGTCGTAGGCGTACACATGAAGAGCCTTCGAGCCAATCTCGATCCTCTGGCGGTGCTCGACACCGTCGTGAACACGATCGCGGACCTGCCGGACGCTACCGTCCGCATCGACATCGACCAGGACGTCCTCGCGTCAGACGGGCCGGACAGCATCCGTATCGAGAGCGTGTTGGAGCACTACCGGTCCGTACCCGGCGTCGTCGTGCGCGTTCACCCCCGATTCACCGACGCAGAACTGTGGCAATACTTGACCGAGATCGATGTGTCCGTGCTCCCGTACCGATTCGGAACCCATTCCGGCTGGCTGGAGGCGTGCCATGATCTGGGGACCACCGCAGTCGTACCCGACTGCGGCTACTTCTCCGAGCAACGCCCCTGCCACACATTCGGTTTCGGTATCGACCGATTCGATGCGGTGAGCTTGTCCACGTCGCTGCGTGAGGCGCACGCCGCGCGGTTCGACACCGCCGCCGCTACCCGCGAAGCAAGGGAACGTGAGCGCGAGGACATAGCACAGGCGCACGAGCACATCTACGCGCGCGCCGGCGCACGTAGATTCGGCATGACCGGAGCGAGCAAATGACAGAGCGCGACTCCGTGTCGATCGGTGATGTCGCATGATCGGGTACTACGCTCACCATCACGGGTCCGGACACGTGACACGGGCGACATCGATTGCTCACTGCCTCGCTGAACCGCTCACCGTGTTGTCCTCGCGACAACGCCCCGCACACAGCGACATCGAGTGGATTGCGCTTCCGCTCGATACGGATGACACCGCCGTCGATTCTCTCGATCCGACGGCAGGGGGCATCGCACACTGGGCACCGACGGGGGTGCGCGGACTCACGGACCGGATGGCCGTCATCGCCGAATGGGTTGCGCGAGAGAGGCCGACCCTGTTCGTCGTGGACGTGTCGATCGAGGTCGCACTGTTCGTCCGGCTACTCGGGGTCGACGTCGTGGTCATGGCGATGCCGGGCGACCGCACCGACGAGCCCCACGAGCTTGCCTATCGGGCCGCGACCAAGATCATTGCGCCGTGGTCGCAGTCCTTCTACGACCCGGAGTGGCTGCACCCCTACGCCGCCAAGACGAGCTACGTCGGCGCGATCAGCCGATTCGACGGACGCCCACGAGAGTCGACGTCGACCGATCCCACCGTTGTCGTCCTCGGCGGAGCGGGTGGAACAGCATTGAGCACGTCCGATGTCACCGATGCTGCCTCCGCAAATCCGGAATACCTGTGGGTGCCAGCGGGTATCGACGATCAATCGTGGGTAGACGACGTGTGGCCGACATTGTGTTCGGCAACCGTCGTCGTCACGCATGCCGGGCAGAATGCGATAGCCGACTGCGCGTGCGCCCGGGTGCCGACGATTGTGATCCCGCAGGAACGCCCGCACGGCGAACAGAGCGCGACTGCGACGGCACTCGAGACGGCAGGCGCTGCCGTGTTGGTCGACGGATGGCCGGATCCCGGCACGTGGACGAGCATACTGACGCGCGCACGGGCTCTCGATCCCGCCGCGTGGGACAACCTGCGTCAACCGGGCGCCGCCGTGCGAGCAGCGGGAATACTCAGCACTGTCGTCGACGATAGGTCCGCCCGGTGAAGATCGCAGTGGTCACCGTGGTCTCGGGCCGGCACGAGCATCTGACCGCCCAACTGCACGGACTCCGACGCTCGTCGATACCTCCGTCGGAGCACATCGTGGTGTCGATGGGAGACGAAGACATCACCGATGTCGTCCGTGGCGCGGGCAGCGACGCCACGGTCATTCGGATGGACACCTCGGGCCCTCGGCTGCCGCTCGCGTCCGCCCGGAATCTCGGCGCACGTACTGCGATGGGGCACTGCGCCGATCTCATCGTCTTCCTCGACGTCGACTGCATCCCCGGCGTCGATATGCTCGCGCGCTACGCGGCGGCGGCGGACGTGGACTGCGAAGGCGGCGGCGGCCGGAGCCTTCTGTGCGGGCCCGTCACATATCTGCCGCCGAGTCCGTCCGGGTGGTCGGCTGACGCTCTGCTTGCTGCCACCGATCCGCACCCGGCGCGTCCGAACCCGCCGCCGAACACGGTACTCGTCGGCACCGACTACGACCTGTTCTGGTCCCTGTCCTTCGCATCGACACCGAGCACCTGGCAGGTGACCGGCGGATTCGAGGAGGACTACGCGGGGTACGGCGGTGAGGACACCGACTTCGCCGCCACCGCCCAGGCCGCGGACGTCGGACTACTATGGGTCGGCGGCGCACATGCGTACCACCAGTACCACCCCGTGTCGTCACCTCCCGTCGAGCGCCTCGACGACATCATCCGGAATTCGGCTTTGTTCCACCGACGTTGGAACAGGTGGCCCATGACGGGCTGGCTCGACGAATTCGAACGTCGTGGGTTGATCGAGCGAAATGACTCGGGAGAGATACGTCGCATCGGTTGACGGGTAAGTCTCACCCTGCGGGGTACACGACCGACTACACAGACGAAAGAACAACGAGGAAAGTTCGACGATGCCAACATCTCACACCAGTTCCGTTGCGAACCGGCCACCTACGCTCACCAGGGCATGGGCACCAGATCTGGACACGGATCGTCTCTACGCACTACTGAAGCTCAGGGTGGAAGTATTCGTCGTGGAGCAAGCCTGGTTCTATCCGGAGCTCGACGGATACGATCTGCTTCCGCGTACGAGGCACTTCTGGGTCGAACGCGAGGGTGCAATTATCGGAACGGTACGGCTGTTGGAAGAGACAGAAGACGGCATGCGTCAGTATCGGCTGGGCCATCTGTGCACGCGCCGCACCGATCGCGGCTACGGCCACACGACGAGGTTGCTTCAGGCCGCCCTGGCGGATGTCGGCGAAGCGCCATGCCGAATCGATTCGCCGAGCTATCTCGTCGAGATGTACACGCGCCACGGGTTCGTGCAGTCCGGCGAAGAGCAGATCGACAACGGAGTACCGCTGGTTCCGTTGCTCCGAAACCAGCGGTAGCCGAACTACTTACTTGCCGAGTTACCCTCGGTGTCGTCCACGAAGGCCCACTCGCCGTCGTGGTCGACCTCCAATCTCCACCCCAACTCGCTGTTGTCCGCTTTCTCGTCGATGAACCATGCATACGCGTCTTCGGCGCTCTCGATGTCTTTGGTTGCGACGACGTCGCCGGTCGGGTTCAGAACTCTGTAATCAGCCATACTGAAGCCGTACCCGTCGGAGGGGCACATCCAAACGTGTTTACCTACCTCCCCGTGGGGTACTGAGCAGCAATGATCCATGCGAGCACCCCTTACCCCCTTGGGGTTTCCCTACTGTCCGACGGCAAGGCCGACGTCGCCGTCTATTCGGAGACCGCTGACTCCATCACTGTCGTGGTCGTCGACGACAACGGTGACGAGGTGGCCGCGACCGTGTTGAGTCACCGAACCGGGCACGTCTTCCATGGTTTCGTCGATGGTCTGTCGAACGGTAGCAAGTACGGGCTGCGAGTGGATGGTCCGTGGGATCCGGCAGAGGGGCTGCGTCACAACGCGAACAAGCTCTTGCTCGATCCGTACGCACGCGCGATCGCAGGCTCCGTGGACTGGAACGAATCGGTGTTCTCGCACTATCACGAGGAGCCGGAGACGATGAACGACGCCGATTCGGCGTCGTTCATGATGCTGTCGGTCGTTGCCGCTTCCAAGTTCGACTGGGGTACGGACGCACCGCCGCGAACTCCCCTGGACCAGAGCGTCGTATACGAAGTGCACGTCAAGGGTTTTACCGCGCAGCATCCTGACGTCGACGAGAACATCCGCGGGACTTACGCCGGTCTCGCACATCCAGCGTCGGTGCAGACGCTCGTCGATCTCGGTGTCACTGCAGTCGAACTGCTTCCTGTTCACCAGTTCGTCCAGGATTCACACCTGCTCGAAGAAGGTCGACGAAACTATTGGGGCTACAACTCCATCGGCTTTTTGGCCCCGCACAACGAGTACAGCAGCACAGGTGACACCGGCGGTCAGGTCGACGAATTCAAGTCCATGGTCAAAGCACTGCACGCAGCGAACATCGAAGTCATTCTGGACGTCGTCTACAACCACACGGCTGAGGGCAACCATTTGGGCCCGACGCTGTCTTTCAAGGGAATCGACAACCGTTCGTACTACCGATTGGTCGAAGAGGACAGAGGTTCGTACTTCGACACCACGGGCACGGGTAACAGCCTCAACGTCGGGCACCCAGCGGCACTGGCGCTGATCATGGATTCACTGCGGTACTGGGTCACCGAAATGCACGTGGACGGATTCCGGTTCGACCTGGCAAGCACACTGACTCGCCAGGACTCCGACCTGGACAAGCACAGCGCCTTCCTCGACCTCGTTCATCAGGATCCCACGTTGGCCTCGGTCAAGCTCATCGCCGAACCGTGGGACACCCACGGCTACCAGGTCGGTGGGTTCCCTGCCCGGTGGTCGGAGTGGAACGGCAAGTTCCGCGACGACGTCCGAGACTTCTGGCGCGGCGAAGCCGGTTCGCTCGGCGCCTTCGCTCAACGGATCACCGGCAGTCCCGACGTGTACGAAAGCACGCGGCGCCCGCCACTGGCCAGCGTCAATTTCGTTACCGCGCACGATGGATTCACCCTGGCCGACCTGAACAGCTACGACGACAAGCACAACGACGCGAACGGCGAGGACAACGAGGACGGCGAGTCCGACAACCGCTCGTGGGGTTGCGGGGCAGAAGGACCGACCGAGGACGACGGTGTGCTCGCGCTTCGGGCACGCCAGCAGCGCAATCACCTTGCCACACTACTGTTGTCGGCCGGTGTTCCGATGATCCTCGGCGGGGACGAGATCGGTCGATCGCAGCACGGCAACAACAACGCGTACTGCCAGGACAACGAGATTTCCTGGTACGACTGGGCCGCGGCCGACCGTTCACTCCAGCAGTTCACCGCGGACCTCATCGCACTGCGGACCGAGCACCCAGCGCTACGGCCGATGTGGTTCCGGCACGACAGCGACTCCGACGCCGAGACGTACGTCGACTTCTATCGAGCCGACGGCGAAAAGCTCGCCGACGACGACTGGACCGACGACGCTGCCCTCTCTCTGCTGGTGGAGCTCGCCTCGGCCGATGACGACTCCACCTTCGGCTGGTTGGTCAACTCGTCGGGCGGCGCCGTGGAATTCACACTGCCGTCGGAAGACTGGCGGCAAGTGATGTCCAGCGACCCCGACCAGGCTTACGAAAGCTCAGGCCCGTCGATTCTGATCCGCGAACACTCGTTTACATTGCTGGCTCGCTGACCTGCTCAGAACCACGCCGGGTCCATATCGAGTGTGGTTCGATCCAAGCTGGACAGTAGATCGAGTTGCGGTGCGACTTTGGGCAATTCGTACACGAAAAAGTATCGGGCCGCCTGGCGCTTACCGTCGTAGAAGTTGCCGCTCTTTCCGTAGACGGCGGTAAGTTGCTCGAGCCACATCCAGGCGATCACGATGTGGCCCATCGCTTCCAGGTACACCGAGGAGTTCGCGAGCGCCACATCCGGTTCTCCGGTGGACCACAACGTTGCCGTGACGGCCAGAACATTCTTCCACGAAGTCTCCAACTGGACGCTGAATCCTGCTGTGTCTGCGTCCAGTTCGCGCGCTCGCTGTACGGTGTCCGCGATTCGAGTGCCCAACAACCCCAGCGCTGCGCCGCCCTGCATCGTGACTTTGCGACCGAGCAGGTCGAGGCCTTGAATGCCGTGTGTGCCTTCGTGGATCGGGTTGAGCCTGTTGTCCCGGTAGTACTGCTCGACGTCGTAGTCCCGGGTGTAGCCGTAACCGCCGTGCACCTGGATGGCCAGATTGTTGGCTTCGAGACACCACTGCGACGGCCAACTCTTGGCGATCGGCGTCAGCAGGTCCAGGAGCAGAGTCGTCTCGGCCCTCAGTCGATCGTCCTCTGTGGTGTCCTGCTCGTCCACCAGTCGAGAGCAGTAGAGGCCGAGAGCCAGAGCACCTTCGACGTACGACTTCTGTGCCAGAAGCATCCGTCTGACGTCGGCATGTTCGATCAGCGCCACCGGCGGTGACGACGGATCCTTCATGCCGAGGGGTCGGCCCTGCGTCCGAACTTTCGCGTATTCCAGCGACTTCATGTACCCGACATAGCCGAGCGAGATCGCCAGGAATCCGACGCCTATCCGGGCCTCGTTCATCATGTGGAACATGTAGGACAACCCACGGTGTTCCTCACCGACGAGGTACCCGATCGCCCCGGGTTCACCTGCCACCGAATGCGTTCCGTCACCGAATTCGAGGAGCGTGTTCGTGGTTCCGCGGTTGCCCATCTTGTGATTGAGGCCTACGAGCGTGACGTCGTTCCGCGTCCCGTCGGGAAGCACCTTGGGAACGATGAACAACGAGATTCCCTTGACTCCGGCACCTCCGCCTGCTGCCTTCGCGAGTACGAGGTGGACGATGTTCTCGGTCAACTCGTGGTCCCCCGCCGAGATCCACATCTTGGTCCCCGAGATCCGATAGCTACCGTCATCCCGCTTCACCGCGCGCGTGGTGATGTCGGCGAGCGACGAGCCTGCCTGCGGCTCGGAAAGGCACATCGTGCCGAAGAACCTGCCCTCGAGCATCGGGCGAACATAGTCGTCGATCTGAGTGGAAGTGCCGTAGGTGGCAATCAGGTTGGCATTGGCCATCGTCAGGAACGGGTAGGCCGACGTCGACGCGTTCGCTGCCTGGAACCACGCCATCGCGGCCCGCGCCACAGTCGCCGGAAGCTGCATTCCGCCGAGGGACTCGTCGAACTGACCGGCGATCAGACCTGCAGATGCATAGATGTCGAGGGCGGCCTTCACCTCGTCGATCATCTCGACGGTGCCGTCGGGTCGCATTTTCGGCTCGACGGCATCGGAGAGTTTGTTGTGCGGCTCGAAGTGTTTGCGCGCTATGTCGGCACACAGGTCGAGCACCGCGTCGAACGTGTCCTTGGAGTGCTCCGAGAATCGCTTCCTGGCCGTCAACGACTCCACATCGAGCCATTCGTAGAGTAGGAAATCTAGATCTCGGCGGGACAGTACGTCGGTCATCGATTGGATCCGTTCACGCGGGGGCAGGTCGCACCTTCACACTAGGCGCTCACATCCAGGCCGGCCGTCGGCACCGTCCAGTCGCGCGGCGCACTGGCCGCGCATGCCTTGGCGCGCTCCAAAGCGTGCGGGGCAACGACAGCAGGAAGCAACAGCGTCCACATCTCGGCAAGGCGCTCGTACAGGTCGACGCGCCCGTACAGAACCTCGGACAGCATCTGTACGCCGGTGAACGCCCCGACGACAAATCTCGCCAGCGCTTCCACATCGATTCCGTCGGCGAGGTCGCCTTCCTCCGCAGCTCGGGCCGCGAGTGTCCGGATGGAGTCGATCCAGTCCAGATAGGGCCGTTGGACCGGGCCCTGAATACTGCCGATCTCGAGCGTCAGACGCATTCCGCCACGGGCGATCGGCTCTTCTACCAGCTGGCGAGCCATCTCCTGGCTGACGAAGACGAGTGCATCGAGCGCAACCGGGACCTGTGCGGTGATAGCCTGCGAGCCGTTCATGGCCAGCTGATGCTGCGCTTCGATGACCGCGTGCGCGAGCTCTTCCTTGGACGCGAAATGGAAATACATTGCACCCTTGGTCACCCCGGCATACGCAAGGATGGTCGACAGACTCGAGGTTCCGTAACCGAACTTCTCGAAGCTGATCGCGGCACCGAGCAGGACGGCTTGGCGGGTGTTCTCAGCACGCTGCTGCATGAGTACCGACCAATCCGTCTACTCGCTCGTTCGCACTCGCCGTTCTCCACGTGTACTGCACCGGTCAACCATATCTGTTTCGATGTCGGTTGTTCGAATGACGCTGCCCGAGGTCAGCCGAGGTCCGGCCTGTACCGGGCTGCCTGAGGTAGGCCCGCTGCGTCACCGGACGGCCAGTGGGAAGGATCGTCACCAAGACCCTGCAGCTGCGCTATCTGTTCCCGGCACCAGGGCGAGACATCCCCGCCGTCGTCGACGAACCGAACGAACTCTTCCCACGGATACCACTCCGCCTGTGAAACCTCCGCCGGATTCGGCTCCGGATCCGGGCCATCGTAGACAACGCCGAACACCGGGCACAGCTCGTTCTCGACTATGCCGTCCGCCATGACCGCTCGGTACCGAAAATCAGGGAGCAACAACCGGATTCCAGACACAGTGATGCCCAGTTCCTGCTCGAGCCTACGAACGACGGCAACTCCGAGATCTTCCCCGGGCGACGGGTGGCCACAGCAACTGTTAGTCGTCACCGCGGGCCATGTCTTCTTGGTTCCGGCCCGCTGCGTGATCAGAACTTCGTTGCGAGAGTTGAAGACATAACACGAGAAAGCTAGATGAAGCGGCGTGTGCGTGGTGTGAACTGTCGCCTTCGGCTGCGTTCCGACGGCCGACCCGTCGTCGTCGACGAGCACGACGTGTTCGGTAACCAGAGATGGTGTCGTTGGCATGGGCTCCATGTTTCCAGACTCGGCAGAACTCGTCACACTATTGACCGCGCCTCATCCGAATGAGTCGTGGCTGACCAGCCCTTGGAGGCCGCAGACGGCTGCGATGTTTGTGGTGCGCGCTGCGGTGGGTAGTTGGGTAACCGGTGGCGACCCGAATGTCCGAGTCGCCGCCGGCATGTTCGGAGGAGTTGAGACCACAGCTCCTCCGGATATGCCTCACGGTGCGGCAGCTACCCCGCACCGTCGGGCACCCCATCGATGGTGCCCGGACCCCAGTCCGGGATGCCAGTCGAACTCCGTATCGCAACCGTCAGATGCGGAACTGTTACTCAACCGATGCTGTATCGCCACCTTCGCGGAGCGCTATTGCATGGCCACGACGTCCGCGATTGCGCGTACGTCCTCGGCGCCCAACTGTTGCGTACCGATCATGACCTGCCGTCTGAGCAAGCCGTCGACGGACATTGCGAACAACTCGGCTGCCGCGGTACTCGGCGGCGCCCCCGCTGCGGCTCGTCCATCACGCACCAACTGTACGAACGCCGCGAGCTGAACGTCGAACGCCGCGCGCAGCTCAGGATGCGTCAGAGATTCCCCCTGCAGATGGTGCCTCGCAATCACTCTCGCGCGGTTGGCCTCGGAACACATGTCCTCGACGAACCCGACCACGGCATCGACCACAGCTCGGTGTGTCCAATGGTCCAGCGAGAAGTGCTTCGTTGCGGTTTCCATGTCCCTGACGAACACCTCCCGCAGAGCCATGTTCAATAGCTGCGTCCGACTGGGGGCGTGATAGTTCACCGCACCCGGCTTGAGCCCGGCGGCCGCGTCGACCGCACGGTGCGTCAGGCCGCGCGATCCTCTGTCGGCGAGCACTGTGACCGCAGCTGCGGCCAGCGCGTCCTTACGGGTCCGCTCCATATTCCGACCATACGACACCCCTGACTCCCCCCACCCTGCGCCGGGGCGGCTACACCTTGCGGGCGAGCACGCGCGGTAGTCGCCTCTTCGTTGCGGGAGGATTGTTCGCGAGGTCCTCCAACAACGCGTCCACCGTCTCTTCGGCATCGACTTTGTTGTCGCCGATACCTCCGGTGGCGCCGCGCTTGGCCCACCCGACGACGTACCGTCCGGTCGCAGGGGTTCCGTCCTCACCGATCATGCGTCCGCCGACATTGCGAATCGCTCCACGCTCGGCATCGAAAGGCACTCCGGGAGACGGCGTTCCACGATAGCCGATGGCCAGCAGGACAAGATCGGATGCAACTGTTGTTCCGCCCGCGAATTCGATGGACTCGACCCGATCTGTGCCGTTCACACGCACGGGCGCACGACTGAAGGCGAAGACTATCCGACGCCGGGTTGCCGGAATCGAGCCCTCGCAGTTCACCACACCCCGTAGAGCAGACGCAGGTGCCGAGATCGGAAGGTCGTCGATGACGGACAGAGCTTCCGGCGGGCCGCTGACGGCCACGTCGACGCTGCGTCGGGATACGAGTGCTTGGCATTCGGAGCGAGTGAAGGCTGCGAACTCCGGCCCCCGCCTTGCCGCGATGACAACCTCCTTCACGGTGCTGCGTCGTAGCGCAGCGAGAGCGTGCGACGAGATCTCTGTGCCGACGAGGTCATCGGGATCCGCCGTGAGTATCCGAGCAGCGTCGAGTGCCACGTTGCCGTTGCCGATGATCGTGACTCGCTCGATTCCAGCGAGGTCGATTGCGTCTCCTGGTACGCCTGGATGGCCTGTGTACCACCCGACCAGCGTGCGTGCGCTGACCGAACCGGGGAGGTCGATTCCCGTGATGTCCAGCGGCCGATCACTGTCGGCGCCGACCGCGTACACGACGGCGTCGAACCGGCGATGCACTTCCTCGTGCGTGATGTCGACGCCGACCTCGACACCCAGCTTCATGGTGACCCGGGGGTGAACGAACAGGCTTCGGAAGTGCTCACTGATCTGCCGTGTGCCGATATGGTCCGGTGCAACGCCGAATCGGGCCAGACCACCCGCAACGTCGAGCTTGTCGTAGAACGTGATTCGGCTGCTCGGAACTCGAAGAAGTGCCTGTGCGGTGTAGCTCGCCGATGGGCCCGTTCCGACGATCGCCACCTCGAACCGTGCGAAGTCGTTGACCGCGGCGGGCGGGAACTTCGGCGGATCCCACTGCGCGACGGCCGGCTTATCCCGGTAGTAGTCGGCATTGATGTCGGCGTAGATGGCTTGATCATCGGTCAATCTCGACACCCGCGTGATCGCGTCCACCGGGCAGGCGTCAGCGCACGCACCGCAATCGATACAGCTACGGGGATCGATGTACAGGAGGTCCGTCTTGCCGAAATCCGCCTCGCCCGGTGTCGGGTGAATGCAGTTGACCGGGCAGACCGACAGACACGATGCGTCGTTGCAACAGTTCTGAGTTATCGCAAAAGCCACGCTGGATCCTCGAAATCGACTCTGACAGTGGTATTCACAAGGGCAATCACAACATGTGCAGGCGCTTGTAGATCGCCTCCGCCGGCCTGGTGACAAGTCCACAGTCGTGCAGGAATGCCATCAGGTGCTCACTGCTGGTCCGCATCATCATGTGGTGGTGGGCGTTGTTCTTCGCTTCGCGGACAGCACGGTCGGTGTCCAGACCCGCGGCCGCGTACACGCCCTTGTTGACCATGTTCGAGACGATGATGCGTGCTGCTATCGCAACCACGAGTGCGCTCGTCTTGCGCCGCGCAACACCCTTGCCCTCGATCCGTTCCCGCATCTGCTGCCGCGCGAACGTCATGTGGCGGGACTCCTCGACGACGTGGATCTTGCTCGTCGTGCGCACCAGCGGGAGTACGTTCTCGCCGCGCATCCAGTCGCGCTGCATCACGTCGAGAACCTCTTCCGCGACGAGGATTCCGCCGTACGCTGCCTCGGCCGAAGCGAGAGCCTTGAACCCACGACCGAGCTCGATGCTCATCCGACGCGGCAGGTAGGCCTTGATTCCCATCTTGGTGCACGCGCGAGCGAACATGATGGAGTGCCTGCACTCGTCGGCGATCTCGGTGAGGGCGAACTGGAAGTCCGAATCCGAGGAGTCCTTGCAGTACTGATCACGCAGGACCATCTGCTGAAGAATCATCTCGAACCAGATGCCGGTACTCATGATGGAGCACACCTCGTGACGGGTCAGCAGAATGCGCTGATCCTCGGTCATCTCGTTCCACAGATCCGTGCCGTACAGCGTGCTCCACTGCGGGTTCAATCCGTAGAGCGTCGGGTCGAGATCCTCGTCCCACGCCACGTCTTCAGCTGGGTCGTAGGAAAGTTGTGCAGCCGAATCGAGCAATCGGAGCGAGACATCCTCGGCATCGAGAACGTCGGTCCGTGTTGCAGATGTGCTGGTCATGGTGCATCCATCCTTCCATCGACAGTGAAGCCGCGTATGTGTTACACACATTACCAGTTACTTTAGGTTGCAGTCACTTCTCGGTGGACAGAAATCGACTTCGCGTACCTTTCGATGTGGTCGAACCGCCCGGTTCGCCGTACCGAGCATGGAGGCAGCATGTACATCGAGTCGGCACGTAACCTGTTCGCGGAAAAACTGAAGCAGACGGACGGGGTACAGCCCGCCGAGCTCGACGCGATCTGGACCGCCCTTGCACCGGTTCGAGCCGAGGACATTCTCGGGAACTGGAAAGGATCTCAGTTCTTCACCGGGCACCGGTTGTGCCGCAAGCTGACCACCAGCAACTGGCACGGAAAACGGTTCGAGTCGCTCGACCGCGCGCAGCCGTTGATCTGCCGCGACGCCAGCGGTGAGCTCTACTCGGACGTCGAGTCCGGCAACGGCGAGGCGAGTCTGTGGAACATCGAGTTCCGTGGCGAAGTCACCGCAACCATGGTCTACGACGGCGCACCGATCTTCGATCACTTCAAGATGGTCTCCGCCGACACTCTGATGGGCATAATGAACGGCAAGTCCGCCCTGGTACTCGACGGCGGTCACCATTACTACTTCGCCCTCGAACGCGAGTAGAAATCGGCGCCGTCATCTCTGGATAGGTGCTCGTTCGTGTCCGAGCCCGTACAGGGTCGCGTTGACGGTGTCGATCGCGACAACGATGGCCGAGATCGCCTCCGCGTCCGAACCGGCGTCGTCGAGGTCGGCGCGGACGACATCGCTCAGTCGCATGGCTTCAGGAAGGTGAAGGTTCATCATCTGCGCGTACGGGCTGTGGTGACGGGCGGGGTCGTACCCGAGTTCGTCGAGAGCATCCGCGACGGTGTCGAGCAGGTCGGCGACGTCCGCGCGCAGACCTGCCTGACTCGCGTCCGCCTTGCGCGACAGTGCCTCGACCCCCACTACGACGGCGGCAAGGGAAATCAGGGTGCGATCGAGTGCGGTAGCCACTGGGCGATAGATTCGCTCCCCACCGACTCTGGCCCATCCCTTGCGCCGAATGTTTCCGCGCAGACTGTCCTTGCCTCGATCCAGCGCTGCGGTGACTCCCGAGGCCTTGAACAGCGCCCACAGATCAGTTCGAAGTTCCCACTGCACCTGCTTCCCGTCCTTGACCACACGAGCCAGATCTCGCAGAAGCTGCGCCTGCCCGCGCGACCGCTCGACGACGAGATCCCTCGCTTCCGACAGATACTCCGGTGGCAGAACGAGCGCATTGACGCATACCCCGACGAACGCGCCGAGGGCGACGTCGGCGACCCGGAACATCACCACGGTCTCGTCCATCGCGCTTCCGTAGAGGAGAACCAGTAAGGCAGTGATCGCGACCCACATCCCGTCGGGCGCGAACACGCGTAGTCGTCCGACAGCCGTTCCGACTGCTACCGACGCTGCAAGAGCGGCGACCGGTGGCAGCGCGACGACAGCGGCGGCTGCCACAGTGACCCCCGCGACGACGACTCCTACTTGCCGCAGGGCCGCAGTGCCCGACGCACGCACCGTCACGCCGATCATGAAGAGTGCCGTGTACGGCGCCAGAAAGCTCTGCGGACTGCCTACCACCCGATCGGCCAGCCACCATGCCACCAGAGCCGCGATTGCCGACTTGGCTGCGGCCACCAGCCAGGGACCGCCGATCTTTCGCGCAACTGAACTACCCCGCATCCCGGTGTGCTACCCGCACAGTGGACCGGCAAAACCCATACGTCGATGTGTGAAGTCGCAACCTTCGGGTATCGCACACAACAGCAGAAATCGGTGCAGCCAAAGCCGTTTCGTCTGCTCTACCCTCCCGTGCCAGCGCATGAGTCGCCGACTCGTGCCCCACGGGTCTCGAAAGGCTCCCGATGTCTACAAGAAATACCGTTGTCCGCGCTCTCCACGACGTTGGCGGTGCGGCGTGGTTCGGCGGTTCGCTGATGGGCGCCATCGGCGTCAACGGTGCAGCAACCGCAGTGCACGATCCCCGCGACCGTGCACGTGTAGCCGCAGCAGGCTGGGCGAAGTGGTCGCCTGCAAATGCCGTCGCAGTCGGCGCGCATGTGATCGGTGGCACCGGAATTCTGCTCGCAAATCGCGAGAGGGCCAAGCACCAGCAGGGCGTCACCGCCAATACGACCGCGAAGATCGTCGTTACCGGTTATCTCTAGCGCCGCATCAGGATGAAGGCACGGTAGGCACGGCGTGTCGGTCGCCCTGTCCCTCATGGTTATCTAATAGCGTCTATGTCACAGGTGGGACAGCCATAGGAGTGGCGATGTCGTGTGCTGTAGAGAAGGTCATTTCACCGACGACGGGGCAGTCGGGTTGGGTGATCGTGGACGAAGAATCCATGCGCCCGGTCGCGGAGGCTTCCGAGTGGGTGCTGTTCATGCAAGGCGCCGGAAGGTCACCTCAAACAATCCGCGCATACGTTCCTCGGGTCTGTTGGTTCTTGAACTGGACTGCCGGTCGCGGACTGGATTGGCACGAGATTCGCGTAGGTGAACTCACTCGTTTCAAATTCGCCGTCGAACACACCCCAACCGTCCACTACCGGCTGCGCTCCGGCAGATCGGTCAACGCAGTGATGACCGCTGTCGTCGAATTCCTCAGGTTCTGCGGAATGCGTGGATTGGTCTCCGCAGATGTTGTTTCTGGGCTGTCCCAGCCCAAGTACCTGGCCTACGCACCCCGCGATTTCCACGAAGGTGAATCCGGTCAGCATCGGCTGATTCGTGCCAGAACCCTCAAAGCGCCGGAAGTCGTAAAGCCTCCGGAAATTATTACTGAAGAACAGTTTTCGCATGCTCTGAACTCCGCGAACACCGAACGAGACCGTTTTCTGGTGCTGTTGCTGGTTCGTTCCGGACTCCGAATCGGAGAGGCATTGGGTTCGCGCCGTAGCGACCTGCATTTCCTTCCGACCTCGGTTCATCTGGGATGCCAGGAACGTGGACCTCATGTTCATGTTGTTCGGCGTGAAGGCAATTCGAACGGTGCCCGCGCTAAAGGACAATCCCGAGTCGTACCGGTCAGCGACGAGGTGGTCACTCAGTATCGCGAGTACCTTCTCGAACGAGACAGCGTGCCCACCGCAATGACCTCGGACTTCGTGTTCGTCAACCTTCTCGGGCATCACGCCGGTTCGCCGATGTCGTATTCGAACGCAAAACAGATTGTGGAAAGGATCGGCAACCGTGCCGGTTTCCGATTGCGGCCCCACATGTTCCGGCATACGGCAGCCACAATCTGGACGCGCAACGGCACCGGTATCGACGTGGTTCAGTCGTTGCTCGGTCATGTGAGCCGAGCATCGACCGCGATCTATCAACACCCCGACGCGGAGGACCTGAGGGCGGCAGTGGAAAGAGTGGGCATATGAGCATCACCGCTCTACCCGTCGAGTCAAGAGCCCTCTCGACTGGAAACGAACAGACCTGGAAAGCGTGGTTGATCGAACGAATCGACCCGCAATGGCGAGTCGCGGAATGGGATTCACGCCGACAGGTATTCACCGGAGACGTCGACAACGAAATGACAGCGGTCTATCTGTGCCGAGTCGACCGATGCATGACGGTCGTGGAAATCTTCGACCGCCGTTGCAGGCGGTGCGAACGCCACCGCAAGCTCAACGGGACCTCACCTTCATTCTTCGACCGGACATTCGACCCCGATTCGGTTCCACGAAGAGACGAAAAAGCCTTTTCGAAAGTCGATTTCGAACTCAGTGAGGTGAACGGCACTGTTGCGGCGGAGATTATTTACGGAGTGCAGCAGCGTGACCGTGATCAGATCATCTTGGTTCCGATGCGGATCCGCAGCATAGTTTCCCACCTCCCACCGGATTGTCGCTCACTGCTCGATGTCGCCGGAAATCGCCAGTTCGAGAAGGCACTCGGAGCTGCAGCCGGTGGTGTGTTCCGGTCGTTGGTCACACATCTGCAGCGGGCGCACGTCGTGTACTCCGGTACTGATCCCACCATGGCCGACGTGTGGAAACCTGCCGTCGTGGGCCTGCAAGCTGCTCCGGACCGGCGATACAGTGCGGCCGGTGGCGTTGTGGACTTCCGAGAGATCAGACAGCGATGGCTTCGAGAGATCACCAAACAATTCGGCCGCGAGGTACGCCCACCCGTGACGACACTGCGGCACACCGTTCATGCCGCCGAAATCGCTTCACGGCAACTCTCGCTGCGCACGAACGGCGATCACCCCGAACTACTCGACCACGGTGACATGAGCGCTGTCGTCGAGGGTTTCCGCACCAGCGCCGATCGAGAGGGCAAGCCCCATTCCTTCACCCATCGACGATCATTGCTCGGGTGGTGGCGCCGACTTCTCGAGTTCTCACGCCGCACGGGCGCAATGGATGACATCCCCGGCTCCTTCGCACTCGATCTGCGTTCGCACACAATTGCCCAGGTCGAGACCAGCGAGGACGACTTCGGACGCACGATCCCCGAACATGTCATCGCACAACTCGATCAACACCTCGAGCTGCTGGGTAGGCACTCCACGTACTCCGCGCCGGGCTGGAACCCTGACGACTACGCCATGATGTATCAGACGGTCTACCAGATCATCCGGGACACCGGTCGACGCCCGAGTGAGATCGTCGGGCTCAAACGCTCATGCCTGGACTGGGTCGACGGCAAGCCCACACTCGTCTACGACAACCGTAAACGTCGCAGAATGGGGCGTAGATTGCCGATCAGCACTGCAACGGCAACCGTGATCGACCAATGGCTCGACCACCTTCAATCGCTGTCTGTTCCGGACACACTGTGCGACTGGCTCTTTCCCACGCCGGGAACCCGCAACAACATTCGCCGCGGGCACTTGAGCGGTGCGCAGTTCGGGTCCCGGGC
Organism: Rhodococcus sp. FG69; assembly: GCF_057808915.1. NCBI lineage: Bacteria > Bacillati > Actinomycetota > Actinomycetes > Mycobacteriales > Nocardiaceae > Rhodococcus > Rhodococcus sp. FG69. The sequence continues at coordinate 111,581 of NZ_JBMDIX010000016.1, read as the reverse complement.
CTTCGCCATCTGGATCGATGCAATCCCGGAACTTGTCGACGAAAGACTCGACGATGACGGAAACCCAGCTCTCTACGACAGATCAATGATCACTCCTTACGGATTGCGGCACTCCTACGCTCAGCGGCACGCTGACAACGGCACACCGGTGGACGTCCTACGCGAATTGATGGATCACCGCAGCGTCGACACGACCATGGGATATTTCTCCGTCACACTCAAACGTAAACGCCAAGCCACCGAGGAGATTTCGAAGTTCGCGATCGACAGGCACGGACGACCGGCGGGATTCACGTCGGTAACGGAGTACGAGCGACAGTCGGTGGCCGTGCCCTTCGGAAACTGCACCGAACCCTCGAACATCAAAGCCGGCGGCCAACACTGCCCGATCCGATTCCAGTGCGCAGGATGCTCCTTCTACCGACCGGACCCGTCCTACCGGCCCGCAATCGAGCAGCATCTCGCAGAGCTGCGCACAGACAAAGAAACTGCAATCGCCACCGACTCCGCGTCGTGGGTGATCACCAACTTCGACGCCCAAATTCACGCGTTCACGGACGTCATCTCGTCGATGGACGCAATGCTTGCCGACCTGCCCGCAGACCAACGCGCGGTCATCGACAACGCCTCCCGCGAACTGAGGAAAGCGAGGACCGCAGCTGCCTTCATACCGCTCGAGTCCGTAACCACCCACACGAACGAGGACGAACAACGATGACTGCCGATGACCGTGACATACGAACCCAACGGCTCATCGCCTCCCGTCGACGTGACAGCGCTGACAAACAACGCAGAACGCTGACAGTCATCGCCGACCTCTCATCCGCTGGCGAACGCATCAACATCAGCGAAATAGCGCGTCGCGCAGGCGTTTCTCCATGGTTCATCTACAACACCGCAGCAATTCGAACCGCCGTCGAACGCGCCACAGAAGAGCACTCCCACACCGCCACCAGAAGCAGCGCCGGACGCACGTCCGCTACGGCGGACAGTCTTCACGCCGAACTGTTGATGGCGCGTGAGGAAGTTCGGGCGCTACGAACGGACCGAACCAAGCTCGAGACCAAAGTGCAACTACTACTCGGCAACCAACTCGAACACCTGCCGCACGACACACTGCTCGCCCGTATCCACGAGCTCGAACAGATAGCAGCCGAGCTGCGCTCGGACCTCGACTCCGAACGCAGACGCGCCGACACCATGACAACACGAACCGAAGAACTCCAGGACGAGCTCACCGCCGCCCGCGCCTCACTCAAAAGGATGGTTCAAAGCGTTTCTCCAGCACGACGAATCGAAGCAATCGGCACATAAGAACACACCCCAGCAAGCATCGGAATCTACGCGGAACTGTGAATCAACACGCGGACAATACGGCAGACATCGCATCCTTCTCTGCTTGAGTCACCCACAGGCGGTAGACCGACTTCACCGTGATCTGCTTCGAGACGTAGGTGCATCGGTACGCCTTGTTCGGGGGAAGCCAGGATGCGGCATCGGAATCAGACTTCTTCGCGTTCGTCGGTCCATCCACCGGGATCAGATTTCGGGGATCGTTCGCCAGATTCGTGCGCTCCTGAAGACTCAATTGTTGCGCACCCTTCTGCCACGAATCGCTCAACGCGACCACATGGTCAATCTGAACCGCAGTCGAAGTATCCTGTCCCCGAACAAAATTGATCGTCTTTCCAGTGTAAGGATCAGCCAACGTGCCAGAGAGAACAACACATTGCTTCTTTCCTTCTTTGAAGACCACGTCAGTCAGCCGCGAAGCCAACAGATTATTGCGCGTATCGCACCCGTCATGCCCGAACTCCACATCGACATCATCAGACCATGCCTGACCGAACTGATCTCTGCTGTAACCAGTTTTCGGAGCACGCCCCTTCACCGGAAGCGTCTCCAACAGCGCAACGGAAGAAGCCACATCAACATCGTGCTGACCAGGGCTATCCACAGACAACGATCCTGCTGGGATCACATCCGCCAACGTCGTACTGCAACCGGAAATCGACAACCCGACCAAGGCAGTGACGGCAACCAGGAGGGAACGGGAACGCACCAAGCGACTATGCAACGTCAAACTCCTAAATCATATGCAGTGCAGAGGATCTGCACTCTTATCAACAAAACTCATGAGGATGATTGTCGGGAAATCCCGACATCAGACCAGGTGTGCTACACATCCACCGAACCCAATCAACCGGCCACGTGCGTGATTGAACATGCCATCGTCCCTATCCGTGCGGTCGAACCGGTCGACCGTCACACGAACTGACCATCGTCACTCACATAACTCACACCGTCGACATCGAACAATGGGGGCCTACCAGCAAGGTTTTGAGATATGTCAAAACTGCGTGCAGATAATTCGGGTGTCGCACTTGCAGCAACTGTCTACAGCGGTCTCCTCGGAGCGAAAACAGCCGAGGCCGGCGGCCGTCCGGTCGACTCGGCAACCGAGCCGGCAGCGGGTACACCGCCGGAAGCTGCTGCTGCACAGAAGCAACTGCAGTACCTGCAGTGGGCACTCCCGGTTCTGACCGGCGTGATCGTGATTCTGGGAGCACAACAGGGCGAGCAGCAGCGGCCCGCTCGGATTCTCTCCGGCGTCGCGGGCAAGATCGCGGCGCGCGCCAACTGACATGCTCCGCCGAAGCACCGGGCCGACATCTCCACTCGGGCAGGCGAATTACTTCGCCAGGTGGTCGGAACTGCACAGCAATATCGATCCGGCATCCACACGGTTCCTTGCACCCTGGCTACGGTCGATGTACTCGCTCGGTCGGCCCCTCGTCGCACGTGGAGTATCTCCTCACACCGTGACGTCGGTCGGCGTCGCGTTGGCCGTCTCGGCCATCGCGGCGTCGGCCGCCGGCTCTCGGTGGCCGTTGCTCGCCGGATTCATCATTCTGCTGTCGGCGGTGGCGGACGGTGTGGACGGCGCCGTTGCGGTCATCGGTCAATCCGAAAGCCGTTGGGGTTACGTACTGGACACGGTCGCGGACCGGTGCAGCGAATTGTGCTTTCTCGGATGCGCATACGTCCTGGGTGCGCCCCCGGCATTGGTGGTTGCAATTGCCGCACTGACGCTGCTTCACGAGTCCGCGCGCGCCCGCGCTGCTGCCGCCGGATTGGACGAGATCGGGATATTGACGGTGTGGGAGCGGCCATCACGAGTGATAGTGGCGTTGGTAGTCACCATCGGCTGTGGGCTCGCCCCCGGCGCAACGGTTCTCGTGACTCTGATGTCGAGCGTGGTCGGTGTCGGCCTCGCACTCATCGGTTTCGTTCAGTTGATGGTCGTTCTGCGTCGCCGGTTGCGCTGACTTGATCGTAGGAATAGATCGCCACCCAACCGACCAGCACCAAGACATGCAAGAGGAACATCCACAACGCAACTGCGATACCGCCGCCGATGACATCGAGGCCACCGAACGGCGCTCCCAAGTCGACCGGTATCGCGAGGAACAGCACGAAACCTTGCACGAAGCCCGCGATGAACGACGACGCCACCAATGACCCGACGATCAAGACCTGCCACCGAATTCGATGCGGTGCGATAGCCCCGTATACCCACCCCAGCGGCACTGCGAGCACCAGCCACAGGCACTGAAACCCCAACCAGACTCGCAGTGCGAGCTCCCCGGGTCCTCCGTCGGTCGTGAACTGTCTCAAGCCGGCCGAGGCCGCGAGGAGCACCGACAGTAGAACCGGCGCCAACAGCACGAACGGCAGCACCAGCACACGTCCGCGCCAGCCCAGAAACCGCTCGCTCACCGGAGTGAACTGGGTCAGCGCACGACGCAGACCCTCGCCGTAGAACGTGGCAGGAAACAGCGCGACCACGATACCCAGCGGACCCAGACCAATTCCGGCTTGGACCAGTGCGGACAGCGCTGCCCGAGCACCGAGGGTGTCCGGCAACAGCACTGCCATATCTGCGAATCGATCGACGACCCACTCGCTCGAGGTCAGCGCACTGGCCGCTCGAGTGGTCAACAGGAGCAGAGGGACGATTGCGATTGCGGCATAGAACGTCAATCCGCCGGCCACGAGTGCCGTGTCCTGACGACCCAGATCCGCGCGCGCCATTCGTGCCGCGACGATCAGGCGCACGGCGACCACCCTGGTTCCGGGCGCAGCACTACGGAGGACGTCGACCATGGTGCCTGCATGTCCGCAACGACGGTGCACGAAACGCCCTCAGCCCCGGGCGATCAGACCGGTAGGTCGGTTCGCCCGGCACGAGTCTGCACATTCGATTCGCAGGATGTCGGGGCTATGCTGGCTTCAGTCCCATCCGCTGAGACCCGAGGCAATCGACATATGAGCGTGATACTGCGCCGCACGAGTGCAGAACCACATCGCTTCGTGTCTCGGTTCGACACGCGTACCGCGATGGTGATCGTGAGCGCGTCGGGCGCGCTCCCGCTGCTGGGGATAGCGATGTTGTCCCCCACATTCCTCAAACCTGGCGCTTTCCCGCTGTTGTCCGCGATCGTCGCGTTCACGGCAGTCACCGTCTTGTCCGCAATCAAGATCGGCCGCCTGACCGATACGCAGTTCGCCATTCTTGGATCGGGTGGCATGGTCGGCGTCGCGGTCTCCGCTTATTTGATCGCGGACCCGTCCGGGACCCGCGCGGTCACATCGATGCTCGCGGTGGTGCCTGCAATTGCGGCCTCCGGGTCGCCGCCACGGGTGACCGCAGGGCTCACCACGGCGTCGGTGCTGCTCGCCACCTGGCTATCGGTGCTCACTCTGTCCGATTCCGGTCTTGCGGTGACGTTCGTCGCCGTCGGCGCAGCAGTGACTGCAGTTCTCGTCCCAGTCATCTTGATCGCGGCCTTGCGACGATCACTGCTCGCGGTCAACGGACGCCTCAGCGTGCTCGCCAACACAGATCCGCTGACCCGGTTGCTGAACCGTCGCGGAATGCTGTCCCAGGTCGAAGCACTCCTGGACAAGGCATGCAGCAGCCGGGGCCAACTATGGGCCTACGTTGTCGACATCGACCATTTCAAGGCGGTCAACGACAGCCTCGGTCACGCCGCGGGCGATCGAGTTCTGGTGACCATCGCCGATGCACTCAGGCACGCTACCGACCGGACGGGTTCACAGGAGGCCATCGTGTCCAGGATCGGCGGCGAGGAGTTTCTCATCCTGACCGAGCTGCAACCGAGGACCCCACTGGAAACTGCCATTCTCGAGCGCGTCAGATCGGAATGCGATGTCACGGTCAGTGTCGGTTCGGTGACCGTCGACGTCCGGGCATCGTTGGACCCGCGATTGAGCTTCGGCGCGGCGGGTGAGAGTCCACACGTAGAGCACGTCATCGACACGATCATGCATGCTGCCGACAACGCGCTCTACGACGCGAAGACAAGCGGGCGAGACCGAGCGTCCCACGCCGGTGCCGTCCTGGTGACGTGGGAGGCGCACACCCCCGAAGAACGCGGCGAGTTGGCCGCGGAGGTCGTACGTCGCGCAATGCCGTGATCGGGCGTCACGCGACCGCCGAGGACACCGCACGTCCGCACAGGGCCTGTGCGTCGACCACCATCGCCGCCCAGACCGCAGCTTGCGCTTCCCGGGCAAACGTCTCACGATCCCACCACATCAGTCGCGTGCGGTACTGATCACTGGGATATGCAGCTGCGGGAACGTTCACGTCGATGCGTCCGCCGGACGACTCCCACTGCCGAAGGACGTGGTCGGCGGCACTGGCGAACAGGTACCGGCTACCGGTCAGTTCAATGGTCGGCAGCGCAGTCCTGGCCAGCATCGCCGAGACCTCCCTCCCTGGGCTTCCCTTGCCGACCCATGCACTCTTCATCTCGACGATTCCATGTGGCAGCCTCGACCGAAGTTGCCCGGCAACCACGTCGAGACCGGGCGAGTGTTCCCATTCCGTCAGCACGTGGGACTGCTCGATCAAGGTATAAGGCCCCTGGGCACGGACCCCGCCGAGCATCTCACCGGCGCGGTCGAGGACCACGTAGAACAGAGTGGTGGTCGCCCCGGACGCCACTTCGTCGATGTCGAGGGCTCGGGTAACCCCATGACGTGAGTAGGACGCCCACGCACCGTCGACATAGCGATCCCACAGCTCGGGTGCAGCGGCGGGAGTTGCCGCGACGAGTGACATCTCACCGTCGGCGGACACACTCGTGCGCGGTCCGAACGACGCGTCGAGACGGCCATTGCCTACTCCCCGCCCCGGCCAGTTGGTTCGAACATCTCGGCCTTTGCGAAGAAGGGTCGACGGGAATCTGGGACTTGTCGCGTGTACAACCACGTTCTGCTCCTTGGTGACGGGAAACGGTTCCTTCTGGAACCGGTCGAGGACAACTGCCGTACGGCAGTACCCACATTCTTCCCGTTAGCCCCGGTATTTTTCCCGGCTAGACACTCTCGGAGGCCCCACGAGTAGGCAAAACTGATGAGATGGCACACAGCCGAACTGGTATGTACCCAGAACCCGCTGACGATATTTGTGTCAGGTCACGAGCAAGTTCGTGGCTCCGCTCGTGCGAGAAACTGTATTCGTCGACTACTTTGACGGCAGCAGGCCGAACCAGCGCCGCAACGAACGTGCAGAGGATGAACTTCGATGGTTGTGCCAGAGCATCACGTATTCGATCCAGCCAGCAGCGGCGAGCGCTCGAGATACGACCGATTGGTCGAACTCGGCGGAGTGCACCTGCACGACACGACGGCGACTCAGCTGCAGTCGCTTCGAGCGCTTCTCCCGACCCCGCCCGAGGATGTACTGGACGAGGAAGTTCGCTGGGTTCACTATCCCTGGCGTCGCGCGGTCGTGCGTGTCCTCGGGCCCAGAGGATTTCGACTTCTGAGGCTGGACCGGAACAGAAACAAGATCACTGCTGCAGAGCAGGCAGCGATGGCCCGGCTCCGCGTCGGTGTCGTGGGCCTCAGTGTGGGCCATGCCGTTGCGCACACACTTGCTATCGAAGGATTGTGTGGCGAGCTACGTCTCGCGGACTTCGACGATTTGGACCTGTCGAACCTCAATCGTGTCCCCGCCTCACTCTTCGATCTCGACATCAACAAGACCGTCGTGGCAGCGCGCCGAATCGCCGAACTCGATCCGTACATGTCCGTGGTGACGTTTCCCGATGGTTTGGTGGAGAGCACATTCGAGTCGTTCATGGACGGCCTCGACATCGTGATCGACGAATGTGATTCCCTCGACACGAAATTGGTGCTGCGCGAACACGCACGCCGACGCGGAATTCCAGTGGTGATGGAGACCAGTGACGGCGGGATTCTCGACGTCGAACGCTTCGATCTGGAACCCGAGCGGCCATTGCTGCACGGTCTGCTCGGAGACCTCGACGCGTCCGCCTTGAAGAACATAACTCCCGAGCAGAAGGCACCTCTCGCCGCCCGAATTCTCGACCCGTCGAAACTGACTCCGCGCATGCTCGCATCTGTCCCCGAGATCGGGCGAACACTCTCTACGTGGCCTCAGCTCGGCAGCGACGTCGCGCTCGGCGGGGCATCCGTCGCTGCCGTCGTCCGTGCGTTCGGACTCGGTACGCCACCGCCGTCCGGCCGGGTTCGAATCAATCTCGACGCCCATCTGGCAACAATCACGGAGGTCGAGCCCCCGGCGAGTGCCGACCCGATCAGCCCTGCCAACCAACCGCGGTGAAAGGCGCCCCGGTCGTGATCCGACCGACGATGCCTGCGTGCGCGAAGTCCTTCGCCGTCTTCACTGCGTCGGACACCGATGCGCCCTTTGCCAGTTCGGCCGTGATCGCCGCGGCAAAGATGCATCCAGCGCCGGACACTCTTTCGTTGCCGATCTTCGGAGCGCGCAACACCGTCACGTCCTCGCCGTCGAAGAACACGTCGACAGCGTCGTCGCCTCGCAGGCCAGCGCCTCCCTTCACTGCGACGTAGCGGGGACCGAGATCGGCAATCCTGCGTGCCGCCTCGACGAGATCGTCGACAGTCTCGAGTGCCTCCATGCCGGACAGCGTCTGCGCCTCGAACAGATTGGGCGTGATGACGGTGGCAAGCGGAAGTATGTCGCTGCGAAGTGCATTGTCGGTGTCCATGGCAGCGCCAGGTTCTTGTCCCTTGCAGATCAAGACCGGGTCGACGACGACGTGACGCCACGGCTGCTGCCTGAGTGAGTCGGCAACGGTACTGACGGTTTCGGGAGTGCCCAACATGCCGATCTTGACGACGTCGAGGGCGTGCGCCGACGTGGCGGCCTCGATCTGATCGGCGATCACAGGTCCGGCGATGGGGACGAAACGATGTCCCCAATCAGCCTTGGGATCGAAAGACACGATGCAGGTGATGGTCCCGACGCCGTAGACCCCAAGCTTTTCGAAGGTCTTGAGGTCGGCCTGCAAACCTGCCCCACCAGTGGCTTCGGAGCCTGCAATGACGTAAGCGATCTTCGACATGCGCCCATTATTGCCGAGTGCCATCGGACGGATGGAAGCGGACGCGGACAGATCGGACGGAAGGGGCACCGCGTCCGTTTCGTTACAATCGCTGCAATGACGAACGTTTCCACTGTCGCCGCCGCAGGTACCGAACTCGGCGGAGTCGCCGGATGGGCCGTAAGCCTCATGGAGGCCATCGGCGGTCCCGGGGCCGGCATCGCGGTTGCCGCCGAGAACTTCTTTCCGCCGCTGCCGAGTGAGATCATCCTCCCGCTCGCCGGCTTCACGGCGTCGCAAGGCGGAATGACCCTGTTCGAGGCGTTGTTCTGGACTACCGCAGGCTCCGTCGTCGGCGCCCTGGTGTTGTACTGGCTCGGAATGAAGCTGGGCCGGGATCGGATGTACGCGATCGTCGAGCGGATACCGTTCGTCGGAGCCGGTGACCTCGCCAAGGCCGAGGACTGGTTCGCCCGGCACGGCCGGTCGGCGGTGTTCTTCGGCCGGATGATCCCAGTCGTTCGGTCCGGCATCTCCATACCTGCGGGGGTCTCGCGAATGCCGGTCGTACAGTTCACGATCTACACGACACTCGGAAGTCTGCTCTGGAACTCGATTTTCGTGCTTGCCGGCTACCTCCTCGGCGAGAATTGGCACTATGTGGAGGACTACGCGTCCGTCTTCCAGTACATCGTCATCGGTGTGGTCGTAGTGGCGGCCGGGTTCTTCGTCACCAAGAAGATCAGGGCCGGTGTCTAGGGCGAGCCGAACCGCAGCAGCACTTTGCTCGACCGGGACGCGTCTCGCGCCAGCCCGAATGCGGCGAGCGCGTCCGCAGCAGCAAATTCACCGGTGATCACGGCGGACACGTCGAGGGAGCCGTCCGCGAGCGCTTCGACGACCGAGTCGATCTCGTCGTTGAACCGGAACGATCCGACGAGTTCCAGCTCGCGAGTGATCGCCAGTGAGATGGGGACCGGCTGATCACCGGTAGGTAGCAGGCCCACCATCACGAGCCGACCGCCACGAGTGGTGCCGGCAATTGCCGACGCCAATCCTCGGTGATTCCCGGAGCATTCGAACGTCACGTCGGCGTCGACATCCGCAATCGCGTCTGTGTTGCGCGCGTCCATGGTGTGCGTGGCCCCGAGTGCCCGCGCAACCTCGAGCGAATAGTCCTCGAGATCCACCGCGACGATCTCCGACGCGCCGTTGCGCTTGGCCACCGCGACCGTCAGCGCCCCGATCGGTCCGGTGCCGACGACAAGTACCGTCTTGCCTGCAACTTCGCCCGCGCGCGCGACCGCGTGCCAGGCGACGCTTGCCGGTTCGGCGAGTGACGCGATCCGAAGGTCGAGGCTGTCGGGCACCACGCGAAGCATCCGGGTCGGGATTGCCACATGTTCGACGAAGAGTCCGTCGTTGTGTGGAATCTGCGCGGCGCTCCCCATGTACCGGCAGCCGGGCGACAGGTTGGGACGGTCCGCCGGATATCGCACACTTCCAGGGGCAGGGGTCGCAGGATGGACGGTCACATGCGTACCGACCGCGGGCCCACTTCCATCGGCGGCCGCCACCGTGACAGTCCCCGAGGCCTCGTGGCCCAATCGCATGGGCGCCTTCAGAATGGACTCGCCCGCGGCGCCATGCTGCCAATAGTGCAGATCCGAACCGCAGATGCCGCCGTATGCGATGCTCACGAGCGCTTCGTTCTCGGCCGCAGCCGCAACGGCCACATCTTCCACACGGATGTCGTCGGCGCCGTGTGCGACGACGGCAATGGCTGTGGTGGGCATGGACACGGTGGGGAGGGTCATCGTCGTTCCGTTCTGTGGTGAGGTCATCGCGTCACCGCTTCCTCGGCGGTGAGCAAGTCCAGTTCTTCTCGTTTGGGCATTCCCTCCCAGTCACCGGCCACCGTGCACGCGAACGCGCCCACCTGCACGCCGACTGCGAGACGCTTCTGCGGCAGCGAGCCCGCGAGCCTTTCTGCGAGATAGCCTGCAACGAATCCATCACCGGCACCGACCGAATCGACGACGGTGACGGGAACGGCGGGCGCTCGATACAACTCGCCGTCTACGAGGGCAAGCGCACCTCGCTCGCCCAGCTTCATCACTGCCTCCTTCGGCCCCATGCTGCATATCCGACGAGCCATGTCGGTCGGCGTACCGTCTCCCACCGCTATGGCAGCTTCGTCGGTACCCGCGAAGACTATGTCCGACTGCTCGATGATCCGCCGGTACACGGGGGTTGCTTGCTCTTTCGACCACAACGCCTGTCGATAGTTGAGGTCGAACGAGACGGTGACTCCCTCGGCGTGCGCCAATTCGACATAGTGCAGAGTCGCCTTCAGCGCCGAGTCGGACAACGCCGGAGTGATGCCGGTGACATGAAGGTGAGATACGTTCGCCCACAGAGCTTCCGGAACATCGCCGATCTCGAATCGAGAGCCGGCGCTCCCTGCCCGGTAGTACCAGACCCGGGTTGCGGTCGAGGTTCGCCTTTCCTTGACCATGAGACCGGTCGGAGCCTCACTGTCACGGACCACGTGCACGTCGAGCCTCTCGGCATGCAGTTCCCGCTCGACGCGGTCGCCGAAGCTGTCCGAACCGACCCGGCCCACCCAGGCAACATCGACGCCCAAGCGGCGCAACGCGATTGCGAAGTTCGATTCCGAACCACCGATGCCGAGTTCCATTGTTGCCGTGTGGGCCAGCGGGCCGGTGCCGACCGCACCGACGAGCGCCATCGTCTCGCCGAAGGTCAGTACGGTCATCGTGCTGATCTCCCCTTGTTCACGGCGTCGACGAACTGAGCGCATCTGGCTGCCAGGGCGCCAAGATCGCCTCCGCGCAATGCGTCCCCCAGCAGGGGGCCTCCGACGCTCACGGACGACGCGCCCGCACGGATCCAGGCTTCGGCCTCGGCAAGTCCGACTCCTCCCGACGGGACCACCTCGATGTCGGGAAACGGTCCACGCAGGTGCGCAAGGTATTCCGGTCCGAACAGCGATGCGGGGAAGATCTTCACCGCGGTCGCGCCTGCGCTCCATCCGCTCCACAACTCGGTGGGCGTCAGGCCACCGGGATAGATCGGTATCCCGGCTTCGACGGCGGCCGCGATGATACCGGAATCGGTTGTAGGAGTAACGATGAAGTCCACTTCAACTGCGTCCGCTCGCCACACCTGTTCCACTGTCGTCACCGTACCGAGTCCGATCTGTGCACCCTCTGGCGCTTCGGACCGCACGTGCTCGAACTGATCGAAGGTGCCCGGCGTACTCATCGTCAGTTCGATGCCGCCGATTCCGTTGTCTACGAGGGTTCGGACGACCGGGCCGTACGCCGACGCATGCTCGGCTCGCAGAACCGCGATGATGGCGGGTGCGTGCTCGGTGACAGACATGTGATCAGACCTTCTCGAGGACAGGATCGGTTGCATTCGCGAGGTCGGTCAGATCGCGGTCACGCGTCTCGGGAGCGAACATCGACGCGACGAGCACCGATATCGCCATGATCATCATGTACACCGCGACCGGTACCCAGGATCCGGAGAAGGCGGTGATCAGTCCGGCGCAGATCAGTGGGGCGACGCCGCCACCGAACACCGATGCGAATTCACGACCGAGGGTCACGCCTGCGTAGCGGTAGCGCGCTCCGAAGATCTCCGGGAAATAGCTCATCGTGACGCCGACCGCACCCTGGCACGCCAGGATGAATCCGATGATCATCGCGACCGTGATCAACAGGTGCGAACCGGTGTTCAGCGCCATGAAGGTAGGAATGGGCAGAATCACCAACAAGCTGACGATACCGATGTAGACCGGCTTGCGCCCCACCGCATCCGACAGTCGACCGAAGCCGTACGCCGCGATGCCGCCGCAAATTGCTCCGACGAGAAGAACTTTGGGAATGAAGGTCGGGTCGATCGCAAGGTCGTTCTTCATGTACGAGGCCATGAACACCTGATACGTGTAGGACTGCGCGCTGATTCCGACAGTCATGAACATGACGATGAACAGTGGCTTCTTGCCGTTCTTGAAGACCTCCTTGACCGGTGCCTTCGGGCGCTCCTGCGCCGCCTTGAGTTCCTGGAAGACAGGAGACTCGGTCAGCTTGCGACGGATGATGAACGCTGCGATGGTCACCAGGATGCTGCTGAGGAAGACCAAGCGCCAACCCCACGACATCAGCTGCTCGTCCGGGAGCAGCTGCGCGAGGATCCAGGCGATCGCTCCCAAAGCGGTTCCCAGCGCCGCACCGGTCATGACGAGCGCGGCGAGTCGACCACGTCTACCGATCGCCGCAGTTTCGGTGAGTAGCGTTGCACCGCCGGATTGTTCGGCTCCGGCTCCGAATCCCTGCAGGAATCGACATGCGACAAGAAGAACAGGGGCCAACAGCCCAACTTGCTCGAACGTGGGAAGCATGCCGATTGCCATCGTGGCGCCACCCATGAGCATCAACGTGGCCACGAGTACCCATTTGCGGCCCAGTCGGTCACCGTATCTGGAAAAGAACAAGCCACCGAGCGGACGGGCCAGGAAGCCGACCGCGTACGCACTGAAGCTGGCGATGATGCCGGCCGCGGGCGAGATGTTGGGGAAGAAGAGCTTGTTGAAGATCAGTGCAGACGCCGTCCCGTAGATGACGAAGTCGTACTGCTCGAGGGTCGTACCGATGAGGCCGGCCCATGCGGCTCGGCGCACTGCCGAGGGATCGTGAGCCGGCCCGGATTCCTTGTGGGTCGGCGAAGCGCCTGTCGTTGTGTCCATGTCAATGTCCTCGTTCTGGCCGGGTCGACCGGCGGAAAAAGAGAGGGTGGGGGTATCGATCAGTGATGAGCTGCAGGAACGGTCGCGTGACGCGCGCTCGATGTCGCCGCTTCTACGGCGGCCGCGCGTGGACCGTGCCGTACGATCATATCCACGTATTCTGCTGTGCGTGATAGGAATTCGCCGAATTCACCGAGCTCGCTCGGGAAGATTTCTCCGTCGGTGAAGACACTCTCGACGAATTCTTCGATGGACGCTGCCGAATCGGCAAGTCCTGCCAGTCGCGGTCGTGCGGGGTCGGCCATGGCACGTGCGTGCGGACCAGGATCGAAATTCTGCGGCGGCGCGATACAGCACAGGTACGCCGCAACAGTGAGGGAGAGATGCTGTGGTACGACGCCGTTGCGCAGGTGCTCCAACGCCGGGGCAGGAATCCGCTGCGCCAACTTGACGGAGCCATCGGATCCTACCTGTGATGTCCTATGTCCCAGTGCCGAATTGGACCATCGCATGAAAAGTTGTGCGATGTAGTCGTCGATGTCGACTGACTCGGGAACGGGGACGGTCGGTAGGTACTCGTCGACCAGTACTGCCCTGGCCGCCGCCTCGACGAAGGGCTTGGCCGTCGAATCGGGAATGGTTCCTTGCCCGTCGAGTGCACCCAAATAGGCTATGAGCGAATGGGTTCCGTTGAGCAATCGAACCTTCATCAACTCGAACGGTTCGACGTCGGAGGTGAACCTCGCACCGGCGACCTCCCAGCTGGGACGTCCGGCCGCGAAGAGGTCCTCCAGGACCCACATCGTGAACGGCTCGGCGGGCACCGCGATGGAGTCGGTTGCCAGAAGCGCTGAACTCGACGCAGCGTTGTACAGCTCACCGCTCGCGGGGACGATGCGATCGACCATCGAGTTCGGAAACTGCACCGAGTGCGCCAGCCAGTCGAGAACGTCCGTCGCACCGGACCGTTCGAGAAATTCGTGAACGAGTGCGGCTGTTCGCCGACCGTTGGACAGCACGTTGTCGCAGCTGGCGATCGTGATCGGTGCGCCGTGAGTCCGTGCTCGGAGCGCAATCCCCCGCGCGATCTGTCCGATCGTCGTCGATGGGGCCGTCTCGTCGGCCAGATCACGCTGCACCGAGAGAGACTGGACGTCCAACGTCCCGGTTTCGGGTGAAAACGTGTAGCCGTGCTCGGTGACCGTGACGGTCACGATCTTGACCTGTGGGTCGGCGATTGCTGCGACAACCCCCTCGGGGTCCTCGGCGGCCACCATCACACCCGTGTGAGATCCAGGAACACCGACCCTCGACCCCGTCGGCGAAATCTCCACTACGCCGTAGAGCAAATCTTGCTCGAGCATGGCGTCGACGACCGAACGAGAGCGATGTGCAACCCCGAGAATGCCCCACGGACCGCCGTGCTCGGCGAGCGCGCGCGCCGTGTAGACGGCCTGATGCGCTCGATGAAAGTTACCGAGGCCGAGATGGACGATCGACGTCCCCTCGGGCCGATCGGGCATCGTGAGCAATTCTGCGGACACTGCACTGCGCGAAAGCTTTCGGATAGTCACCGTGCTCACCAATCTGTCATGGAGCCGTCGAGCCGACGCGCGACCGGAAGGTACGCGGGCTCGTAGGGGTACCGTGCGGCGAGTGCCTCGTCGAAGTCGACTCCGAGCCCTGGCGCCTCACCCGGCGTCAGGTAGCCGTCGGCGAACGACCACGCGTGCGGGAACACCTCGTCGACCAGGGGGCCGTAACCCATGAACTCCTGGATACCGAAGTTCGGAGTGGACATCCCCAGGTGAATACTGGCCGCCATCGTGATCGGCGAGACGTCGGACGGACCGTGCGGTCCGCAGCGGACCTGATGAATCTCGGCGAGCGCGAATATCTTTCGCACGTGACTGATTCCGCCGGCGTGGGCGATGGCCACGCGAATGAAGTCGATCAAGTTCTCCGAGATCAGCTGCTGGCAGTCCCAGATCGTGTTGAACACTTCGCCGATCGCGAGCGGCGTCGTGGTGTGATTGCGTACCAGACGAAGCGCATGCTGGTCCTCGGCTGGTGTCACGTCTTCGAGCCAGAAGAGATCGACCGCTTCGAGGGACTTCCCCAACCTGGCTGCCTGCTGCGGAGTGAGTCGGTGGTGGGCGTCGTGCAGCAACTTCAGTTCGGAGCCGACATGTTCACGTACGGCAGTCAATACCCCGGGAACATGGTTGAGGTACGCGTCGGTGTCCCAGACCTCTTCCACCGGGTGTGCCCCGCGCCCGGCAGGCTCGTACCCTGCCGCGCCTTTGTGTACGCCGTAGACCGACTCGAGCCCTGGCACTCCCGACTGGGCGCGAACCGCCCGAAAGCCCTGTTCACGCCGCCTGTCGACGGAGTCGAGCAGCTCCGGCACGTCCCAGCCGGTCGCGTGGGTGTACGACAGTATGCGGTCGCGAACCGCGCCGCCCAGCAGCTGGTACACCGGCTGCCCGAGTGCCTTTCCCTTGATGTCCCACAGCGCCAGGTCGACTGCGCCGATTGCAGACATGGTCACCGGTCCACGGCGCCAGTACACACCCCGATAGAGGTACTGCCAGGTGTCCTCGATACGCGCCGGATCGCGGCCGAGGAGAAGCGGGGCAACGTGGTCGCGTAGATACGACGCCACGGCCAACTCGCGGCCGTTGAGGGTTGCGTCGCCGTAGCCGACGACGCCGTCCGAGGTGGTCACCTTCAGCGTGACGAAGTTGCGCGTCGGGCTGCAGACGATGACCTCTGCGGCAACGATACGTTCACTCACGATGCGGACACCTTCGAGGTCGACAAGCGCGGTCCCGTAACGAGATTGGACAGCGGCTCCGCCCGAACGAGTCGACCGATGTTTGCGGTGATGTCGTCCACCCGACCTTCGAACGTCTCGCTGGTGATACCGGACGAATGCGGAGTCATGACGAGGTTGTCCAACGTGTGGAACGGATGAGCCGACGGTGCGCCGAGACCGTCCGAGTTCGGATAGTCGTACCAGACATCGATCGCAGCGCTGCCGAGCGCGCCCGAAACCAAAGCGTCGTACAGGGCTTCTTGCTGCACCAGCGGTCCGCGCCCGACATTGATGAGCACTCCGTGCGCGCCGAGCGCTGCAAGTTGCTCGGCACCGATCATCCCGGCCGTACCGTCGTTCAACGGCGCGGACACCACGACGATGTCGGCCTCCGTCATCAGATCATCCAGCCGATCGATCGCTCCGGCCCAGGAAAGCCCGTACGCATGCGCGTCGACGGATCCGGTGCCGGTGACGGCGATTCCGGTGCAACCGAATCCCTTTATCAGGGACCATGATTGCGCGCCGATGTGGCCGAATCCGACGAATCCGACGGTTGCAGAACCGAAGGTATCCGGCTGGTTCAGTGCCGTGTCGTACACGGGGGTCGCCCAACGTCCCTGTCGCAGTGCTCGGTCCTGCCCGAGAAATCCGCGTCGGAGTACAACCGCGGTCGACGTCACGTATTCGGCGATCGAGCGTTCGTGATGGAACGTGTTGGCAACGAGAGTGTCTCCGGCCAGTGCGTCGAATGCGACACCGTCGGTACCGGCACCTGCGACATGAACGAGGCGCAGCCTCTGGGCAGCCGACGCCAAAGCCGAGGTGAACTTGCCCCCGACGTATACCTCCGCGTCGGTAATGTCTGCAACAAGAGCCTGCTCGTCGAAGTTGCTGTGCCACATCACCTGACAGTTCGATTGAAGCTGACTCTCGAAGCGCTCCCGATGCGGGAGGAGATTGGAATCGGCCACGACGATCTTCATCTAAGACTCGTCCTTTCGTGTGAGTCCAGCGCGGTCACGGGGAGGCCCGGACGAAACGCGTACGACCAATTGAGTGGGAAGATGCACCACGCGAGGCTCCGAATCCGGTTCGGTAGCGCGCTGGAAGACAAGGTCGGAACTGACGAGCCCGGCCCGGCCCATCGGGACATTGATGCTTGTCAGCGCCGGATGTGCAAGCTCGGCCAGAGGTGAGTCGTCGATGCCGATGACGCTGAGATCATCCGGCACCGAGAAGCCCATCGAGCGAACGCCATTCATGACGCCGATCGCCATGGGGTCGTTGTGGGTCATAACCGCGGATGCTCCGGTCGCGATGACACTCGCCGCTGCCGCATGTCCACCCGCGAGAGTTTCCTGCTGCCAGCCGAGTATCTCGATTTCGATATCCCGCGCTGCACCGAACTTCTGGATTGCCTCGACCCGGCGGGAGTTGGACCAGGACAGCGGGGACCCTTGAACGTATGCGATGTGCGAATGCCCCAGCGCCACGAGATAGTCGACGGCCTGTCGGATCCCGTCCTCCGAATCAGCTACGACACAATCGCATTGGTCGGACAACCGGTTCACCAAGACCAGCGGTGTGTCCCCTGCCAACTGCACGATGTCCTCCGCCGGCAGTCGCGGTGCGCACACCACAAGAGCGTCGACACGCGACTGCAACTCGCCGATCACCTCGCGTTCGCGGTCGGCACTGCCGTCGGTGTCGGTCAGCACGACGGTCTGTCGACGATGCCAGCCCTGCGCCTGAGCCGACTTGACGAAGCTCGCGAAAACGGTATGACCGATGTCGGGTACCACGACCGCGACGGTGCTGGCCGCACGACGCACATCGGACGTGCGACCCGACGCCGCGCTGTAGCCGATCTCGTCGGCCGCGGCGATGATGCGCGCGAGCGTGTCGGCGCCGATTCGGTCGGGTGCGCTGAAGGCCCGCGACGCGGTGGAGAGCGAGACACCCGCTCTCTCCGCGACCTGAGTCAATGTCGGTGCCATGCCTCACCCTGTCTGCTCGTTGTGATTGCGAGCACAACATTGACATAGTTTGCGCAATATTGTCAACGAGTTGCGCAAACTTGCAGCGAGGCGGCTCCAAAAGTCAGTCGAGCAGCCCCGCAGTACGCAGGGCAGCACGGACATCTTCGTGGTGCCAGGCGTCCAGTTCGACGAGCGGCAGCCTGATGCCCCCTGGCATGAGTCCCATTTCTGCGAGCGCCCATTTCACCGGAATCGGGTTCGGCTCGGCGAACAGAGCGCTGTGCAGGCCCGCGAGAGTGGTATCGATCTCCGACGCCGTTTCCGCATCCCTGGCCAGCGCCGCTTCACACATTCGAGCCATGGCATCGGGCGCGACGTTGGCGGTCACCGAGATGTTCCCGTTGAATCCCGCCAGCATGCTGGCCCGAGCCGTGCTGTCGTCGCCGGAGTAGAGCGCGAAGCCCTCCAGTTCGAGCGCCACCAGTTCGCGAACTCGATCGAGGTCACCAAGCGCTTCCTTCAACCCGACGATGTTCGGAATTTCGGCCAGTCGTGCGACGGTCGACGGCAGCATGTCGCATCCGGTCCGTGCCGGGACGTTGTACAGGTATTGCGGAATGTCGACGGCTTCGGCGATCGCACGGAAATGTCGGTACAGACCCTCCTGTGGAGGCTTGACGTAGTACGGCGTGACGAGCAGGGCGCCATCCGCGCCCGCTTTCAACGCAGCTCGGGTCAGTTCGATGGCCTCGGATGTCGAGTTGGCACCTGTCCCGGCGATGACCGGAACCCGTCCTGCCACTGCGTCGATAGTGCGTCGGATGACCTCGGTGTGTTCGGTGACCGACAGGGTGGAGGACTCACCGCTGGTCCCGACGGACACGATCGCCGACGTACCTCCGATGACTTGGCGCTCCACCAGTCGGTCGAGGGCCTCGTAGTCGACCTCTCCCGTCTCGGCCATGGGGGTGACAATTGCAACGATGCTGCCGGTGATCACGCTTCTGACGCCTTCCGTCGTGAGGGTCGAAACTCCGTTCCGAATCGTAGACGACGTGCGCCACTGATCCGGCGCCGACAGACGACTGTGAGCTGATGCTCGGATCGGATAAAGTCTGTTGGCCGATCGAGGCACGATGGTCCCCGTGCGGAAGGACAGTGTGGATGCCGAAATCGTCGAATGGCTTTCGGCCGTCGGACACGACGGCACTACTCGCCGAGTTGGCTCGGACCCTGCGCGATTCCAGGCGCTCGATGCCGGAGACTCTGGACGAGATCCTTCGATCTGCTCTCATCTTGATCACGGGCGCAACCAGTGGGTGCATCACCACCGTGAACAAGGGCAAGCGAACCGTAATTGCCTCCACCGATCCGCGTGCAGAGCGGTTGTGCCTGCGTCAGTACGAACTCGACGAAGGACCCGCGGTCACCGAGGTGCGCCATCACGACGTCGTCGTTGCCGCGGATCTCGACGTGGAGAACCGGTGGCCACTGTTCGCCTCCAGTGCCGTCGACGAGGGCATCAAGTCGCTTGCCGCGTTCGAGCTCTACAGCAACGCCGACGATCTCGGTGTACTCGAGCTCTACAGCAATACCGCCGGAGCGTTCGATGCGGATGCAGTCACAACCGGTGAAGCACTCGCCGCGCACGCCGCCATCGCGATGCTCGCCGCCCGAGACGATCAACAGTTTCGTGCCAGCCTGGCCAGTCGGGACATCATCGGACAGGCCAAGGGGATGATCATGGAGCGTTACGACATCGACGCAGTGCAGGCTTTCGAGCTGCTGGCGAAGTTGTCACAGCAACAGAACACCCCACTACATCGCCTCGCCCGGGAACTGGTCGACATCGACCACCCGACCGTCTCCGAGTTCTGAGCAGCGAACCTCGGTTCGTCACCGGGGGTTTCGAGTTGGGCCCGTCGAGGCATGCGCACAAGGGTGCCGTTGCTCAGCAGCGATACCCGCGGACGGGTGCGTGGTTGAGCACACAGCTATGCAACCGTCCGTCGCGACATCCATCGCATCAGTCCGTCCGTACCTCGCAGAGCCGTCGAACGGCCGACTCGATCACACGGCATCGCCGATCCAGTTCAGCGTCGGACGAGACCGCCATCTGTCCCGGTGTGGTCAACCAGGCCGACACGATCCCGAACAAAAGGGTCATCAGGTCCTCGGCGGCGACATCCGCATTGAGCGTGCCGTTCCGCTGGGCCTGAGCCACCTCGGCCGCACGGGCGTCCAGGACGCCTCCGATCGTATCGTCGCCTTGAAGACACGACGCCTGTTGTAGCTGCGCCCACAACAGAATTCGATGCTCTTCGGGTTCCGAACACAGATGCCGGTACACGCGTGCAGCAAACTGCCCAAGATCATCGACGGTGAACGGCACTGCGTCGGCGAAGCGAGCGAAACCGTCGGCGACCGCTGCGGCGAACAGCGATTCCTTGTCCCCGAAGTACGCGTACAACCGTTCTTTGCTTGCGCTCGCGTTGGCAGATATCCGGTCGACGCGTGCGCCGGCGAGTCCGTACGCTGCGAATTCGGTTCGGGCAGCGGCAACGATCCGCGCCCGAGTCGCTCCTGCGTCAGCTCTCATGTGACCGACCTTACTACGTTCCAACCAACTAGTTCGTTTGACTGCAGCCTGACTGCCCCATAAGTTACGAGTGATACTTCTGCGCCCGAGACTCTCAGCGAACTTCAGTAGGGAAACGATCATGGACCAGCAACTCGACGGGCACGCGCCCGCCGCGAATCCGAACTACGAGCGCCGATGGCTGGTGCTGTGCATCGTCGCCATCACTCAGCTCACGATCGTGCTGGACGGCACCATCGTCAACATCGCCCTGCCACAGGCGCAGCTGGATCTCGGCATCAGCGACGGCGCCCGCGCCTGGGTCATCACCGCGTACGCACTGGCTTTCGGCGCATTGCTGCTACTCGGTGGGCGTATTGCCGACTACTGGGGTCGCAAGCGTTCGTTCATCGTCGGCATGGCAGGTTTTGCGGTCGCCTCCGCCGTCGGCGGTTTGGCGCAGGAGGGGTGGCAACTGTTCGTGGCACGCGCAGGCCAGGGCGTCTTCGCGGCCCTGCTCGCTCCCGCCGCACTGGCCATCCTGACCGTCACGTTCACCGAACCCAAGGAACGCGCAAAGGCATTCGGCGTGTTCGGTGCGATCGCCGGTGGCGGCGCAGCGGTCGGTCTTCTGCTCGGAGGCGTGCTCACCGAGTATGCGAACTGGCGTTGGTGCCTGCTCGTGAACATCCCAGTGGCCGTATTCGCCATCGCCGCCGCAGTGCCCTTCGTGAACGAGAGCAAGGCAGAAGGAAACACCCGCTACGACCTGCCCGGTGCCATTCTCGTCGCGCTCGGTCTTGCCTCACTGGTCTACGGCTTCACCGAGGCCGAAGACGGCTGGGCGACCGTGTCCACCATCTCGTTCATCGCCATCGGACTGCTGCTGCTGGCTGCCTTCGTCGTGGTGGAGGCGAAGTCGGATCATCCGCTGCTTCCACTCAGCGTCTTGCTCGACCGCGATCGAGGCGCGGCGTACATCGGTTCCGCTGTCATCGGCGCTGCGCTATTGGGTGGCACGTTGTACCTGACGTTCTACTTCCAGATCGTGCTGGAGATGAGTCCGGTAGTTGCCGGCGTCGCATCGTTGCCGATGACTGCGGGCATTCTGGTCACCGCTGCCGTTGCATCGGCGCTGATGCCGAGAATCGGACCGAAGCCGATGATGGCTGTGGGCCCACTGGTCTCGGCGATCGGCCTGGCATTGCTGACGCAGATCGGTGTGCACACCTCCTACTGGACTCACGTCCTGCCCGGCGTTGTCCTCCTCGGTCTCGGTCTGGGATTGCTGATGGTTCCCATGCAGAACGTGGCGCTGATCGGCGTGCCCGATCACGACGCAGGAGCGGCCAGCGCGCTGATCAATGCAACACTGCAGGTCGGTGGAGCGCTCGGCGCTGCCGTGTTCACCACCGTGTACACCTCCAGCAAGTCCTCGTACCTCGCCGACAATCCGGCCCCGACTCCCCCGGCGGGCGTCCCCGCGGAAGCGCTTGCAACGCAGGAAATTCCGTCCGACGAGGTTCTCGCATCACTGCCGGAGCCCATCAGGGAATTCGTCACGGCCACCATCGATCACGCATTCTCGGCCGAGGTCTCAGGCTACGCATGGGCCTTCGGCACGGCCGCGATCATGGTCGCCCTCGTCAGCCCGGTGGTGGTGTTGCTCGTCCGCGCGAAGAAGGACGACGTCAAGGTCAGCGATACCCCTGTGCACATCGGGTAGTAGTCCTGGGTCCTGCGATCGTCGAATTTGCCGACGCGTCGAGCCCGGATGTGAGATCTTAAGATCTCACGATCCAGGTCGGCGTGCGGCAACCGACTGTGCCCCACGATCGAGTACGGAGTAAGCGGATAGTTCGCCGTGAGGCGACTGCCGCGACTACTGGTAGCAAGTGAGTGTGTCCGGAACGCGAAGGCATCTTCGATGACCAACTCGGCAGAACGTGCAGCACAACTCGACCTCGTATCGCGTCTGAAATCGGCCTACCCCGAACTTCCCGACGCGCCCACCCCGGATCTGATCGACCATTCCCGATACGCGGCGTACCTGAAACCGTCCCATGATGTCGGCGGTGAACCCGACGCACCGATCAAGTACGAGAACAAGGAATACGAACACTGGGAACACCTGACCTACGTCATCTGCGAGGTTCTCGCGTGGCGAGGAGTGTGGGTTTCCGAGGAACGTCGGCGAATAGGGAACGTCGACGTGGGTCGAGCGGTCTATCTCGGCCTTCCCTACTACGGCCGATGGCTACTGGCCGTCGCTCGCATTCTCACGGAGAAGCGGTATATCAGTTCCGGTGAACTGAGCGACCGCATGGAGAAGGTCCAGCAGCGCTACGAGGGCGGGTTGAAGGGCGCGATGCCAGACGCTCACCCGGCGTTCGAAGGCGATGGGTCACAGATCGCGCGCAATTCTCATCACATTCATGCCCTCGGCAAGGGCGATCCGCAGGTATTCGCCGGGCGAGCAGGCACTCCGAAGTTCGCGGTCGGCGATTCCGTGGCGGTTCGAGACTTTCCCGTTCTCTTCTACACCCGCACTCCCGAATACGTGCGCGGCGCCACCGGCGAGATCGCCGCCGTGGCATACGAAAGTCCAGCCCCGGAGGACGAAACCTGGGACCGTCCAGATGCGACTCCGGAGTGGTTCTACGTCGTTCGATTCGACCTCGCACACCTGTGGGACGGCTACCGGGGACCGGCCTCGGACTCCCTGCAGACCGAACTCCCGGAGCGCTGGCTTCGATCGAGCTGAACGCACACGACATTCACGGTCCACACCCTCTGGAGGCAGCGTGTCCGATCACGATCACGACCACACCCGCACCGTGGCACCCATGGTCGACGAAATCACCGACTTCGAGGTGCTCGAAATCGCCCTTCGCGAATTGTGCATCGAAAAGGGCATTTTCACCGCCGAAGAGCATCGACACTTCACCGAATTCGCGGAGCAAATCGGTCCGACGCCCGCCGCCCGTCTGGTTGCTCGTGCGTGGCTCGACCCTGCCTTCCGGCAACTCGCTGTCACCGACGCGATGGCCGCAAGCCGCGAGGTCGGAGTGGATTGGATGGAGCCGACAGGTTTCGGAACGCCGAGCGACTTCACCGCCTTCGAGATTCTCGAAGACACACCCACCCTTCATCACGTCATCGTCTGCACCCTCTGCTCCTGCTATCCCCGGCCGATTCTCGGTAACTCACCGGAGTGGTACCGGACGCCGAACTACCGGCGCCGTCTGGTCCGATGGCCCCGGCAAGTTCTTGCCGAGTTCGGACTCGTGCTTCCCGAGGACATCGCCGTCCGAGTGCAGGACTCGAACCAGAAGCACCGATTCATGGTGATGCCGGTTCGCCCAGCCGGAACCGAGGGATGGAACGAGGATCGACTGGCGGAGATCATCACTCGCGACTGCTTGATCGGGGTTGCACTGCCCACCCCGGGAGTGACCACCAACGTGATCACCGGCACCAGGCCGGCCATCCATCCTGCGAGCAGAGCAACGGCCGAGGACGCGTCATGAGCTACACCGAGATAGCAGTACTGAACGACATAGTTGCCCGCGACCATGTCTGGCCTCGAATGGCAGCCAAACACGGCGTCAGCAACCCGCTACCGCCGTGGAAGTCGAGTCTGGATGCTCTGTGCGACGTCCTCGATCGAGCATCGTGCGACACCGACATTCCAGATTTCTCGCAGCGCCGGAACGAGGAGGACGACATGTCCGCGTCGACGTACGCCGACCTCCCCTATCCGGAGAACCAGCTGGTCGCGCTCGCGCACTCACTGATCGCACGCGGCGTCATCGACGAGGAAGAGTTGCGCCAACGCCTCGTTGTCGTACGCGAACGGCTGGAGATGCAGTAGGACCGACGTCATTCGTCACGGCTTCAGAATCACCTTCACCGCACCGTCCTGCTTCTTCTGAAAGATCTCGTACGCATGCGGCGCTTCATCGAGCGGAAGTTCATGGGTGGCGAAGGTATCGACTCCGAGAGGGTCCTCATCGGTGAGCAGGGGCATGATCTGCTCGACCCACTTCTTCACGTTCGCCTGACCCATGCGGAGCTGAATCTGCTTGTCGAACATCGTCAACATCGGAAGTGGATCGGCCATCCCTCCGTACACGCCGATCAGCGAGATGGTGCCGCCGCGGCGGACGATGTCGATCGCGGCGTAGAGCGCACCGAGCCTGTCGACCCCTGCCTTCTGCATCATCGGCTTGCCTATGAAGTCGGGCAACATCCCGGTGATCTGCTGAGCAGCTTTCGCTACAGGTGAGCCGTGGGCTTCCATGCCGACTGCGTCGATGACGGAATCGGTGCCCCGGCCGTCTGTCATGTCACGAATGACATCGCCGAGTTCGCCGGCATGCTGCCCGAGATCGACGATCTTGATCCCACGTGCCTGCGCGCGGGCCAGCCGCTCCGGAACTCGATCTACTGCGATGACGTCGTATCCGAGATGCGTTGCGATGCGGGCCGCCATGTCACCGATCGGACCGAGCCCGAGAACGGTGACGGAACCGCCGGCGGGAATCTCTGCGTACGCCACTGCCTGCCAGGCAGTAGGGAGGACGTCCGAGAGATACACGAACCGCGAGTCCGCGGGGCCATCCGGCACCTTGATATGAGTGAACTGGGCTTGCGGTATGCGAAGAAGTTCGGCCTGACCACCGGGGACGCTGCCGTACAGTTCGGAGAAGCCGAACAGTGCCGCACCCATTCCCTGATCTCGAACCTGAGTGGTCTCGCACTGGGTGTACAGCGCCTTGTCACACATATAGCAACTGCCGCAGGATATTTGGAACGGAACGACAACCCTGTCACCGATGGCTAGGTTTCCGACCTCGGCGCCGACCTCGCGGACGATTCCCATCGGCTCGTGTCCCAGAATGTCCCCCGGGTTCATGAACGCACCGAGCACCTCGTACAGGTGCAGATCCGATCCACAGATGTTCGTCGACGTCACCTCGATGATGGCATCGGTCGGCTTCTGGATGACCGGGTCGGGCACTGTGTCGACCCGAACGTCTCGCTTGCCGTGCCACGTTACTGCTCTCATGCGAAGTTCTCCTCGATGTGGGTACGGATGTGGGGTACGTCGGAAGTCCGTTCATCGCTTCACCGACCCGACCCATCTCGACTACCCCATTCGAGCCGACTCACACCAATGCCTGCGTATCGACGTCGTCCGGCCGTCGGTGTTCGAGCCTTCAGCGGTACGCATCGGCCAGAACGACGCGGGCAGCGTCGGCAAGGGCGTATCCATGACGATCTGCCCGAAGCCGCAGATCCTCGTCTGCGTCCTGCAGAACTGCACCCTGCGCAACCAAGACACCGAGAGCCTGATCGACAGTCCTCCGATCGTCGAGATCGATTGTCTCGCTGTATATCTCCGAGTCGTTTGCCCACAGGTGGACGTCGAGCTTCACCACGTCCGGATCCAGTCTGAGCACGAAGACTACGTCTGCGGCCATGTCCACGAACGCTCCCGGAGCGCCCGCCAACAGCAGAAGCTCCGAACCCACCGTCGCGTGCGACTCCGCAGGCAGTGGTATCCACACCGAAGCCTGCACGGAATCACTGCCACTTCCGGTCGTCGCGGCAACTGTGAACGGGTAGTCGTCGACCCACACCGTGAGAGTCACCGAGACCAACGACTCGACCGACTCCTCGGCAGCGGAAACCAATTGCTGCAGAAGGACGCCAAGATCGATGGCTGGATCGGCACACACCTCGGTCAGCGAGTCGAGGGCGAGAGCCAAATTCGAGGAAATCTCCACGAGAGCATCCGAGGCGACCCGACCGCCGGTCATTCTTCTGGACTGCACACGCTCGAACGAGAATGCGACGCGTCGACGCGAGCGACGGGTCGGGACCCGCCCCATAGATGTCGACACCTTGACCCTACGCGGACCGAGAGCACTTCGGTAGAGACCAAGTTCGGGACAGCTCGACAGTGCCCGCGCCCGCTTGACAGAACCGGACATCGGGTATCAAATTGAGGGGCTGAGCACACAGCCGAACCGGGATCGACGCCCTCGCCGCAAGGTCATGTCGTCGACAGATTTCTTCTTCGCCCGGGTTCTGACCGCAGCGCGGGCTATACACCGTCGCTTCGTGGCTTCCAGGGCTATCGCGCACCAATCGGGACATGCCGAAGGACAGCTGTCCACGAAACGCGCCTCAGCTCGGAAAGCGGGGACTCCTTGTCGACCGAATTCGCACACGCACCATCAGCATTCGCCCGAACCCTCGACCCGCTGACACAATTGGAGCCAGGTATGGTCCAAGGGGTCGACTCGGGCCCGGACCTCAACGGACGGACCGTTGGCGCCGATGCGCAGGCGTTGGCACAAGCTGCCCTGGATCTGTACACCCAACGCTCCAGCATTCAACTCACCTCCGAAGCTGTCACGACCGCCGCAGTGCGGTTGATCCACGGGGCCGACGGCGCGTCCGTAGCTCTACTAGCCGGCAACGGCACAGTGCGATCGAACGTATCTACCGACGCACTCGCAGCCGCCATGCAAGGTATCCAGGACGACGTCGGCGAAGGTCCTACCCGCCAATCGCTGCGCACCAGGGAAACAGTTCTGGTGTGCGACTTACGCGGCGAAACCCGTTGGACGAGATTCACTTCCGCGGCTGTCGACAATACGGAGGCCAGGTCGGTGCTCGCCCTGGCCTTGTGTGCGGGCACCGATGTACTCGGTGCACTGACCGTGCATTCCCGCGCGATCGGTGCGTTCTCGGCTCACGCGGTCGCCGGGGCCACCGCGCTGGCAGCGCACTGTGCCCTGGCTCTGATGACCTCCACCCACGAGGAACAGTTCGCCCGCGCGCTCGCATCTCGAGATGCGATCGGGCAGGCAAAGGGGATGATCATGGAGCGCTACAACATCGATGCACAGCAAGCCTTTGCGATGTTGTCGACCATCTCGCAGAACACGAATACCCCGGTCAAGGTTTTAGCCGAGCGCCTTACCTCCCGCAGATAGATCGACGACGGATAGTTCGACGACGCGCCTCGTCACGCTTTGCGGCGTGCCTGGGCGCGTCGCTGGGCGTCGTCGAAAATTGCCTGTGCAACCTCGGACAGCTTCATGTTGTCCTTCTGACTCATCACACGTAGCTTTGCGAATGCTTCGGTGCTGGAGCAGCCGCTTCGGCTGACGATAATGCCGATGGCATGGTCGATGACCTTGCGATTGGTCAGTGCCTTCTCGAGCTGGTGTGTCAGCAGCAAGGCGTTGGACAGCGTCCTGGCGTTCTGCACCGAGACGGCGGCGGGTACCGCGAACAACTCGCCTAGCGCAACAGCACGCTCGTCGAATGCGTTCTTGTCGTGCGCGTAGACGTTCATCGCCCCGAGCACGCCGTCGGCCGCGATGAGCGGCAGCGACAGGACACTGTGCACACCCAACCGTCCGACACGCGGTCCGAAACGTGGCCAGTTCCCGTCGCCGCCGAGCGAGTTGGATCGAACCGTCCTGCCCTCTGCGGCTGCCGTGATACACGGCCCCTCACCAAGGGTGTACTGGATGGTGTCGACCTCCACGACGAATTCGGCGGTAGCGACGATCGTGTCGCGACGGTCACCGTGCTGCAGGGTCAACCCGGCGCCGTCGGCACCCGGTATCGCATTGACTGCGAACTCTGCAATATGGGTGAGCATCTGCGGAAGCGTCAGGCTGTTCATTGCCAGCCCAGAGAGTGCGGTCAAGCTGTCTCGCAGGTCGTCGATCTCGTTGACTTCGGCTGAACGGACTCCGTTACCGTTCGTGCTCAGATCGATGTTCTGAGCACCGTAGTGGTTCGGGCTGTCTGCGAAGTCGTCGCGGGCCATGAGCGTCCTCTGATCGGTTTACGCACGCGCGCATCCGCGAGACGTGTGTTCTCAGTCCAGCGTAGCCCTGAGTATGGAGGCGCGGACGGGGAATTCTCGGCCACAGGCGGATAGGCGAATCGGCTGGCACCCGACGGCAAGCGGCAGATGGGATTCCTCGCCGACCCGCAACCCCTGGGCGACAATGCGTCTGCACCGGTACCTGACCCAAAGCTGTACTCCACCTACGACGGCCCTAAGGGCGATCCGAGGTCAGCGGCCCTCGGGACCGAGAAGGGCGTAATGGGCAAGATCAAGGACGCTCTGGACCCGGACGAAAGCTGATTCGATCGGACCCGCGTCCGTTCGGACGTCGGGTTCAGAAGAGGCCGAAAATGCGGCCGATCAGACCTGCCGCGATTACGACGGCGAGCAAACCCACCAGGCTGATGGCGATGATCGGCGCGGCCAGGGTGCGCTGCGGTGGTTCGTGTTGCGGGCCGCCGACGCTCGATTCTGCGGGAGGAGTGTCGCCCTGCACGACGCTGCCACCCGACTCCAGCCCTGCGGTGTTGTCCGGTTCGGGGTTTTGCGGTTCGACACTTGCGATCTCGGGCTCATGTTCGGTCATCGACTTCGGTTACCCCAGGTGACCGCACTCAACCACGATCGTGCGCGGAGTCTCTGCCTCCAACATTCCGTAGTGCGAATTGTTCCCCTGCTGTTCATGTTGCGGCCTGGTGGTCCACGATTCAATTCAAGGGTGAAGCTCATTCCACCGTCGTTGCGAGGGTATCGACGAAGTTGGCTCGGCCGTGACGTGCTCGCCGGGGGGACGCTGGCGGCGATCGCCATCCCGGAAGTGATGGGATACACCTCTATTGCCGAGACACCGATTGCGTCCGGGCTGTACACGATCATCTTCCCAACGATCGCGTTCGCGCTGTTCTGCTCGTCGCGTCTGTTGGTCGTCGGCGCGGACTCCGCTACCGCTGCGATCCTTGCCGCCGGGATCACCGGTCTCGGAGTCGCCGGACTGTCCCCGAATACCGAAGAATGGCTGGCCTGGGCCTCGCTCACTGCTCTCGCGTGCGCGCTGATGTTGTTGGTGGCTCGCATACTTCGACTCGGGTTCCTCGGCGACTTCCTCAGCACTGCCGTTCTGGTCGGGTTTCTCACCGGTGTCGGTGTGCAGGTACTGACCGAGCAAATCCCCACAATGTTGGGTCTGCCTGACGCACAAGGCCACTGGCTACGCCAACAATGGGCAACCCTGACCGATCTCGCCGACGTGAATTGGCGCGACGCGGCCTTCTCCTTCGGCACCCTCGCAGTGATCGTCGCATGTAAGCGGAGTGCCCCGTCGATTCCCGGTGCGATGGTCGCCGTGGTTCTCGCGATCGTCGCTTCGAACTACTTCGACGCCTCAGCTCATGGCGTCTCGGTAGTCGGCGCCATGACCGGCGGACTCCCTACACCAGGCTTACCGTCGTCCGTCAGCCTCGAACAAGGAATCGGCGTTCTGTCCATCGCATTTTCGTGCTTCATTCTCATCGTGTCCCAATCAGCCGCAACTTCACGCAGTTATGCCATGAAGCGCGGCGAGCGAGTGAACGTCAACCAGGACATCCTCGGGTTGTCGATGGCCAACCTGACCGCAGGGGCAACCGGAACCTTCGTCGTGAACGGCAGCCCGACCAAGACAGAGGTCCTCGCCGAACACCACGGCCGAACGCAGATCGCGAACATCACCATGGCCCTCTGCGCTCTCGGAGTTGCGCTGTTCGCCACCGGACTCCTCGAACAAATGCCGCTGTCGGTGCTCGCGACGGTTGTCTTCCTCATCGGCATCGGCCTGGTCAACGTCACCGGTCTTCGACGAATTCGAGCCTGGCGACGAAGCGAATTCTTGATCGCCGCCACAACAGCCGCTGTTGTCGTACTGGTCGGCGTCGAACAAGCGGTTATTCTCGGCATCGCATTGTCCATCGCCGAACTCGTCCGCCGTCAATATCAACCGGCACGTTTCGTCATGGATCGGGACGACTCGGGCAATGCACGCTATGTCCAGGCGAAGCTTGGACTTCAGAGCGCACCCGGATTGCTCGTCTTCCGGTACGGCGCTGACCTGTTCTATGCCAACGCAAGTCGTTTCACAACCGAAGTGGAAGCTCTCGTTGCTGCAACTCCCGACCCGCTGCACTGGATGGTGCTCGATTGCTCGTCGATCAACGACATCGACTACTCCGCGGGCGAAGCCCTGAGCGGCTTGGTCGACTACGTCCACGCTCACAACATTCACTTCGCGCTTACAGGCCTCGACCCGGCATTGACACGAGTACTCACCGAGTACGGCGTGTACGGCAAGATCCGACCCGACCGAATCTTCTCCTCTGCCGACGAGGTCTTCGCCGCATACCAGCAAGGCTCAGCAGACGGGAACCAGCCTCGCATGTGAACGGCAGGGTCAGCGGGCGCGCAGCGCAACTCGTGTCTGTGTCTGTGCGGCTCCACACTCGCTCTTGAGTCGGCGTAGCAGCAGATCCAACGCACCGGTATCGGGGACGTACGCCCGCAACAGGTAGTCGTACGGGCCGGTCATGTGGATTGCCTCGACGACCTGACGCACGAGCTCGATCCGCGTGGTGAAGGTGTCGTAGTCGATCGCTGGATCGAGGCGGACGTCGATGAATACCTCGAGGCCGCCACGAGGACCGCCTGCGCTCTGCCCTTCGAGAAGGGTGTAGCCGAGGATCACGCCCTCGTTCTCCAGCTTTCGAACCCGCGCAGCCGTGGCGTTGGTGCTGAGTCCGACCATACGGCCGAGCTCACTGAACGAACACCGGGCATTCTCCCGTAGAAGCCCGAGAATATGCTCGTCTACGCTATCCATAGCCAGTAGATTAACTGCTGGGCCGCGATTCCGTCGGCGCCCTCGAAGTCGACTCCGCACAGTGGTCACATGGTGAATGACATATGGACCCCGGCAGCCGCAGGCGTCCTTGCCGGTCTCGGCATTGCCATGCCGATGGGCGCAATCGCGGCGCTGTTACTGCGCGAGGGGCTGGTCAACGGGTTCCGGGTGGGGGCCTCGGCGGCGGCGGGAGTAGCAACGGTCGACGTCGCCTATTGCACCGTCGCTACGCTGACCGGCGCGACATTCAGTCGCGCAATCGATGATCATCGCGGAGCCTTTCTGCTCGCGTCGGGAGTGTTGATCGTTGCCATCGGAATCAGGCAGCTGCGTCAGGGGCTGAAGCAGCGTCAGCGAGCAGCTGAGGAGATCGACCGAGTCTCTGCGGCTAGGGCATTCGCCCGTTTCGTCGGACTCACCGCGATCAACCCGATCACCCTGGTGTATTTCGTCGCGCTCTCCGGCGCTGTGACGGTCTCCGGCGGTTCGTGGGTCGGGGCGGCCGTGTTCGTCGTCGCGGTCGGCGCGTCCTCCCTCTCCTGGCAACTCCTCCTGGCGGGGGTGGGTTCACTCTTCGGCGCATCGGTGAGCCTGAGGGCGACTCGCACCGTCGGCGTCATCGCTTCGCTTCTCGTCGTCACTTTGGGTGCTGTGGTCCTGGTCAACGGCGTCGACGCACTCGGACACTGATCCTCGAGGTTGCGCGCCTGCGGACTCCAGTTACATACTTGAGCTAATAGTTGTAGAACTACAAGCATTAGGATCGCCGTGGATGAGTTGACCAAGCACCGCCGCTATCTCGTGTTGGCGATCTGTTGCTCGAGCCTGTTCCTCGTCAGCATCGACAACACGATCGTCAATGTCGCGCTTCCCTCGATCCGCGCCGATCTGAACGCATCGGTCGCCGGCCTGCAGTGGATCATCGATGCGTACACACTCGTGCTCGCCGCGTTGTTGATGCTCGGCGGTTCGAGTGCGGATCGGTTCGGCCGCAAGCGCTTCTTCATGATCGGCACCGCAACGTTCGTGCTGGGATCGCTACTGTGCAGCGTTGCACCGTCGCTGGGATGGCTTGTTGCCTTCCGGACGCTGCAAGCCGTCGGCGGTTCGATGATGAACCCCGTCGCGATGTCGATCATCACCAATACCTTCACCGATCCCAAGGAGCGAGCCGGGGCCATCGGCGTCTGGGGCGGCGTCGTCGGCATCTCCATGGC
This sequence comes from Rhodococcus sp. FG69, assembly GCF_057808915.1. Classification (NCBI taxonomy): domain Bacteria; kingdom Bacillati; phylum Actinomycetota; class Actinomycetes; order Mycobacteriales; family Nocardiaceae; genus Rhodococcus; species Rhodococcus sp. FG69. The sequence continues at coordinate 79,032 of NZ_JBMDIX010000016.1, read as the reverse complement.
CGGCGGTCCGCTGATAGGTGGGGCACTCGTCACCTCGGCAGGATGGCAGTCGATCTTCTGGGTGAACGTCCCGATCGGGCTGGTCGCGCTGTTCATGACCTGGAAGTTCGTGCCCGAGTCGAAAGCAGCGCACGCACGCCGCTTCGACCCGGTCGGCCAAGTCCTGATGATCGTGCTGCTCGCGAGCCTGGTTTTCACGATCATCGAGGCGCCTGCAGAGGGATGGTCGTCGACGGTGATCCTCGCGTCGGCCTCTATTGCTGTTCTGTCGCTTCTCGGGTTCCTCTACGTGGAATCACGACAGAAGGAGCCGCTGGTCGAACTGGGATTCTTCCGCTCCGTTCCGTTCTCCGGAGCAACGGTAATCGCTGTGTGCGCGTTCGCGTCTCTCGGCGGCTTCCTGTTCCTCAACACGCTGTATCTGCAAGATGTGCGCGGCTTTTCGCCGTTGCATGCCGGGCTGTACACCCTACCGATGGCATTGATGACACTCGTCTTCGCTCCGATCTCCGGGCGGATCACCGGCTCCCGCGGACCGCGGTTCTCGCTCGTGGTGGCAGGCGTCGGGTTGACCGTGTCGTCGATCATGTTGACGCAGTTGGGTCCCGACACCTCATTCATGTGGCTTGCGTTGTCGTACATCGTCTTCGGGATAGGCTTCGGCATGGTCAATGCTCCGATCACGAACACAGCCGTATCGGGAATGCCGCGCAGCCAGGCGGGAGTAGCGTCGGCGATCGCCTCGACGAGCCGACAGGTCGGGCAATCACTCGGCGTCGCGGTAGTGGGCTCGATCGTCACCGCCGGATTGGTAGGCAGCTTCGAGGACGGTTTCGTCGACGCGGCCCAACCTGCGTGGTTCGTGATGCTGGCCGCGGGTGTGACCGTGCTGGTACTCGCGGTGCTGACGACCGGCCATTGGGCACGGGGAACCGCACAGCGCGTCGCAGACCGGGCGCCGGAGTTGGTCTCGTGAGCGCAGAGGACATCTGGTCGGATATCCGGACCCTCGTGTTCGACAGAGCCGATCCGCACGGAGCTGTCGTGACTGCCACCGGCATCAGCTTCTTCAAGTGCAAAGTGTTGCGAAGACTGCAGACAGGCCCCCTGTCGGCGGGCGAACTCGCGAAACTGATCGGTTCGGATCCGCCGTACATCTCGATCATGCTGCGCGAGTTGGAATCTCAGGGCTACCTGCTGCGGACCGAGGACCCCCAGGACCGGCGTCGACGCCTCGTCGAGCTGACCGATCAGGGACGGGAGGTCGCCCAACGCGCAGACCGCGCTCTCGCGGCGCCACCGGCCTCGTTTTCGACGCTGTCCGCGGACGACCTGGCACACCTTCGGCGAATCGTTTCGACGCTGGTCGAGTGAGTCCAGTTCACGGAACCCTCTGATTTCACGGAGCCGTCTGGTTCAGAAACCAGCGGTGGCCGAACGGATCGACGAACACGGCCACCCGGCCGGCGGGCGGACTGTCCTCGGGGCCGCGCACCATTGTCGTCCCGGTCGCGGCTATTCGTGCTGCAGATGCGTCGACGTCGGCGACCATCAGATGTAGCGTCACCGCCGCCCCACGAGTCGGGTCGGGGGCGGCCACTCCAGCCGAGTCGAACTGATCGGACATCATCCAGCGCGCGTCGCCGATCGCAAGCTCGCAGTGGCCGATTCGACCGTCGTCCATCACGATCGGCTCGTAGGTGACCTCGGCGCCCAGCGCGGCGATGTACCAGTCGATCGCGGCTCGGCAGTCTGCGACGCAAAGGTAGGGAGTCAGCTGATTCACTTCGTTTCTCCTGTTCGTAGGTGCTGGCTACGACCCCTACGCTAGGGCCTCGTGGCACGTCGGGACCACGTCTCGGCCGAATACGACGGTGTCATCGTCTGGTCATGACCGGGAAGTGATTCTTCCGCACAACAAGATTCAGTGATTCACCAGCACCGGACACAGAGAGTGGTGGATCAGATTCTGACTGACCGAACCGAGCACTGAACCGAGCAATTTGGAGTGAGCGCCACTACCGACGACCACGAGACGAGCGTCTGCCGACAGCGCACAAAGATGCTTCGCAGCAGAACCCTCGACCGACCGCAGCGTGGTGTCCACGTCTGGAAACTTCTCGTGTAGCGGACCCACGAGTTCGCGAAGTGTCCGAATCCGTTCCGCACGAATCCGTTCCCAGTCGACGACGGCGCCACTGTAACCGAGTCCCACTTCTCCGACTATCTGCCACACGTTCACGGCAATGAGCGGTGCGTCGAACGCGCGAGCGTATTCGAACGCCGTCAACACTGCCTGCCTGGACTCCTCGGACTCGTCCACTCCAACCACGACCGGCCGCCGACCCTCGCTCCGGGACTCGTGCGGGTGCTTGCTCCGCCACACCAACACCGGTGACTTCGCGGCATTGCAGATCTTGATCGTATTGCCGCCGAGTACGAGATCGCTGATCGCATTGTGTTTGCTGCTGCCGAGTACCACCAAGGACGCGGTCTTCGACGCCGATGCCATGAAGGTAGCGATGGGTTTGCGAGTGATGACGGTGTCCACACTCACGGTTGGGGCATGCCGGCGTACGAGGGTTTCGGCAGCATTCAGCGCTTCGCGACCGATCGTGTTCAGCTGCCCGAGAAGGATATCTTCGCTCGCCACTGCTGCGGCGACGATGTACCACTCGACGTCCGGCAAACCGTGCACCAGAACGATGGGAATGTCAGTCATGGCAGCGTAGTCCGCAGCCCACGCGCACGCCTGCAGGGCATCGTCGGATCCATCGATCCCTACGTAGATCGCCATCTGCCGATCGTCCAGGTCGTTCATAGGTCGTTCCTTCCGTGGTCGAGGTGCTGAATCCGGCGCAGACCGCTCCGATCCACGGGTCGTTTCTCCGACGCTTCGCTTCACACCCAGTCTTCATCGAACTCTCCGTGCGCCGTCCACACGCCTGACTTACGTCCCCGATACAGGTGACCTAGGTCAGCTGTGCCCTCGGCTGGACCGTCGTAGCGTGTGCCAGCAACAGTCGGCGACCCCGTACGGAGGCTTTTCCATGACCGAACTCGACCAGCCAACTCCAGAGGGGACCGACTCCCACTACAAGGCAACAGGTTCGGCTGTCGTCCGCGAAACACATTCGGCATATGTGTTCCTACTCGACACAGTTGCGTACAAGAAGAAGAAGTCGGTTCGAACCGACTTTCTGGACTTCAGCTCCGTGGATTCTCGATGGTCGGCTCTCGATCGCGAGTACACCTTGAACTGTCGATTCGCGCCGGAGGTCTACATGGGTATCGCCGAACTGACCGATCCCGCCGGTGGCCCCGCTGAACCTCTTCTGAAGATGCGCAGACTCCCGGACAGCGCAAAATTGTCGACCCTTGCGGCCGCTGGGACCGACCTGACCGACTATCTGTCCGACATTGCACGCATCGTCGCCTCCGTCCATTTGCATAGCCCCCGCAACGAGACGATCAGTCATGAAGGCACCCGCGAAGCTCTTCGCGGTCGCTGGCATGCGAACCTGCACGAACTCCGGGCATTGTCCCCCGGCATCATCGATGACACTGTTCTCGACGCCATCGAGGTGCGAAGCGCGCGGTACATCGACGGCCGCGGCGCTCTCTTCGACGCTCGAATCGCTACTGGGCATGTGGTGGACGGCCACGGAGACCTTCTCGCCGACGACATATTCTGTATGCCCGACGGCCCTCGAATACTCGACTGCCTCGACTTCGACGATTCCCTGCGCTACCTGGACGGAATCGATGACGCTGCATGTCTTGCAATGGATCTCGAATACCATCATCGACCGGACGCAGCACACGCCTTCCTCGACGCCTACCTCGAGGCCGCGTGCGATGCTCCACCTGCGTCACTCGTGGATCACTACATCGCGTACCGAGCGACGATGCGAGCCAAAGTCGCATGCATCCGTGCACTGCAGGGTTGCTCCGAGTCGAAAGCCGACGCATCGGACCACGCCCAGCTGGCCCTGAAGCATCTGGAGGCGGCGACGGTGACGTTGACCTTGATCGGCGGGCTTCCGGGCACTGGAAAATCGACTCTCGCGACAGCACTGGCGGACAAAGTTGCCGCAGTTGTCCTTTCCAGTGACGTCGTCCGAAAGGAACTCGCCGGGTTCGAGCCGTCCGATCCACATCCCGCGGCAGTGGGACATGGTTTGTACACACCCAGCATGACCGACCATGCCTACGCCGAATTGCTGCAACGGGCACGGACCGAACTGGCAGCGGGCCGTTCGGTGATCGTCGACGCTTCGTGGTCCGACCCCAGCATGCGAGAGCGCGCGCGACTGGTTGCGGCGATGAGCTGCGCCGAACTTGTCGAACTGGAATGTTCAGCACCGGCAGCGACCTCTCTGCACCGGATCGAAACTCGGAAATCCCATGTGTCCGACGCAACCCGCGAGGTCTACGACGCAATGGCGCGGACCAGGAAAGCATGGCCCACCGCTGCCGGTATCGATTGCTCCCACACCGTCACGGAATCGGTGGAGGCTGCATACGCACAGTGGAGATCAGTGGTTCGTGGCCCACTGTCGTTGGAGGAGGGCGCGTCGGAGGAGGGCGCACAGCCTCGCACAACACCGTCCACCATGGAATCCGCTGTCCACTGAACGAGTGCATGTCGACAACATGAAAGCGTCGCCGCCCATGATCAGCCGGGCGGCGACGCAGTCGAAAGTTCGTGCTCTGTGCTCGCGATCTTCTCAGTCGACGATCGCATTCGATGTCCGACGGCCGTCCTCACCCAACAAGGCCGACACCTCACTCGATTGCACCTCATGTCGGCACCCATCTGCATCCAATTCGACGTAGAAGGGATCGTAGCCTCGCGGATCTGCACCCCGGTCGCCCGTACTCCGACGCTCGAACACGCGCGCTTGCGGCCACCGCGCGACCACTGCCGACCGCAGAGCGATTCCCTCGGGCGCAGTTCCTCCGACTGGGCCGTACTCCCCGATCACCGCAGCCTGCACCGTCCCGCGCACCGATGCCGTCGTCACCGGAAACACGACCGGTGACTCGCTGTCGGGAACATCGATCGTGATCGTCTCCGACTGAATCTGCACCCGAGAATCAGGGGCTTCGCCACCGATCACCCCACCACCGGTCCCGTGTGCCGATTCCTCGACATCGGTTGCATTGTCTTCATCATTTTCTTGGTCATCGATCGACGGCGGCAGCGGAGTACGCCGTCGGCCGAACACGAAGTATGCAAGCGGTCCGACGAAGTTGACGCAGATCACCAGTGCCCAGATTCGCTTGCTTCCCAGTATTTGATCGCGTCCACGTCGTGCGAGGTCGGCCCATGCCGCGGCGGCAAGCGCGAATTGGATCGCTGCCAGCACGAGGACCACGCTGCGATCGCGTCGACACATCTCGTTCCAGCTACCTGGGTTTCGTTGGAACATTCAACACTCCTTTTCCTCGACCTCTCCAGTGCAGCATTACCATTCGATATTTCGACCGTGTTGCTCGTCGAAAGTGGACCAATCGGTTTCCCACTGGCGCATTCGCTGACGGTTACCCAATCTCCACATCGCAACGACGCCCGCCCACGCAATCACCGATCCGGTGAACCACACGGCCAGCGCGACAACCACTCCGATACCCGCAGCCTCCACGCCGGTCGTCGGCGCCGGAAGCTGCTCGCCTCGAGAGTCGATCCAGATCAGCACAGTGTCACCGACCACGGCATCGGAATCGACTTGGACGCTCCCCGAGCGTTCGCCACCATCCGGCGCTGTCCACGTCGCAGGAGCCGACGCACGCACGGGCACGGCTGGTTCCTGCATCGAATCCCGCTGTAGCGGTAGGCCGGTCACAGTTGCCAGGGTTTGTGTCGCGGTCGCCCGTTCTTGCGCAGCACGCGTGTTCACATCGGAATACGTCACGGAGCCGAAGGTCGCTGCCATCGGAACAAGAAGCAGCGAAAAGACCACCGCGAGGACAGCGACAGCGCTGTCGCGACGGTCACTTCGCCGGACCAGTGGATGCTTACTCCACGGCGCGCGAGCCAACCAGAATTGCATGATCGCTCCGCTCATCGTCGCCACCCTCCTTCGTCTCCACACCGGCGCATATCAGCTGCTCAGATTCGTGGCGCGCGGCAAATCATGACCGGAACCTTCGCGTGGTAAAGAAGGTTCCGGCTGGTCGAACCAGCCAGTGCACCGAGAAGCCCGCTGTGGCCCCTACTGCCGACGACGATGAGCTGCGCGGCATCGGAGACGTGCATCAACGTTCCGGCTGGGTTGGCATCGCGCAGTATCCGTTGTACGGCCACCTCGGGATATTGTTCGCTCTTTCCAGCCAGACCTTCGGCCAGCACGGCTGCTTCTGCGGCCTTCACCGCGTCCCAGTCGAGCATCAACGGAATCTTGAATACTCCCGCCGTCAACACGCCGCTCCACGTGTGCACCGCAATGACAGGAGCTCCGAAGGCCGCTGCGAAGCCGAATGCCTCGTCGACAGCCTGGGTGCTCAGCTCGCTGCCGTCGACCCCGACGACGACCGGACCACGCCCTGGTTCGTCGCCCACCGCACCTCTCCACACGACGACAGGGCAACCCGCTTGGTCGACCACGTATTGGGTCGTGGATCCGACCAGGGCACCACCCACCGAACCCAGCCCTGATTGCCCCACGACCAGTAGCCGAGCGTGATCCGACGCGTTCAGCAGAGCACGGGCCACGAAGTCGCCCGATATCTCGGTGCTGACCTCGATATCGGGGCACCAGGCCAACGCAACCTTCTCCGCCTCGTTGGCGATCGCACCCGATGCGGCCAGCATCCGTCCGTCCCAGTCGCCGGCGCTCGACAAGTCGAATTCGCGGTATGCGGAGAGCGTGAATTCCATCGCGCACAGGATGTGCAGAGGCAAGTTCAGCCGTGAGGCCACCGAAGCGGCCCACTGAGTTGCACCGAGCGAATTCGCCGAACCGTCCACGCCCACTACGATCCTTCGATGATTGGCCAGCACCGTCATCGTCGTCCTCCCGTTCACGGTGGTGACCACTCGACAATGCTCACCGTGACTTCAGTGTCGCCCCCTCGCGAGTCGCACTACCAGAGGAGAAGTACTCGCAGCGCACCGGATTCGCGGTGACCTTCGACCCTGGTACCGGCGCCGAAACTCCCCGAGGCTGCACAGATGAAAGCCTGGCGTGTGACGCAGCCCTGTTCGGTGGATGACAGCCCGCTCATGCTGTCCGACGAACCCACTCCCCGACCCGACACCGGGGAACTGCTCCTTGCCGTCGACGCGTGCGCCGTGTGCCGTACCGACCTGCACGTGATCGAGGGCGACCTGCCGGTTCACCACCCCAATGTCGTGCCGGGACACGAGATAGTGGGCACCGTCGTTGCTGTCGGACCCGGAACCCTCACGCGTCACCGTGTGGGTGACGTAGTGGGCGCCGCGTGGCTGCGATCGACCTGCGGATCGTGCATCTACTGTTCGAGCGGACGTGAGAACCTATGTCGTGCTTCGTTGTACACCGGGTGGGACCGAGATGGGGGCTTTGCCGACTTCACCCTGGTTCCCGCCGACTACGCCCTGACACTGCCGCGCGGGTACAGCACGGTCGAACTGGCACCGTTGTTGTGCGCGGGCATCATCGGCTATCGCGCTCTCGCGGCCGCCGACGTCCCGCGTGGTGGCAGCCTCGGGTTGTACGGGTTCGGAGCGAGTGCACATATCGTTGCGCAGCTCGCCATGTCGGACGGTGCCCGCGTGCACGTCATGACCCGCGACCCCGCCGCACAGACCCTGGCAGAATCGTTGGGGGCGGCCTCCGTGCAGGGAGCATACGACGCACCACCCGAGCGCCTCGATTCGGCGATCGTGTTCGCGCCCGTCGGAACGCTGGTGCCTTGTGCGCTCGAAGCGCTCGAATCCGGCGGAACCGCAGTCTTGGCCGGAATTCACATGTCCGACATTCCTGCTCTGAACTACCAACAGCATCTCTTTCACGAGAAGCGACTACGTAGCGTCGAGTCGAACACCCGTGACGACGCCCGCGAATTCCTCGCGCGGTGCGAAAGAGACAGAATCCAGATCGCGACCACGTCGTACGCGTTCGACCAGATTCCCACCGCGCTTCGCGATCTTCGACACGGGCGGTTCGCCGGGGCAGCAGTTGTGACGATGTGAATCAACGCATCTAGGAGGAACCTGTTCGGCCGTGTCGTGCTGCCCGGAAGGTGACGACGGCGAGAACGAACATCGCAAGTGCGGACGCGCCTACAACTACACCCCACCCGGTCATTCCCGATGCGAAGACAGTGAGACAGATCCCGACGGCCGCGATGCCCGCCACGATCAGTATCTCGGTGAGCACGTTCTCGAGCTCGGTGATCGTGGATCTATGGGATGTGATGTTTCCATTCATGTCGATCCTCCTGTTGTCGAACGATGACTTCGACTGTGCACCGCGCCGTCGTGGTCGGTCAGTGCCAAAAGTCCCTATTCTCGGTCAGCACGGCACCGCACGATGGAGCCATGATCGATCCTGTTTCCGACCTCGAGTCCACGACTGTCGTCGGCGTAGACGGCTCGGCTTCCGCTCACAACGCAGTCAGGTGGGCAGCCACCGACGCTGCCGCCCGAAAGACGCCCATGCTGCTCGTCTATGCGGGTGTCGGGAAGAGTGGCACATCACTTTCTGCCGCAGTCAATCTTCGCGCCGGCACGACGACGAACGCACGCGCACACGCGCGAGAGGCTCTCGCGACCGCACGGGCCATCGCACGCTCCGCTGTGGATGACGACCTCGACGTCCGGATTGTCCTCGAGAGCGCACCCCCGGCCGAAACTCTCATCCGCTACTCCGAATCTGCGCGAATGCTCGTCCTGGGCTCGCGTCGACAGAGCGCGGTGGCTCGTGCAGTGCTCGGTTCGGTCAGCAGCGTCGTCGCCGCTCACGCCCGGTGCCCAATTGCAGTGATTCCGGAGAACTACGCGGTCCGATCACCCGGTCCTGGGGCAGGTCCGGTCGTCGTGGGCCTCGACCATTCATCGAACGACGATGCAGTGCTCGGAACGGCTTTCGATCAAGCATCACACCTGGGCGCATCTCTGCGCGCAGTGCATGCTTGCGAAAAAACGGACCCTGCAGCACTTTTCAGTGAATATGTCGAGTACGGTCCCCGCCTGGACCCCACAAGCGGACCGAAACGATGGATCGACCGACTCCTCGCGACGTGGGGAGAGAAGTACGCCTCAGTCGACTTCACGACACACATCGCGACAGAGCGCCCGTCCCAAGCCTTGTTGAACAACGCACGTGATGCCCAACTGGTCGTTGTCGGCGCCCGCAGCCGCGGAGCCATCCCACCACTGCGCATCGGATCGACCAGCCGCGCCGTGCTGCATCACGTCGACATACCCGTCATCGTGGTACCAGCCGTCATGGGTCGCGAATCATGATCAAAGATGTGGCGACCCGGATCGCGGAAACCCCGGTTGGGGTGATCGTGACAGCTGTCAGTGCAAGTGTCGTGGTCACAAGCCTCCTCGTGGGCAAGACCCTCGTGGACGAGTTCGCCGACCGCATCACGCGACGCCGCCGCGCGCGTGATCAACGAACGATCAACACCGCAGATTCAGCGTGATGCAGGAGATTCTGGCTCACCGACCCCAGCGCCGCACCGCGCAGGGTGCCACGGCCACGAGACCCGACCGCAACGATCAGGGCCTTGGACGACAGCGCCTGCAACCCTCGCGCTGGTGACGAACTCGCGCTCACGGTCGACAGCTTCACGTCCGGGAACTTGTCGCGCATCGCGGAGACGTGTGTGTCCAACCAGAGCTTTTCTTCGGTACGAACCTTGTCCCAGTCGATGTAACCGGCCGCGAATCCGATGCCGGCGAAACCGACGCCGGTCTGCGCGGCGAGCCCCCAGTAGTTTGCCCCGACAAGCGGCGCACCGAGCGTGTGCGCCATGTCGAGTGCGGTGGAAAATGCCCGATCTGACTCGCTGCTGCCGTCCACCCCGACCACGATGGGTCGCAGGTCGCTGCCCGACCCGGCAGCCGATCGCCAGACCAGCACTGGGCTCTGCACGTGGTTGACAACACGAATGGTGTTGCTGCCGAGAAGTAGGTCTCGAGCTGCATTCGTCCGCGGAGTACCGAGTACCACCAGTTTCGAGGGAATCGCCGCGAGGACTTCAGGCAAGGTTCCATCTGCGCTGACTTCCTCGACGACAACGCCGGGCGCGGCAGCCGTTGCCTCCGCTGACGCGCGTGCGAGATACTCGTGGCCGGCTCGTCGAAGATCGTCTTCCAGAGCCCCGCCATCGACGAATGCTGCCGAACCGTACCAATCTCCATCCGGGACAACGTGAACCAACCGGAGAGGAGCATCGATCAGTCGGGCATATGTTGCCGCCCAACACGCGGCTGCCCGCGATCCGTCGGAACTGTCGATGCCTACGACAACCGGTAGTACCCGTTCACCTGTATCGTTCATAGCTCTCTCTCAATGCGCATCGTGACGGCTCCGACCTCGCGACGCAGGGCGTCACCGAGTTCGATGTGATTGCTTTGAAAGGCTATGCCGGTCACCGCGCGTGAAGGAGGGCCATCCGTCTGCAATACAAGGACCAACGTCCCGCAATCGACGCTGCAGCCTCAGAGGTAGCGCTCTTCGACGGCGGTGAGGACATGGCGTCGTATTCGTTCGAGATCGGCTGCTCGGTGGGCCTGCAGTTGGTCCTCCCATTCGGCAACCTGCGATGCCAACTCGCGATCACCGATCGTGCCTTCGAGCCACCGCGAAAAATCTCGTCGCTCCAGGTGATACTCCAACACTTCGGAGTTCAGTCGGCTCAGGTGCATTCGGAATTGCGCGATGTTCTCGGCGACTGCGGGGCCGTCGCCGGTGTTCCGGAAGTAGAAGCAGCGGTCCCCTGGCAAGGAGGTGTCCTCGTACTTTCGGCGATGTCGCACATGGGTGGTGTGTCGACTGGCGACGAAGAACGATGTCGGTGCGGCCCAACCGAATTGTATGCTGGCTCGCCACGACGCCTTCGGCACCCGTTCGACGGGACGGGCTTGTGCCACACAGTTGATCAGAATGTCCGACTTCTCGACGTCGGCCGAGGGCATGAGTCCCGGACGCCACGACGACAGAAGATACCCTCCGCGTCTCATCCATGGCTCTTCGTCGTCTTCGCGGAGAAGGTGCGCTTCGTCGACCACGACCCAGTGCGGAAATCCTTTCTCCTCACGTTGCACCTCGGCGGCCACCCGCAGCCGTTGCATATACGACGGCTTCTGATCCTCCGGTAGCGCCGACAGATCGACGACAGCACTGGACCAAGGAGAAAGGAGGGTCTCGACCAGATCTCGGGGCTCGGGCAAGGCGCTGCGGGAGTCGACGACACGCACCTGATGCAGTTGATGCAAGGGCGCGTGATCACCCTCGGGGTCGATCACAAGTACACAGTATCCCGCCTCGATCCACCGTTCTGCCATGAGCCCGACGAGATAACTCTTCCCGCAACCACTCTCACCGGAAACGACTATTCGCGCTTGACTCCCAGGCACTTTCGTCGGAGTATCGTCGTCGTAGAAGCCGATCTCGATCCAACGACGAGGCGGACACCACCGTTCCGATCCGGTCATGAACGGACCGGCCACCAGACTTGCGATCCCGACCCCGTTCGCCACGCCCAGCACCATGTCTGCGTGGCGACGTACGGAGGGAACCGCGTTGGCGACCGCGATACCGACTTCGGCCACGTCGAACATCGCCATGTCGTTTTCAGCATCCCCGATTGCAATCGTGTTGTGCGAGGACAGGTTCATTTCCGACAGCACTGCGGCGAGACCTGTTCCTTTGGTGACCCCTGCGGGAAGCACCATCAGTTGCCCGCGATTGTGAATCATCTGCGTGTCCAATCCGCGACTGCCGATGATATCGAGAACGTCGCCGGCATGGACTGCGTCGGTTGCCAGCAACACTTCCCCACGCCGATTGGGGATGTGCTTCGCGTCGAGCGCGAGCGCAACTTCCCGGTCCACGGGTGGTGCCAACAATCTGGTTCGCCCACCCACCACTGTTACGGCCCCGTTCTCGAAGACCATTGCGTCGAAGGCCTTCTCGATGTCCGGAAAACCCGCGAGTAGTTCGACTCGAATTCGGCCGGTCACCAAGATTCGAACGACGCCGTCCTGACGAAGTCGATCGAGCGCGTGCAACACTGTCACCGACATTGCGCCACCGTCTGTCACGGTGCCGTCGAAGTCGGTGGCGACCACCCGGATGAAGCCCATTCGTTACTGCCCTTCACATCGATGACGGACTGCCCGGTCGGGCCATCCCGACAGCGGAGAATGTGCACATTCTCCGCCGCCCGATGGGGTGCCCGCAGGGTCGGTGGACCTTGATCGTGGAGAACTTTCGCCCTTCTCTCTGCCTGTTGTCTGCGAGGACGGCGCGCCCGGCGATGCAAGGACCTTGGACCCTTCAAGAAGGGACGTTCGGCGTCAGCCGCGACGACTACCCCGTATGTACGGTCGCAGTCGACACCACCACATACGACCGAGAGCCAACGGAGACGACCATGGCCAGTGCGCAAACGCCTTCCTCAGTAGTAGTCGGAACCGACGGCTCGACCGCAGCACTGGATGCTGTTCGGTGGGCAGTTCGGGAAGCTTCCGCGAGACGGGTACCGCTGAGAATCGTGCATGTCGCGCCGCGTCACGACCTGGATCCGGTCTTCGGCGCCCCGGACGTGGACCGCGACTACGGCAACGCAGCGTTGCTGGCAGCAGCGGCTGCTGCGGCCGAAGAACCCAATTCTCCCGTCGTGGAACCCGTCTACAGACAGGGCACCCCAGAATCCGTGCTGCGCCACGAAGCCGTGTCCGCGAGCCTGTTGGTGGTCGGCTCGGTAGGAATCGGCATGCTGGGCTCACTTGTCCTCGGATCGACAGCGGCCGAACTCGCAGCTACCGCGCCGTGTCCGGTAGCAATCATCAAGTCTTACCGCACCGCAGTCTCGACCGACGAGCACAACGCACTGCCCGTAGTTGCCGTGCTCGCCGGAACGGACGACGTATGGGAAGAGTGGGACTCGATAGTCGAGGCAGCAACCGCAGAAGCTCGGATTCGCAGAACTTCGATGATCATCGCGTCCTCCGACGAAGCAGGCGACACGGACGGCGGCCTGGAACGGCGCATCACTCGATGGCAAGCGCAGACGCCCGACGTCCGAATCGATTCCATCAGCCAAGACGGCGCACTCGCAACATTGGCTGTGTCACTGTCCAAGGCTGCCCAACTGACCGTAGTGGGCCCACCGGAACACGATCGGCTACCGCTCCTGGGAATCACCGGACGGACGGTGCATCAGCTTCTCTTCCACTCGGACAGCCCATTGATGATCTGTCGTTCTCATCCCGTCGGACCCGGTCTGGCTGCGAGCACGGCCCGGTCTACCGCAGGAGTGACCGCGGCCCATCAGTGAACACGACAGGGTGACCACTGCTGCGGTGTGAGGGACCAATGACCCTTGGAACCGAATGCGACGTGCCCGACCATCGGATCATGACGACAACACACATCAGCGACGCAGAAATCAAGGCCCGCGTCGAGCTGGAGCTGCATTGGGCCCCTGAGCTCGACACCACTCACATCGGGCTCGCCGTGACCGATGGCAGCGTGACGCTTTCCGGCGAGGTCGCGGACTTCTCGCAAATCGAGATTGCCGAACGCGCCGCGTGGAAAGTTTCCGGGGTCTCGGCAGTCGCCCGTGAAATGAATGTTCGAAACGAAGTCGGCCCTGTGAACGACACCGATATCGCCCGTGACGTAGCCACAGAGCTGGACAGAAATTCAGATGTACCGACGGACTCGGTGCACACCACAGTCACTCACGGATGTGTGTTCCTGACCGGAATCGTGCTCTGGGACTTCCAACGCGCCGCAGCCGAAAGTTCGGCTGCGAACGTGCACGGAGTTCGCAAGGTGAGCAACATGATCGAGGTCAGCCCCCGCGCCGCGGCGGAGCATGTCGCCCGACATGTCGAGGCAGTACTCGAGCACGCCGCGCGAGTGGCTGCCCAGCACATCTCTATCTCGACCGACGGCGGTGGAAATGTCATTCTCGAAGGCACTGCTCGCTCCATCGCCGAAAGCGACGAGATCTGCAGGGCAGCCCGAGAGGCGCGCGGCGTCGAGACAGTTCAGAACCGACTTCACGTCATCGATTGAAAGGCACACCATGAACACGTTGGTGATCTATGAATCCATGTACGGCAATACCAGACTCATCGCCGAAGCCATTGCCAGGGGATTGCAACACAGCGGCACTGTCGATGTCGTACCAGCATCCCATGCGCGAGAATGTGACATCGCTACGTACGCTCTTCTCGTCGTCGGTGGACCTACCCACGTGCACGGGATGAGTCGGTTGCGAACGCGCGATGCGGCGATCGTGGCCGCATCGCGACCGGACAGCACAGTGCACCTCGAAGCCGGAGCATCGAGTGCGGGCCTACGGGAATGGTTGTCCACGTTGGCTCCGTCGCCCAACGGACTGGCGGCCGCGTTCGACACTCGAATCGACAAGTCGCCGTTCCTGACCGGCCGCGCATCGAAGGTGATCGCTCGAAAGCTCCGTCGTGTTCATCTCGACATCGTCGCTCCTCCCGAGAGCTTTCTGGTCGATGCAGAATCGAATCTGAAGGCACACGAAGTCGAACGTGCCGAGCAGTGGGGGCAGTCGCTGGCTGCGAAAGCCGCCCAGCTCAGTACGAATTGAGGCGATAGTACGGTCACTTTCCTCGGCAGATCATCACCGGGCAGTGCGCGTGGTGAGCGAGGTTGCTGCTCGTCGAGCCCAGCAAAGCCTGTGCTGCCGACCCCCGTCCTCGACTGCCGACCACCACCAACTGCGACTGTCTCGACAGGTCGACCAGCAGGTGAGCGGCGCTCCCCTGCCTCAATACATGTTCGACAGCGACTTCGGGGTACTTCTGTGACCACCCCGCGAGGCTCTCCGACAACAGAGCGGACTCCTCGTTCTCCAACGTGGTCAAGTCGACCAAGCCGGGCAGTGCCACACCGCCACCGAGCGAGAACGCATTCCAGGTGTGCGCAGCGATGAGTGGGAGCCCAAGACCGGCCGCAAGTTCGAAGGCGTACTCGACCGCCGCGGCACTCGTGGCGCTTCCGTCGACACCGACCACGATCGGCGCGTCGACTGCTGCATCTCCTGCTCGCCACACGACCACTGGACAATCAGCCTTGTCGACCGTCCGTTTCGCTGTACTTCCGAGCAGGGTCGAGACCAACAGTCCGGTACCGGAGTTGCCGACCACCACCACGCGAGCCGTCCGCGAATGTTCGACCAGCATCACTGCTGCCGATGTTGTGTCCACCCCTGTTGTCACCGACAGAGACGGATGCGCCTCCTGAACGGCCGTGGACAAGTCCGCGACGAGCTTGTCGGCGGTGTGTCGTTGTTCCTCCCACACTTCGGCAGGAATGACCATTGCCGACTCGGCCATGTAGAACGTCGGCTCCTGAACGGCGCTGGCGATGTGCAGCGGGGCGTTCAAGCGCTCGGCCACGTTCGCTGCCCAGCGCGCGGCCGCGGCACTGTTCGGTGAACCGTCGACACCCACGACGACCCTCTGATGATTTGCCAGAATCATGATCTCTCCCTGTCTTCGGCGCAGGCAGGTGCCGACGCGATGTCGGCGTCCGCTGTTGCTGCATCCGGCGTGGATGCACCTTCATTGCACGCTGACGTAGGGAGACCGGCACAGAGCATTTCGTCACCGGTGTCAGGGACTCGGCACTACGGCATCCGGACCGGTGACCCTGGTCGGGTTACACGTGGCATCGAAAGGATGAAAGCATGACCCACACGGACAGTGCGTTCAGCGAGGACAGTGCACCGACAAAGCGGACAATCGTCGGCGTCGACGGCTCTGTGCCTTCGGAGGTCGCGGTGAGATGGGCTGCCGCCGACGCAGCTACACACGGGACAGCATTGACGCTCGTCTACGCAGGAGTTGCGTCAGGCGGAACACAATCGAACGCACCGCGTCTCAGCGGTGGCGCATCGAGCGCACACGCCCGTTCGGCACTGGCTACCGCCCAGGCGGTCGCCCAGTCCGTGGCCGGGGGCTCCCTGGCTATCGAGACCGTTCTCGTGTCGACTCCGCCGGCCGAGGCCCTCATCGGTTACGGCCCGGATGCTCGGCTGATCGCGCTCGGTACGCGCGGTCTGGGAGGGCTTGCCCGCGCGGTCCTCGGCTCGGTCAGCAGTGCCGTCGCCGCGCAGGCCGGCTGTCCGGTGGTCATCGTCCCGGAGCATTTCGACACCACCCAGGTGGACGCCGACTCCGCCCCCATAGTCGTCGGGCTCGACCATTCACCACACGACAATGCAGTTCTCGCTGTCGCTTTCGATCAGGCGGCACGGCGACACGTCAGCCTGAGGATGGTCCACGCCTTCACCGCTCTCCATCCAGGTACGTCCTTCGGCGAGTTCGTGCAGTGGGGCCCTCATCTGGATCCCGCAGGCGCAGCGAAACTCTGGATGGACGAGGTCGCCGGAGCGTGGGGCAACGAGTATCCGGCAGTACAGGTTTCGACGTGTGCGATCGAGGACTATCCATCACGCGTTGTTCTCGAGATGGCCGCCGATGCTCAATTGATCGTCGTCGGCTCTCGCAGCCGCGGTGCAATTTCGCCGCTGTTCATAGGGTCGACCAGTCGCGCGGTCCTTCATCGCGCCGAAATCCCGACCATCATCGTTCCGGCGATCTGATCGGCGAACGGCGATCACCTCTTGTTAATGGAGAGGACACTCGAGATCGGTCGTCGCGGAGTCTGTTTCGGCGCCCCGCCGGTCGGCGGGGTACCGATCCTCACCAAGACCTGCGGCACACCACCCTCGGGTGCAAGCGATTCGACCAGCGCCCGGCTGCCGGACTGTTCCGTCAAATGAGTCAGCGGACACGTCGCAAGTCCTCTTGCTGCGGATTCGAGCAGAAGCGGAGAGAGCGCTCGGCCAGCCTTCAACCAGTCGATACGGTGATCGCCCTCGGTACTGAGCAGAACGACACTGGAACGGTCGATCCAATCGACCGACCGGTCGTGAAGACCGACTCGGCGTGGTTCTGGAAATTGGCGCCCGATATCAACGTTCGCCGACTCGGACCGATCCGCGAGCGCACTCGGCGGTATCCCACGCGATGCCACCACATGCCCGGCCCACCAGCGGATCTCGGCTTGGTAGGTTGCGTCGTACTTTCGGATGCCCGCACTCAACCTGGATGCGGTGGCCAAAGTTTCCCTTGCATCGGGTGATAGGACAGTAAGCGTCGCGCCATGATTGTCCGCAGCCCGTTGCATTGTCGACGTGAGGACGCTGCCATCCGGAACAGGGCCGAATGGCCGGCGATCGGACCGCCTGCGGCTGATCGCGGTCAACAGGTCGAACTCGTGCGACTGTGGATGCGCACCATGGACGAAGTGAACACGCGCGAGATGATCAGGAGAACCGGGAAATGGCAGTTCGCCCACCTCGGTGGACCATCGAAATGTCGCCGCCGCGGTAGTCAGATGATCCAGGGCGGCCCCGCAACTGATCACCATCTGGCGGCCCAGCGGATCGATCGACTCCAGCAGACGCGACCGGTCCGTATGCAGATTGAGATAGCCGTCGGAGTACACCCACTTCCAAGGCTGACTATTGTGAACCGACGGCGCACGGCACGCAAGTTCCACCAGCATCTCCACTACCGCCGACTCCGGCTGAACGCTCATCATCACTCCTATACATCCCCACTGCGAGAGCAATGGCCCACTGCGAGAGCAATGGCAGAGGCCAGTGTTGTCGCCGATCTCACATAGGCGAAAGGGCCGTACGTCATCCGAAACACGAGCACTTCGGCAACAGTGTCCCAGCAACGGAAAACCGTATGCTGGCAAGACGAGCGCATGGAAGGAGTCGCGGTGATCACTGTCTTTCTGGTCGACGACCACGAGATCGTCCGTCGGGGTCTTATCGATCTCATCGAGTCCGACCCCGAACTGTCCATAGTCGGAGAAGCGGGCACGGTCAGCAATGCCCTCGCTCGCATACCTGCCTTGCGCCCTGACGTTGCGGTCTTGGACGTGCAGCTACCCGACGGCAATGGCGTAGAACTGTGTCGCGAATTGATGTCGAGCATGCCTGAGCTGCGGTGCCTGATGCTGACTTCGTTCACCGAGGACCAAGCCATGCTCGACGCCATTCTTGCCGGCGCGATGGGTTACATCGTCAAGGACATCAAGGGCATGGACCTGACCAAGGCGATCAAGGACGTCGGACTCGGACGGTCCTTGCTCGACAATCGTGCAGCCGCGGCGCTGATGCGGAAGCTGCGGGCCTCCGAGGACACGTCCGTCACGGGCCCACTGGCTTCGCTCACCGACCAAGAGCGCAAACTGCTTGCGCTGCTCGGGGAAGGGTTGACCAATCGGCAGATCGCCGAGCGGATGTTTCTCGCCGAGAAGACGGTAAAGAACTATGTGTCGCGACTGCTGGCCAAGCTCGGTATGGAAAGGCGGACGCAAGCTGCTGTGTACGCATCCAAACTGGAGGGATGACGTAGATACGTCGCATCGGAGCGGCGACTCGGCCATACTGTTGCTGTGGTCGGAAACCATGGCGACACCGGGAAGACATTCACCGGCGAACTGAGCGGAACACTGTCTCAGCTACGCCTCCGGGAACTATTGGGAGAGGTCCAGGAGCGGCTGGGAAAGATCGTAGATGCGCGTGAGCAGCTCGACAGTCTGCTTCACTCGATGCTTGCCATCTCCGAGGGGTTGGACCTCGAGGAAACTCTGCGGTCGATCGTTGTCTCGGCCGTCGAGCTCGTCGACGCTCGCTACGGAGCTTTGGGTGTACGCGGCCACAACCGTGAGCTGAGCGCTTTCATATTTCACGGCATCGAAAGCGAGACGGCCGAAATAATTGGACCGTTGCCTACCGGCGGCGGTGTACTGGGATTGCTGATCGACCAGCCGCAAGCCCTCCGTCTCGACCGGCTCTCCGATCATCCGTCGTCGATCGGTTTTCCACCTGGACACCCACCGATGAATACGTTCCTCGGTGTTCCGATTCGAGTTCGCGACGAAGTATTCGGAAATCTGTATCTGACCGAAAAGAACAACGGAAAGTCGTTCACCGAGGACGACGAGGCGGTGATGCAAGCGCTCGCATCCGCTGCAGGTGTCGCTATCGAGAACGCCCGGTTGTACAGCCAAGCGCGCACACAACAATCCTGGCTGGAGGCTACCCGCGATATCGCGACCGATCTGTTGAGTGGCACCGCCACCGATCAGGTTCTTCGAAAGGTCGCCGAGCAGGCCTTGCGACTTACTGCCGCCGATCTCGCGTTCATTGCCATCCCGGGTGAAGCAGACGCACCCGCAGAAGACGTCACCGAACTGGTAGTGAACGTTGTAGCCGGGGAACCGGCCGACGGGCCGCACAGCGTGATGGGGAACGTTCTGCCGGTGTTCGGATCGACTTCGGGCACCTCGTTCCGGAGCCGGACACCGATCCGAGCCGAGCATCTCGAATTCGACGCTACCGAAGGATCAGGTGTCGAATACGGCCCCGCACTCATCTCTCCGCTTCGCGCTTCGGATCGAGTCGCAGGGGTTCTGGTTGTCCTGCGCCGGATCGACGGCAAGCCCTTCGACGACACTCAACTCGAACTTGTGTCATCGTTCGCCGATCAGGCCGCCGTGACCGTACAAATGGCGAATTCCGCACGCAGACTTCGCGAACTGGATGTGCTGGCCGAGCGTGACAGGATCGCCCGAGATCTGCACGACCGAGTGATCCAACGGATATTCGCTGCCGGGCTGTCTCTCCAGAGCACGGTGCAGCGTGCAACAGCCCCGGAAGTCAAGACGCGGCTCGCAACCACGATCGATGACCTCCAGGACACGGTCCAGGATATTCGCAGTGCAATATTCGACCTGCACTCTCGTGATACCACAACCGTCGGTCTACGACGGCGTGTCGATGACATCGTCGACGAGATGACCGGGAACTCCGGATTGCGAACGACATTGCGGGTCTCGGGGCCTTTGTCGGTGGTGGATCCGCCACTTGCCTCACACGCACTGGCGGTGCTTCGCGAGGGAATCAGCAACTGTGTGCGCCACGCTCACGCCACTACCGTCACCATCGCGATCAGCGTCGCGGACGATCTCACCGTTGTCATCACCGACGACGGTGTCGGAATGCCCGCCGATGTATCGGCCAGCGGACTCGACAATTTGCGATCGAGAGCTCGGGAATGCGGCGGACACATGATTATCGAACCCGCTACCGAGGCGGGCGGCACTGTTCTGACGTGGTCTGCGCCCCTCCCCTGATGTGCACAGCTGTCCCATTCACAAGTTCATCGTGACTGGTTCGTGGACAACCTTTTCCAAGTCCTGTGCGCTGCACTCGAGCAATTGATGCGCCAGGTCCGACAACGCTCGTGCGGTGGCGAGTTCGTCGCCGATCTCGGGCACATTCGGGTCCGCGGGACTCTTTCGAGCGTGTCCCACACCGGTCAAATGGGTGTCGTCGCGCGTTCGAAGTCGCGCCACGGCCCGCGTTTTGTTGTCGTGCTCATCGATGGTCACCTCGACCGACCACTGGTGTTGTTCCATTGTTCTCGTCCTTTCATAGGCGAACCGGAACGTCGAAACCACGGCATTCCTCGCTAGGTCTACAGCAGGTCCTCGTTCCGTCACAGAGCATTTCGACCTCGGTGCCTGGGACCTTCGGGCCACGTCCAGTAATCGGGACCTTCGGCTCTATCTCGACGACCTACGCCCGGCGTTGACTCGAGACAGCTGCAAGATCAGACCCTCGATCTCCCGAATCGACGCGAGGTAGTTTCCATGACAACGTCCACGGCAGACACCGCACCCGCACCCGCACCCGATGAAGCTCCTGACGTCGGTGGACGCATCACGACGATCAGTGTCGGACTCGATCAGAGCCCCCACTCGTGGGGAGCGCTCGAGTGGGCCACGGACATCGCACATCGGGCCGGAGCAAAGATTCGAATCGTTCATGCTCTTCCACAGCACCGATTGGAAGACATCCGGTCCGAAAATCCTCGATCTCGCGTGATCGGAAAACGGTTGTTGCGGTCTGCAGCGCGCTCCGTTCACAAGAAAGACCCAGCTCTGACCGTCGACACGGTGCTGACTGACGATCCGATCGCTTCATACCTGACCACGCTGACCCGCACCGCTGACCTTGCCGTCATCGGTAGTCGCCCGTCCGGGCCGGTGAGAGATACGCTGTTCGGACACCACGCAACTCGAATCGTCGCCAAGTCGAGTTGTCCGGTCGTGGTCTGGCGTGGGCAGTCGGAAGCTCGCAGCGATGCTGGAGCTGTCGTGCTGGGCATCGACGATTCCGAGTCTTCCTCTCGCGCAATCACGCTCGCCTTTTACCTTGCCGATATTCTCGCAACCCCGTTGACAGCAATGCACACGGAGGCGCCCGTCCACGGCAGCGCAGTACACAGTGGGGCCGCACCCGAAGATGATCGTCTCGATTGGCTGCGCGCACGCACGGCGACGGCCGCCCAACACCACCCATCAGTCGATGTGCACCTGCATTGCCTCGGTTCGACACCCGAACATGAGCTCCGGCGGGCATCCTCGACGGCCCAACTCGTTGTGATCGGAAGTCACGGTTGCGGTCTGCTCAAGGGAACCCTATGTAGGTCCACGGTGCAACAACTGATCCACTCTGCCGGTGGACCGCTTCTTGTGGTTCCCTGACGCCGCAATTATGCCCGCCCCGATAGAGGAGCTCATCATGTCCCTGCCTGATACCGTTCCGAGCGCCTTCGAGGGCTGGCCGATCGAACGCACAGTGCCCGCCCTTGCCAGCGTCGTCACAGCCGCAGGGCTCGTCCTCGGCGAAGTGGCCTCACCGCGCTGGCGACTGCTCAGCGCATTCGCGGCAACCAACCTCGCCCTCTACGCTGCGGTCGGTTGGTGCCCGGCAAGCATCCTTCTCGCCAAGATCGGAGCACCGAGTCTCCGCCCACCTCGAAATAGCTAGTGCGCGAGTCACTCTGCGCGGAGATGTCAATGCACAACGAGCACAGGGCATTCGGCGTGGTGGACGAGATTCTGGCTCACCGAACCCAACACTGCCCCGGACAACCGGCCACGGCCACGACTGCCGACCACCAATACCTGGGCCGTCCCCGACAGTGCGCGCAGTTCACGAGCCGCGGAAGCGCCGACGGCCAACACTCGGACGGAGACGGACGGATAGCGGTCACGGTACGTCTCGACCATGGACTGCAACCACTTGTGCTCCGCTTCGCGCAAGGGCTTCCACTCCACCGACGTCGCATAGTGCAACTCGTCGGCTTCGCTGACGGCGCCGACATGCACTGCAAGCAATTCGACACCCAGAATGTTCGCGAGGTCGAATGCCGCCCCCAGCGCGCGTTTCGACGGGTCCGAGCCGTCCACACCCACCACGACGGGTCTCTGTTCGTTCAGCTCGCTGTCTCGCCGAGCCCGCCACACCAGCGTCGGACAGGTAGCCGAGTTCACCACTGTCGTCGTGGGACGACCGAAGACGATGTCTCGAACAGGTCCCGATTCCGGTGCGCCGAGGACGAGCATCGTCGAGTCGGCCGAAACAGATGCCGCCATTTCCGACGCGGACAGTTCGACGATCCTGCTGTCCACTTCGATGCCGGGTTCGATGTCGCGCGCGGACTGGACCGCGTCCTGTAACCGCTGCTCTGCCTCGTGCCGTAGCCGGGAGGGATAGTCGCTCGTTTCCATCGATGCCGCCATCGCTGCACTCCACTCGGGGGCCGGCAGCAAATAGATCAGTCGCAGGCTCGAGTGGGCACGACGGGCGAGCCTCGCCGCCCACTCGACTATGCCTGCATCGGTTCGCCCACCGTCGAGAATGACGGCGAAACGCCCGTCGGTGGCGAACGGAGCGGTGAAGTGGGACATGTGGACGCCTCTCGTCAGCGGTCGGTCTCGAACGTCAAGCAGAAAGGCAACCGAGTTTCGGCTCACCTACTGATGACCACCTTCAGGGATCCTGAGTCAGCGGCACCACTGAAAACGTCGTACGCCTCGGTGAATTCGTTCATCCTGAATCGATGGGTGATCAGACCAGACGGATCGAGCGTGCCGCCGGCCGCCAGTGTGGCCAACGTCGGTGTCGAAAACGTATCGACAAGTCCTGTGGTGATGGTGAGATCTCGAATCCAAATTGTTTCCAGATGTAGGGCGGCAGAGGCGCCGTGCACACCGATGTTGGCCACATGTCCCCCCGGACGCACTACATCGACTGCCAGTTCGAAAGTGGCAGGTAGTCCGACGGCTTCCATGGCCACATCCGCTCCCAACCCCTCAGTGAGAGCGCGGACCACCTCGACTACATCCTCCGTCGTGTTGTCGATGACCGTGTCGGCGCCTACTTTCAAGGCAGCCTGTAGCCTCCCCGAATCCCTGTCCACCACCACGATACGGCTGGGAGAGAACAGTTTCGAGGTCATGACTGCGGCCAGACCGATCGGACCCGCACCGATGATCACCACCACATCCCCAGGTTTGACCTGCCCGTTGAGGACACCGACCTCATAGCTGGTCGGAAAGATATCCGCCAGCATGAGCATCTGCTCGTCGCTCAATCCGGAGGGGACAGGATGAGTAGAGTTGTCTGCGAATGGAACTCGAACGAGTTCGGCTTGAGTTCCGTCGATGGTGTGCCCGAGGATCCACCCTCCCCCACCCGTGCACTGGCCGTACCGTTGCTCGCGGCAGAACCTGCAGGAACCACACGACGAGATACAGGACACGAGCACACGATCCCCGACCTCGACTCTGGCCACCCCGCTTCCTACCTCGACTACAGTGCCAACGGCCTCGTGGCCGAGGACTCGGCCTGGCGTCGTCTCCGGGACGTCACCTTTCAAGATGTGCAGATCAGTGCCGCAGATCGTGACCGCGTCGACTCGAACGACTGCATCGGTCGGGCACTCGATTGTGGGGTCGGCGACCTCGTCCCAAGACTTCTGGCCAGGCCCGTGAAAGATCATGGCGTGCATTGCTTCTCCTTGTCACTGTGAGGCCGGTCGACAACGAAAGTTCACGCGACGGCCCCGACCGCGGCTTCGTTCGTAGTCGGTGATTGTCACGAGGCTATGACTGCGAGCGTGTGTCGAAGCAGAGCACTCGGTCCACAAGGCGAGGACCAAGGTCACCCGAGCGAGCACCGGCCCGTTGGGATGCACAGGGGCCAGCCGGCCCACATGGTGGAGACCTTTGTCCCTGTGCAATCGATCGGCCCGCTGCAACCATCGAATCGTTCGGCAGGAGGTCGATCGAATGCGAGGACATGGCGGGACTCGGAGGACGGCGTGGTGCTACACCCGGAGAAATCGAACCGCTCGGCGCCGACCGAGCCCACAAAGCTCATCGACCCCCAAGAATCCATCGCACGGTTGCTGGAAGACCTCAAGACCAGTCCAGCAGGCTTGTCCGACCGCGAGGTTGCGCGCCGGGCACTCGTTCACGGCCCTAACCGAATAGTCCGCCGACCGGGTAGTCATTGGACTCGGCAGTTGATGCGGCAGCTCACACACCCTCTCGCACTGCTGCTGTGGATTGCAGCCATACTGGCCTGGCTCAGTACGTCCCGACCGCTCGCGGTTGCAATCGTGGTCGTTATTCTCATCAACGCAGCGTTCGCCTTCGTTCAGGAGCGTCACGCGGAACAGGCGGTGGAGGCGCTGTCAGCGTTCATCCCCACCACTGCACGGGTAGTCCGACAAGGGCCTGAGCGTACGGTCGAGGCATCACAGTTGGTCCCGGGCGATGTCATGGTGCTCGCCGAGGGCGACAAGGTGTCCGCCGACGCTCGACTCCTCGACGGTGCGCTGGAAACCGATCTGTCGAGTCTGACCGGTGAATCCGATGCAGTTCATATCGAGACCCGAACCGGTGCAGCGTCGGGACCGATCATCGAAGCGTCGGACGTCGTTTTCAGCGGAACGACGATCGTGGGTGGGCATGCCCGCGCGGTCGTCTTCGCGACCGGCATGCACACCGAACTCGGACGCATTGCAGCGTTGTCCCAACGGGTCGCTCCCGAAGAGAGCCCGCTCGAACGACAGGTCAAACGCGTTGCCTGGCTCATCGCTGCCGTAGCGGCCTGCTTGGGCCTGGCGTTCTTGCCGCTCGGCACCTTGGTCGCGGGTTTGTCGGTGCAGGACTCGGCGACCTTTGCGATCGGCCTCCTCGTGGCCAACGTGCCCGAGGGTTTGCTGCCTACCATCACTCTCGCGCTTGCGGTCGGCGTCCGGGCGCTCGCCCGACGCGGTGCATTGGTGAAGAAGATATCGGCGGTCGAGACCTTGGGGTCCACCTCCGTCATCTGTACTGACAAGACAGGAACACTCACCCAGAATCGGATGACCGCGACCGCGGTGTGGACACCGCAAGGGGTCATCTCGCCGCCGTTCACGGGCGTCGGAACTGCGCGGGCCGCACTGGTGGCAGCACATTGCTGTTCGGCCACCATGAAGGTCGACGACACCGGCGCCATCGTCGAGGAGGGGGATCCCACCGAGCTCGCCCTACTCCGTGTCGCAGCCGAATCGGGTGTCGTCCAGGACACCGATACGCGATCTCGGATGCGCGAGTTCAGCTTCTCCTCCGACCTCCGCCGAATGTCGACCGTGACTCGGATCTTCGGTGGCCAGGCCCGAATCGACGTCAAAGGCGCACCGGAGGAGATCGTCGATCTCTGCACGAGAATCGCCGACTCCGACGACCGACCCCTGACTTCCGACGACCGTGCCGACATAGCCACGTTGATCACCGACTGGGCCGCTCGGGGGCTTCGGCTGATCGCTGTCGCCGAGCGCGTCGTCGACGAGCAACAAGTGGCGCACCTCAGTCGGGAAGACGCTGAGCAGGGATTGACACTCGTAGCGATCTACGCCCTCGTGGATCCGCCGCGGCCCGAGGCGGCCGAGGCCGTCAAACGCTGCCATTCGGCTGGAATACGCATCGTCGTGGTCACCGGCGATCACGCACTGACCGCACGCGGAATTGCCGAGGCTGTCGGGATAGGAGCGACCACCGGCCTGCGAACGGTCACCGGCGCAGAACTGGAGTCCATGTCGGAGACCGCCCTCGACGAACTGCTCTCCTCACCCGAAGAAATCGTGTTCGCTCGCAGCTCACCAGAAGTCAAACTGAGAATCACCGATGCATTTCGTAGCCTCGGGAACGTCGTGGCCATGACCGGTGACGGAGTGAACGACGCACCGGCACTGCGTCGTGCCGACATCGGCATCGCGATGGGCAAATCGGGAACGGACGTTGCCCGCGAGGCAGCAACCATGGTTCTCACCGACGACAATTTCGCGACCGTAGTGACGGCCGTCGAAGCCGGGCGCAGGGTGTACGACAACGTCCGCAAGTTCATCGTGTACATCTTCGCGCACGCTACACCCGAGGTTGTGCCGTTCTTGCTGTACGCATTGTCGGGAGGCAACATCCCACTCCCCCTGACAGTCATGCAGATTCTCGCAATCGATCTCGGAACCGAAACACTGCCCGCCCTTGCCCTCGGACGCGAACCTGCAGAACCCGGATTGATGGACAGACCTCCGCGCCAACGCAGCGAGAATGTGGTGAGCCGGGACATGCTGCTTCGCGCATGGGGCATCCTCGGCGGGGTATCGGCGGTCCTGGTCATGGCGTTGTTTCTCGGCACACTGCTCACCAACGGCTGGCGGTTCGGCGACTCCGTGTCGAGCGGGCCGATGCACGAAGCATGGCAAACGGCGACCACGATGACCTTTCTGGGGATCGTGGCATGTCAGATCGGGACTGCGACAGCTGCACGTACCGAACACGCGTCACTACGGCAGATCGGACTCGGGACCAACCGACTCCTGTTGTACGGCATCATGTTCGAAGTAGTATTCGCAGCTCTTGTGGTGACCGTGCCGTTCATGCAGGACATCTTCGGGACCGTACGACCGCCACTCCATCTCGTGCTGTGGTTGCTACCTTTCCCCTTCGTCGTATGGGGTTGCGACGAGATCTATCGATCGATACGACGACGACGCGCCGGCGATGGCATTCCCCCCGCATCTGTCGTGCCGGCTGCTAGAGGTCGGAAGTCACACGGATCGAGTCTCAATGCTCTCGATAACGACACACAACGGTGGCAGCGTCGTGAGCCGACAGATCGGAGACTTCGATGAACAACACACTTCCGGATTCGGCGACCATCAAGTCGGCAATAGAGCTGGCCCTGCACGCACCGTCAGTACACAACTCACAACCATGGCTCTGGCGGATCGACGCGGGAGTACTTCACCTGCACGCAGACCCGAGTCGCCAATTGCACAGCACCGATCCAAGCGGCCGCGAGATGTACATCAGTTGCGGCATAGCGTTGCAGCACACGAGGATCGCACTGGCGTCCCTCGGATGGAGTTCGGACGTCCACAGACTCCCCTCATCCGACGATCCGTACCACGTTGCCTCGATTCGCGTCCGCCCACAATCACCACTCGAGCATGCGGTTGCCCTTGCAGCCGCAATTCCCCTGCGACGCTCCGATCGCCGTTGGTACAGCTCTTGGCCGGTGCCTGCGGCGCACCTTGCGGCGCTGACGAGAGCGGCTGCAAGCGAGGGCGTCGTCGTCGAGCGTGCGCCCATGTCTGCGTTCTTTCGGCGAGCTGCTGTGACAGCCGCCGAAGCCCACTCGCACGACCGTCAATACCAGGCGGAGTTGGCAGCTTGGAGTGGGGACGATTGTGCAGTGGACGGCGTTCCCTCCGCCAATGTGCCAGCTGCAGAGTCCCCCTCGCCAGCACACGTGCCGATGCCCAACAGAACCTTCCCCGCGTCAGGGCTCGGACAAACCCGTCATGCCGACCCGAGCGATGATGCTGGCACCCTCCTGGTCTTCGGTACACCCGGTGACGATCGAGCAAGCCAGATCAGGGCCGGGGAAGCTGCCGGAAACGTGCTTCTCGAAGCCACGGTGATGGGACTGGCAACCTGCACGTTCACCGAGCCGCTCGAACTCGACGATACGCGGGACCTTGTTCGACAACGAGTGTCGACCACTCAGTGCTTCCCTCAACTGATCGTGCGTACAGGATGGGCGCCTGTCGGTGCCGAGCCCGTTCCTCCGACGCCTCGACGGCCACTGTCCGCCGTCCTGGAGGGTCTCGACTCGGAGTACGCGACAACGGGAGCCGAGTAACACCGCTTCGACCACACCCGACGACCCTCGGTCAGCAATCGCGGAGGACCTGTGTCTGTAATTACCACTCTCACAATGAATCCAGCGCTCGACATCTACACAACGGTGCCCCACTTGATGCACACGGAGAAGATGCGGTGCAGCGCCCCCAGGCGCGACGCCGGCGGAGGGGGTGTAAATGTCGCGCGCGCAATTCTCGCGCTGGGCGGGGCCGCAACCGCGGTCGTGACGACGGGTGACGACGCGGGTGCGCGTCTTCTCCGTCTGATCGAACGCGATGAGATACCGGTACGCGCAGTCGACATCGAGAACCCGACACGAGAGAGTCTCGTCGTCACCGACGAATCGACCCGCCTTCAGTACCGATTCGTCCTGCCTGGACCGGCACTGACTGCCCGCGACGAAAGCCGGTGTCTGTCGGTCCTCGAGCAGAATGTGGCCGACAATGGCTATCTGGTGGTCAGTGGAAGCCTTCCTCCCGGCTGTTCCGAAGAATTCTTCTCCTCGATGGACACACTCGCGAGAAGCCATCAGTGCAGGCTGATAGTCGACACTTCCGGTTCTGCTTTGTCATGGGTGAAGGGCGCCTACCTCATCAAGCCGAGCATCCGCGAATTGCGGGATTGTGTCGGCGCGGCGCTCCCCGACGTGCCCTCGCAAGCTGCTGCGGCACGAGACCTTATCAGCGCGAACGTCAGCGAAGTTGTGGTGATTTCCCTGGGGAGTGCCGGTGCCCTGCTCGTCACCACTGACGAGATCGTCCCGGTACCGAGTACTCCGGTTTCACCCGGCAACGGTGTCGGCGCGGGCGACAACATGGTCGCGGGCATCACTGTTGCGCTCGATCAAGGGTGGGGTCTTGTGGAGGCGGTGCGGTTCGGGTCAGCGGCCGGAGCAGCCGCAACACTCACACCCGGATCCCAGCCGTGCGTCAGAGTCGAAGCCGACCGTCTGTACAAGCTGCTGTCGACAGCGGCCTAGTGTGGCCGCACGGTGGAAACGTGACCGGCGGGGTGCGAATCGACAGCAGCGAAAACCGATTCACCACCGTTCATCGTGAAGAGCTTGCCATCGATGTTGATCCGGACTGCCCGGGCACCGCTCGGGCGCGTCGTGACGGTCGTCGAGGTGCGGTCACATCGAATGTTGATCCAGTGGTCGCGATAGCAGAGGTCGAGTTCGAGCGATCGGATTTCGACCGGTAGCTGTGGATGCAACCACAAAGTGTCACCTCGGACGTCGATACCTGTGTAGCAGCGTTGCAGGATATCCACGCTTCCCGCCATGGCCCCGAGGTGGATACCCTCACGAGTACTTCCGTGCTGGGTATCTTCGAGGTCGGCCGAACATGCCTGACGCAGCATCTCCCAGGAGTCTCGGCGACGTCCTCGCGCAAGGACCCATGCGTGTGCAACTTTGCTCAGGGTCGACCCATGGCTCGTCCTGGAGAGGTAGTAGTCGACGGTAGCCGGAATGGTTTTCGGATCGAAGTCGTATCCCATTCCCGCCAAGATATCGACCAGTTCTTCCGCACTGAACAGGTAGAGCAGCATCAGGACGTCGGCTTGTTTCGAAACCTTGTAGTTCACACAGGAGTCTCCCTCGGCTTCGAGGATCAGATCGAGCCGACCGATGTTGCCGTACCTCGCGCGATAGTCCTCGAGATCGAGTTCACGCAGTTCGGCGTAGCCGTGAAACTGAGTGAGGAGTCCATTGTCGAGAAACTCCACGCGCAACTGGCACGCCAGGTCGTGCCACCTGTCGAGCTCGGAGGCATCCACATCCAACCGGCCGAACACTCCGAATTCGCGCCCGTCGCGTCCGAGAATCCTGCACGCGTCCAACGTCCGATTGATACACCAGGAAACCATCACGTTCACGTACGTGCAGTTGTCGATCCCCTCGCCCGGACGCCCCGGGTATCCATCGTGGAACTCGTCGGGACCCATGACACCCAGAAGGTCGTATCGCCGGTCTTCCGCATCCCACGTTGCCCAACTCGCCCAGAATCGGGCGATCTCGACCAGCATCTCGATGCCGTACGAGGACAGGAAAGCGAAGTCCGCGGTCACCTCCCAGTATTGCCACACGTTGTATGCCACCGCGAGTCCGACGTGGAACTGCCGATTCGAGTGGTCGGGCATCCAG
Organism: Rhodococcus sp. FG69; assembly: GCF_057808915.1. Classification (NCBI taxonomy): domain Bacteria; kingdom Bacillati; phylum Actinomycetota; class Actinomycetes; order Mycobacteriales; family Nocardiaceae; genus Rhodococcus; species Rhodococcus sp. FG69. The sequence goes on along the minus strand of NZ_JBMDIX010000016.1, from coordinate 48,537 downwards.
CGCCCAGAACGCGGATTGAGCAACACCCGTGGCGTCACGTCGCGTCCGTCGCTTCCGCTCTGCCACGGAAACAGCGCTCCACGACAACCCACTTCCTCGGCGCGGCGCCGCGCGGCAGGAAGTCTCCGATAGCGATACAGCAGCAGCGATCTCGACAACCCCGGCGCGCGCAAGTTCAGCAGTGGGAGAACGAACACTTCGTCCCAGAAGACGTGGCCTCGGTACGCCTCACCGTGGAGACCTCGAGCAGGAACTCCGACGTCGAGATCCATCGTATGGGGTGACAGGCTTTGAAGCACGTGAAAGAGCTGCAGATTGACCGCTCGAACGGTCGACTCGACACTGCACTCGACCTCGATGTTGTATCGGTGCCACAACCGACGCCACAGCCCCCGGTGCTCGTCGACGAGCTCTGCAAAAGACCGGCGTTCGCCAAGCATGGCCAGTGCCGCGCCGAGCGGATCTGCTATAGCGCGATCGCGCGAACTGTAGAGTGCCACAGTTGTGGTGACGCGCATGCCCGCCGTCGGCGTGACGCGTGCAGTGGATTCATGAAGTGCATTCGCGGGCCCGTCCGCTTCCGTGCGAACCGGGGTGAGCGACTCCAAGCGCGAGGCCAGAACACACTCTGCGCGCGAATTCACGGTACGACAACGCAGCCAAGCCGCGCCGTCGACCGTTGCGCCCGACTCGTGGCCAGTCAGATGAGAGTTGCTCAGACCCCTGAATTCCGCGACATTGTCGTTGCGTACGTCGCCGTCCAACGCCGCACGTACGGTAACGGTTGCGCTGTAGTTCTCCGGCTCGATTCTTGTCTCCATCGCTGCGAGGTGCGGCTCGGCCATGGACACGATTCGCCGCTGCCGTAGCCGTGTCCGTCGGCCCGAAGCATCCTGATACAGGCTTTCCCGATGGAGTACTCCCCCCTTCATATCCAACATGTGGTGGTGATGACGCAAGTCTTCGTTGTCGGGCTTCAACCATTCGCCGCCGTCGATGGAGAACGTCGTCGGAAGCCAATTCGGCCACGCGACAATCGATTCGTCTTCGTATTCCACGTCGCCGATTGTCGATCGCAGCCTGTCGTAGCATCCGGCGACGTAGGTCCCCGGGTAATACACCCCACCCGAGAGTGCCTCCGGCAGGGCACCGCGGGTGGCGAAATACCCGTTTCCCAGTGTGCACAGACTCTCTCTGATTCCTTCGTTCCAAGCTGAGAATCCGACGTAGTGAAGCATCCAAGTCGAATCGGCGTCGACTGCGCACAACTCGCAATCGTCGTCGGCGGCCGCGGGACTGGTGGTGACCTCGATTTCGAGATCGGTAAGGTCGTCGACGACGACGTCTGCGTCCGTCGACAATGCGGCATTCGATTCACCGAGTCCGACGACCAGCCCGAACCCCCCTGCCCGTGCACCCTGAATACCTGCGACGGAATCCTCTACGACAGCACAGAGTCCCGGGGGGAATCCGAGCCGTCGGGCTGCCTCGAAATACAGATCGGGCTGCGGCTTTCCTGCGAGCCCTTGGTGGTCCGCGTCGAGGCCGTCGACGCGAACGTCGAACAGTCCACCGACGCCCGCCAACGCCATGACCTTTCCTGCATTTCGGCTTCCCGAGACAACGGCCGTCGGTATCCCCGCTATCCGAAGCCGTTTCACTACGTCGAGAGTGCCTTCGATGATTCGAACGCCCTCCGCGGCAAGAGTATCGAGGTAGGTGCTGTTCTTTCGTTCAGCCCATTCACGAACGCTCCCGCGCACCTTCTCATCCCCCTCTTCGTCAGGGAGGCTGAGCGAACGCGCGCGAACGAAAGTGCGGATCGCATCGAATCGGTCGCGACCGTCGATGTAGGCCTTGTAGTCGTCAGATGTGAAAGGGCGATCTCCCTGCCCAGCCTCACCGAGCAGGGCGTCGAATGTGTCCTTCCACGCACTTTCGTGGATCGCGGCGGTATCGGTGACCACTCCATCCAGATCGAACAACACAGCCGCAATCTCGCGGCCCTGAACCCTCACGATTTTTCGATGTCGGAGGAAACGCGTCCGCTCGTGCGGTCAAGATTTGCCTGCCCGCGCGGGGGTGGTTCCTGCGCGACGCCGAACACGATCCCCTCCCACCATGGCTGCAGTGGACTGGGGTCCCGCCACACGACAGTGTCCGGTCCAGGCGGCGAGTGCGGGAACATCGATTTCACCTCACCGATTTGTCAGCTGTAAAAGCCGCCGCAATACGATCCGCCCACGAGTCGATATCCGACCAATCTCGCGCGTCACCGTACCGGCCACCCATCAACCGAAATACGACTCTCCCGATTCCTGCCCAGTCGCCAGGTGAGACCTTGCCCGCAAACCATCGGTGGTCTCGCACATCGACAGACCCACGCAGATCGTGAACGGCGCGCGGGTCAGGATTTCGGGGGCGGATCACTGCGGCCAGTCGATTCGACAGCACGGTCGACGACGCACCGATCGAGGACACCGAGAATGTCCACACCTGGGTTCCGTCGTGCAACCGTGGAACAAGCTCGAGCAGAGCATCTTCCATGTCCGGCAGCCATTGTCCACCATGAATCGCGCTGCCCACCACGAGAGCGCTGCAGCGATCCACGACGCCGTCCCGCACGGTTTCGAGCTCGGTCGCGGTGTGGACCGCAACGATCACACCCTTGGACCGCAGACGTGCGGCGATACGCGCCGCGACCCCGGCCGTCGACCCTCGGCCGGTGGAATACAGCACCAAGATTTCGACGGGTGACCGTTCTGTCACTGGACCCTCCGCCACCGGAGCGAGGTCGGCGTGACCTCGACGAGCCTGCACGAAGGACTGCCGCGGAACTGCGGTTCCGGTAGCAGCCGAAGAACCGGCTTCGGCACTTCGCTGTTCACCGGACGAGCTACACCGTGGACAACTATGCTCGCGCCTCTGCCCGAACGTGCACCTACGTCATCGATCTCGATGACGATCGAGGTGTCCACGGAGGTCCGTGCAAGCAGAGACCTACCCTGTGCGTAGAAGTACATACGGTTGTCGTCGTCGAGGACATAGCGCACGTAGTCGACAGTGGGACCGGAGTGATCGACACCGATGACCCGTGCAACGACAGCATTCCGAAACAGTCGCTCCATCTCGGCTTCCCCGGACGGCTCGTCGTGCTCGGCGCAATCGACCACGAAGCAGCCGAGATCGCGTCGACGGTCAACGGTGGTCACGACGGCTGCTCTTCCCACGCCGCTGGACGTGGAAGTCACTCGCGTTCTCGAGCAGCAGTCGCTTCTCTGCGCGCGCGATTGTTCGCCGCGTGGCGGCTACCGCATCCGGAGGAACCGAGACAGAAGTGATTCCGCGATCAACCACGTGCATCGCCAGTGTCTCGTCTGTCGACACCTGTTGTCCGCACATCGAAGTGGTCATCCCAGCAGCGGTTGCGCGGGCGATGATCGTGTCGATTGCGTCGAGCACTGCAGGGTCCGTGGCATCGAACAGCGGCTTGCACAACTCCGAGTCTCGATCGACTCCCAGTACCAACTGAGTCAGATCGTTCGTTCCTATCGAGATCCCATCGATTCCCAGTCGGGCGTAGGCCGGCAGGTAGAACGCAACGGATGGAACTTCGGCCATGATCCAACGCTTCAACGTCCGGTCGCTTCCGAGGGCGTGGGCATGTACACGCTCGAGCAGTGTGCGCAGCTCCCACTCGGTCCGAACGAACGGAATCATCAAGTGCACGTTGTCATAAGTCTTGCGAACCGTCGCCAGCACGTCGAGATCCAATGCGAACAACTCGGGTTCTCCGAGGTACCGGAAGCATCCGCGGTACCCGATCATCGGATTGTCCTCGCGCGGTTCGATATCTCCGCCCTCCAACGCGGCGAATTCGTTGCTTCGAAGGTCGATCGCGCGGTAGATCACGGGCCGGGGTGCGAACGCACGTGCAATGCGTGAGACGCCGGCGGCCATCTTCGACACATACGAGTCGCGTAGTCCTGCCTCGATCATTGCGGAGGGGTGTACCCCACCGAGCGCTTCGACTGCCATGAACTCGGCACGGAGAAGTCCGACGCCATCGACATTCTGTGCAGCAGCAGCTTCTGCCGAATCGGGCGTGGAGAGATTTACGTAGATCGCGGTGGCAGTCACGTCCTCCACGGGTGTGCGTGGTAGGCGAGTGTCGGCCGAACCGGACGCAGTACGGCTCGTAGGGGCGGCCTCGCCACCGAGGACGACAGTTCCGTTGGTTCCGTCGACGGTAACCATCGATCCCTCGGTGAGAACCGATGTCGCGTTGCCTGTTCCGACAATAACCGGCTTACCCAGTTCTCGCCCCACGATGGCGGCGTGGCATGTGATGCCGCCCCGGTCGGTGACGATGGCCGACGCCCGACGCAGTACCGGAAGCCAGTCCGGGCGGGTCATCGACGCGACAAGGACTTCCCCTTCGAGGAGCCGCGATCCCTCGGACACCTCCCTCAGGATTCTGACCCGGCCGGACACGGTTCCGGGACCAGCTCCGAGTCCGGTAACTTGAACGGTTGGCGGCGCCTGCTCCGTCGGAGTCTGCTTGTCGGAACGGGAGTCGCTCGTCTGGGGCGGGGTGTGGGTAGTCAGGGGACGCGCCTGAACAAGCCAGAGCTTGTCGGCATCGAACGCGAACTCGATGTCTTGAGGACTTCCGTAGTGGTCTTCGACGGCCACTGCCATCATCGCCACTCGTCGAGCCTGTTCGTCGGTGAGCACGCGATGCCCTCGCAAGGCGACGGCAACCTCACTCGTCGTTTCGGTGCCGTTGTCGACGGTTGTAGCAAGCTGTTGCGATCCGAGACGCACGTCGACCGCATCGAAGCAACCCTTGTCCACGATGTAGAGATCGGGTTCGACCAAACCACCTACCACGACATCTCCGAATCCGACCGCAGCTTCGATCACCACGTGATCGGCGGATCCGGTGCGTGGATCCTGCGTGAACGCGACCCCGGAAGCATCGGCGTCCACCATCTTCTGGACCACCACAGCGATCGACGGTGTCCCCACATCACCTATCGTGGATCTGTACGAGATTGCGCGAGCCGACCACAACGACCCCCAACAGCGTCGAATCGCATCGATTAGCTCGTCTTCGCCCTCGATGTTGGTGAAGCTGTCGTGTATGCCTGCATAGGAGTTCGAGCTCGAGTCCTCGGCGGGTGCCGACGACCGCACTGCAACCCGGGCGTTGTCACCGAGCTCCCGGTACGCACGGAGAATGTCGGCGCGGAGCGCAGCAGGAATGTCGGAATTCTCGACGGCGCTGCGCCAGCCCGGTGCACGCTCGATCGCTCGGGATGCGTCGAGTCCTGCACCCGCAAGTGTCTCCACTATTCCGGCGTCCGTCATCGCACGCTCGTACGCGTCCGTCGTCAACACGAAGCCGGCGGGCACAGCAAACCGCGCCCGTCGAAGTTCTCCGAGGTTGGCTGCCTTTCCTCCCACCGAGGCGGCGTCGTCCAAACCGACCGTGTCGATGATTCGTACCCACGAGACGGGCGTCGTGGTCTGCTCTGCAGTCATCAGATCTCCACCATTCGGCCACTCAGCATGAATTTGCTGCACCCATTTCACTTCTCCCCGGCTCTCGCGGGTAGAGAAGTTCGTCCTCATCGGACCGGGACCAATGACCGTCGGGAAGCGACGTCGAACGCAGGACACAGCGAGTTCGAACCGCGGCTATCTTCCGCGGGCTGGCTCGGAAGCTACGCCGGCTCTCGCATGACACCAGCGTGGCGCACAATCCCGGACACGCCTGGAAGCTCTTGCGGGGCGGACCAGGTGTTGAGCCCATCCGTGCTGTCGGAGTAGAAGTACTTGCCTTCGGTGTAGGCGTCGTAATAGATCCGCCAGGTACCGTCCGGCAACTCGACGACGGCCGGGCCTTCGCGCAGCGTGCCCCAATCGCCGGGCGGAACGAACGAGTACGGTCCGAGCAGCGTCGGCGCAACTGCATGCTCGATAACCTTCTTGGTCTCGTTCTTGGTGAATGCGTGATACGTCGCGCCGACCTTGACCACGGTGGTGTCGATTCGGTCGGCGCCGATCCCTGCGAGCGGAACCGGCATGCTCCACCTGGTGAGACCCGGGTCGAGCGCCGTCATCAGGTACGGGACGAATCCACCACCTGTCGACATCGACAGAATGACGTTGACGCTGTTGCCGTCCACGAACCACTCGGGCGCCCACGCTTTGGTTGTGAACGGCGAGAGCGACGGTCCGTCCTGGAACCCGGCCGAACCCGAGAACAGCGGGTTCACAGGACCCTTCCCATCCCCCGTACCGGGCATCAAGAAGCAGCAGAACGGAACCGGCCAGGACCCCATCGGCGTCCAGTTCACGAGGTCGCTGCTGCGCGCGAAGCCGATCTCTGCCCCGCCACCGGTTGTGTAGGTGATGTAGTACGAACCGTCGGTGTGCCGAAAAATGCTCGGGTCACGCACAAGGCCGGACGGAGGCTGGTACGCCGACAACTGGACGGCGTCGAAATTCGTGGCATCCGCGGACTGGTACACGTCCATATTGGGATCGCTGTCGTTGCTGAACGCCACCATTGTGTATTTCCACGCCGGATCGGCGCCGCTACTCCCTGGTGCTGCGACCGACAAAGCTGCGACAGCGAGCATCACCATCGAGATCGAGGAAAGGCGGGACCGACTCGGCAGCGTCACCGATGCAGTATCTACGAACCAGGCGCACCATGCACAACTTCGGTCACATGGTCGACGGAATCGTTACCGACTGCGGCCGAGAGCTCACCGATGGCCTGGACCTACTGGTAGAACCCGTCTCGCAAATTGATTCCGTGCTCGACCCAGACCTTGAGCGCCGCGAGCATCCCAGTCCAACCCTCGCAGTTTCCGAAGGCGTTGGTCGCCCCGTCAGGGGTAGCCCTCCATGACGACTCGGTGATCGTCACCAGGGTGCGAGCTCCGTCGTCGATGGATTCGAATTCGAACGTCGTCGTGGTCATACCGTCCTCGGACGCTGATGCTTCGCCGGCCCAACGGATGACAAGACGGTTAGGCGGCTGAGCGTCGACCACGTACACCGGGAAAGCTCCCGGGAAGTCATGAAAATCCCAGGTCACCTCGCTGCCCGTTTCAAGCCGACCGCGCGCGCCACCGGTAGTGAAGTACTTGGAGAGCTGCTGCGGATCGGCGACGGCTTCGTAGACAGCGGCGATGGGGCGTGCGATCCGACCCGACACGGTGAAAGAGAGTTCTTTCAATTCGTCATTCATGTTGTATTTTTACAACATGAAGGACGAATTGCGCAAGAGCGGTGACGACGATGACCGGGTGTTCAAAGCTCTCGCGTCGCCGATTCGTCGGCGCATGCTCGACCTACTGAAGGAGGCCCCTCGAACGACCGGAGAACTGTGCGCGCAGCTTTCGGAGATCGATAGGACCACGGTGCTGCAGCATCTGCGGGTGCTCGAAGCCGCAGAGCTCGTGACGGGCCGAAAGGTGGGTCGCGAGCGTCATCTGGCCCTCGCACCTCTACCCATCAAGCGCATCTCGGACCGCTGGATCGGGCAGTACGCCCGAGCTGCGGTCGACATGCTCGATCGCTTGGACAGCGCGGATGTCGTCGGCCGCGAGACCTAAGTCCTCTATTTCAGGGACATTCGATGCCAGCGCGATCCCCTGTCTAGGCAATACGATGATGCGCACCGGCCAGAAGTCCCCCACCACAGCGGCAATCACGGCAGCGGCAATCAGGGCAGCGGCAATCAGGGCAGCGGCTCTCACCGTGGGAGGGGCAATCACGTGAGTTTCGCGGCGTTGGCTCTGATCACGACGGTCGGCCTGCTCGGTCCGCTACTGGCACTGCCGAGCCGCCTCAGTCTGCCGGTGATACTCGGCGAACTCGCCGCCGGAGTCGCCGTCGGGCACTCGGGAGTCAGCCTGGTCTCCGCAGACGATCCCACAGTCACATTCCTCGCCGAGATCGGTTTCGCGCTGGTGATGTTCGTAGCGGGAAGCCACGTGCCGGTCCGCGATCCGCGTCTGAAGTCCGGGCTCCGGATCGGCGCAGCCCGGGCCGTGTCGGTCGGTGTTGTCTCCACCGGCTTGGCGTGGCTGATCTGTACGACGTTCGACGTCGATCGGGTGGGTCTGTACGCGGTATTGATGGCGTCGTCATCGGCCGCAATCATCATGCCGATAGTCGAATCGGAAAAGTTGACCGGTCCTTCGGTTCTACCCTTGTTTCCGCAGATCGCCCTCGCCGACGCCGTGTGCATCGTGGCGGTGCCACTGGCGATCGACCCGCCCCACGCAGGACGCGCAGCGCTCGGTGCGGCCGCCGTGATCGCTGCCGCACTCGTGGTATTCCTGATCCTTCGACACTACGACGCAACTGGTGTTCGGCGGCGAATCCATCGACTGTCGACGAAGAGGAAGTTCGCTCTCGAGCTACGAATCAACCTGGCCATCCTCTTCGCCCTCAGCGCGATCGCCGTCTACACACATGTATCGATCATGTTGGCCGGCTTCAGTTTCGGTTTGGCTGTGGCCGCCATCGGAGAACCACGTCGCCTCGCTCACCAACTATTTGCCATCACCGAAGGATTTCTCGGACCCTTGTACTTCGTGTGGCTGGGTATGTCGCTCGATTTGCGGGCACTCGGCGCGCACCCCTCGATGATCGGATTGGGACTTGTATTGGGACTCGGCGCCGTTGCCGTACATGCCGCGATGCGAGTCACGAAGCAGCGAGCCGCGCTGGGCATTCTGGCCGCAGCTCAATTGGGCGTACCTGTCTCCGCCGTGACATTGGGTACGCAACTCGACCTGCTGTTACCGGGAGAAGCCCCGGCGATAGTCCTCGGGGCTCTGATCACGGTCGCATTCGCAGCCTTCGCCGGATCCCGGCTGGGTCGGTCACCCACTGTGCCCGACCCTCCTTCGTAAGCGCCGTCCGACGCTGGGAGTATTTCTGTTCGGAGCGTGACCGAGCGCGGGCACGAAGTACCAGGTACAGGCGCCGAGAACACATCCGGCGACCGCTCCAGTGAGCGCGCCGGCGGCGGCGACGGCCGCGAACGACCAGTCGGCTTCCGGCAGGCCTGCACCGACGAATATCACCGCCATCGCGGGGGCCCATCCAGCAGCGCTCGCCACTATCCAACGCCGAGCGCGGTCCACCACCGGATCGAGCACCCACGCCTGCGCGCTGCCGAGGAGAATTCCCATCACTGCTCCGAGCGCAAGAGCCCCGAGGACGATCAGGGCGATCGGAGGAGCGCTCGATTCACTGTCCGACGACATCGCCGACGGCAACGACGCACCGGCCCAACCAACGCCCGCGATCACGGTGGTGACCCACACCCACCGCCGGACATTCAGCCGCCGGAAGAGGCGGACCAACACGATTGCTTGCGCTGTACCCAACGCGGCGCCCTCGACGATGCCACCGACGACAGCGAGGGCAATTGCCATGCCAAGGTTGACGCCGATTCGATCGGACAACAATTGCGTCGACTTCGCGGCTGTCGCTGCAGCGGTCATTCCAATTGCTTCTGCAACACCGCAGGCAACAATCCACCGATCAGTCAGGCCACGGGCGTCGACTTCGGTTGCACTGTCGCTCACGGTAGCGACCTCCCTACGATCTCAACAACCGAGCCAAATACGTTTCCGTGCAACCCGTTTCATCTCCTCCAACTCGGATGGATCGAATGCGGTCGCCGGTACATGATCGAGGTGGCCCAGCAGCACGCCGAAGAAGCTCGAGGCGTCGATCCCGAAGCGGGCGATAATCTCTGCTGGTGGCCCACCGCCATGCCGATACCAGCGATGCGCGAACGCGAGCATCTCGTCAACGGGCATCGAATGATGGGCCGAAGATCGTCGGCCCGCACCCTGCGACGCGGACGACACCATTACGGCATGATTGTCGTTCACACTGGCCACCCGGAGGTCATGCTCAACAGGACGATGAAACCCTGCGTTCCTGCCACGAGACCGACCACAGCCAACATCAGCAATGGTGCACCGACGAACACACAGGCGATGAGCGAACCCGTCGTGACGGCCAAACTCAGCGGCGATGGTCTCACGATGAATCCCCGATCTCGACAATAGGCCCTGACCCGACAACGATGCTCGCATTTCCACACCTCCCCGCCGAGGGCACAAGGTCCTCACTGTTGGCATCCAAATGGGCAAAGGCGCCCGGCCACCACCGCTTGAAAGGTCCATCCATACGACCCAAACGGATGGATGGACCTTTCAAGCGGTCTGGGGCGAGCCGGGATCACACGATTCGGGCGAGGCGTCAGCAACGAAGAATCGGTAGTTTTGATCGCTACCCACCGATTATCGGAAGAGGACCCATGGCGCAGCCGACCGGCGTGGACACAGCGAACACCACTCGCGGACCGATCGAGTACGCAATCCGTGGAACAGGTACGCCGGTATTGGTACTACACGGTTCGCCCGGCGGAATCGATGCGGCCGAAGCAATGTCTCGTCTTCTCCCGACCGATGAATTTCAGGCGATCTTGCTCTCGCGCCCCGGGTATCTCGGCACCGAACTCGGTGACCGCCGAACCCCTGACGACCAGGCGGATTTGTATGCTGCCTTGTTGGACGAACTCGGCATCGGCAAGGTCGGCGTCCTGGCCTGGTCGGGGGGTGGGCCGTCGGCGTACAGGTTCGTAGCACTGCATCCGCAGAGAGCGGGCGCGTTGGTGGCGATCGCGTGTTTGAGTGAGCAGTGGGTGAATCCGACGCCCGACTTGTCGTCGCGGATCTTCCAGACAACCAGAATCGGTGACTGGCTGATGAAGAAACTCGTCGCGCATCAGCCGTTGCAGGTGATCCAGGGTGCCGTGTCCGATGAAAGCTCGCTGAGCGGTGACGAATTCGACGAGCACGTGAAGTACATCGCCTCCGACGAAACGAAGAAGCAATTCGTGCTCGATATGGCGCTGACCGCCTCTCAGGCTGGTAGCCGGAAAGCGGGCTGGGACAACGACCTGGTCCAGTTCGCCAAGAGCAGCGACCCGGGGTGGGATTCGATCAGCATCCCAACACTGCTGGTGCAGGGCAGTGCCGATTCGGACGTACTTCCGGAGAACAGCGCAAACGCGCACGCAGGGATCGCCGGTTCCGAATTGCTCACTTTGGATCGGGGTACACATTTCGCGTTCTACACCCACCCGGAGTCCGATCGAGCACAGGCGAAGGCGATCGAATATCTACGGCGTGTCGACTGATCCCTCAGGTCAGTCGACAGTGCAGGCCGTGACCGGAACATCGGCGAACCGATCCATCAAGAATCGGCTCGCTTCCCCGCCGTAGCCGTCGATCAGTTGCGGTCCGAAATGGTTCGGCAGGACGGCACCCGGGAGAATTGGGGGCAGTGGATTCGTTCGAAACTCCACAGACGCTCCCCGTTCGCACCAGTCCGTCGCCAACTGCCTGGCCTGCCCGTACGGCACAGTGTCATCGTTCAGTCCGCTGGTGATCATCACCGGCGCGGATGGAGTGCCACGGCCGATGCGCTGTTCTTCTAGAATCAGCCCGACCTCGGGAATCGACTCCAGATTGTCGAGCATCGACTTGCCGTCTGCGGTCAACGATTCGGTGCGCAGGAACGGGTGCGAGAGGATGGTGTCACCGATGCACTGTGTCGACAACTCGTCGAGGATTGCCCGGCCGCGGTCATTCAACCGTTCGTTCACGGGGGCCCTCAGTTCGGGGCTACGCTCGAGGAATCCGTTCAAGGCATAGCCGATGACGCCGCCGATCAGGTTCCCGTCGACGGTACCCAACACATCGAGTAGATTCGCGGTAGGCGCACCCGCCCACGTGCCCTTGATGTCGAGTTCCGGCGCATACGTCTCGGCCATCTCGGCTGCAGCGGCAGCGCCACCACCGCCCTGGGAGTATCCCCAAATCCCGATCGGCGCACCGGGATTACCCGAGAGCTCATTGGCTGCACGGGCGCCGTCGAGAACCGCGTGAGCCTCCTCCACCCTGTTCACATATGTGTGCACCCCGGGCGTCCCCAGTCCGATGTAGTCGGTCACGAACACGTTCGCGCCCATCGAACCCCACAGGGTCGACGACAGCAACTCCTGATTGAACGAAGCCGAAAGTGGCTGCGCTACAATGTTTGCCGAAGTCGGGAATGCCCTCGATGGAGCACATTGATCTCCCTGCCCGACTGTTCCCGGTGCGACGACGATCGTCGGACGAGGGCCGGCTCCACTCCACGGCACGTCGGTGGCGATGTACGTTCCCGTCACCCCGACAGGTACACCATCCTCGGTCTGCGAGGTGTACATGACCCGCTCGGCGTTCGCCGGGTAGGCCCCGTTCGTGCCCGGCAAAGATACGAACAACGACATCGGCTGCGTGCGAACAACTGTCCCCGGGGCGTCGGCAATCGACGCCGGCGGAATGTAGAAGTCGTCGACTGGGTCGGCGCTCGCTGTTCCCGCACCCAGGGCCGAGGTCGAAACGATCACAAGAAGACCGCCGACGAGAGCCGGCAACCTTCGTCCGTACCGATGCATGTTCTTCTCGTCCTTCATCGTCGAATTTCGGAGAGTGGCAATCTCAAATAATGGTGCCGATGTCGCGAGCGACGATGTTGCCCATCGCGCGTTCGGCGACTGCGGCAATGGTCATGGATGGGTTGCAGGCTGCAGTGTTGCCGGGCATCAACGCGCCATCGAGCACGTACAACCCACGTTGTCCGTGTACACGGCCGTCGAGATCGCAGACCGACCCCATGTTCGCTCCGCCCAACGGATGCCAGGTCGAGGGAAACAGCGCATTCGTATCGGTGAGGACGCTGCCCGATCCGGCGATCCGTCGAACCGTCGGATCGATCGAACCGTTCTGAATGACCGAATCGCCATCTGCCGGCCATTGCAGCACGGCCTCGTCTCGTGCGGAATCGTATCGAAAGTGGCCGCGCCCGTTGCTGACTCCGTAGCCCACGAGCATGGTGCTACGTGCATCGAACGACACGGGAGGTAGCGACGCTTGGATGACCGTGTGCGCCGAACGAGGGTCGTCCCAGTTCAGGCTGCCGAACACCACAGGACCACCTTGCGGTGCACCGAACTCCTGCTCGAAACTCGTCCACACGTAGATGCGGTCGGCGTTGGTTCCCCAGCCATGCCCCACATCGTCGGGTAGATCGGGAATGGAACCGTTGGCGGCAGCGCGCACCAGCATTTTGGTGGTGTTCAGGCTACCTGCTGCCATGATGAGTGCGCTCGTGGTCAGTATCTTGTTCTCCAGAACCGTTCCGTCGGAATCGATCCTGTCCACCGATACGATCCAGCGACCGTCGGCGGCACGTTCGATACCGGTGACGTTGTGCTGGGTCGCCACGGTCGCCAGGCCCGTCGCCTCTGCGGCCGCAATGTAGGTGACGTCGACGGAATGCTTGCCGCCGTTGTTGACCCCCATGGCACCGTCGCCGTTGGTGTACGACGGTTTCATCAGACCCCGGGTCTCGTCCAAGGCGAAGTTCCAGTCGATCGGCATCGGGATCTTCGATACCGGCAGTCCAGCCCGTCGTGCGTTGTCCGCGAACACCCGTGCGGCTTTGTAGTTGGGTGTGTCGACCAAGGCGTCGGGCGCTTGCTGCAGCTGCAGCATCCGAGCCACCCGCGGGTAGTGAACTCGGTTCATCATCGCCCAGTCGAGCGCGGACGGAAAGTGTTCCTCGAACACCGCCTGAGTCGGCTGAAGGGTCATCCCCTGATACACCAGGGATCCGCCACCCACACCCGCCGCACACAGCGCGGTCATGTTCTCGCCCGCAACAGCCTCGATCAATCCGACGTACGGGTCGAACGGAATGGGCCGACCGAAGAGGTTGGGGCTCGACGAATGCCACAGGAGTCGCTTGTCCGGAGCTGTTGCGCGCGGAAACGTCTCGGAATTCGGCCCTGTCGGCCAGCGCTTCCCGCGCTCCAGAACAAGAACAGGAACGCCGGCCTCTGCACAACGCAACGCTGCGACACCTCCGCCGAACCCCGACCCGATGACGATCACTCGGTGGTCCTCGCGGGTAAGAGGGATCGGCGCACGGCGCCCGCCCGGCTTCGCTTGCGCGGCACCTGCGACGGAGACCGTCACACCAGCAGCAGCGACTGCGGACAGAAAAGTACGGCGGTTGATAGTTGACACGTTCCCCCCACGTTTCCAAGCTCGGGCAAGCACGGAGACGTGAATCACTTCCCCGGAGGGAAAACTAGACACTATCCGGCACAAGTGTCAACTTTTGGGGATTCTGGGTTGCGAATCGAACGGTAGAACAGGCACCAACCAACGGGCGAGATAGCGGCGGAGATCATCGTCCTCGTGGATCGACGGGTCGTCGAACAACACCACCGACAGGGCCGCCCGTACGACGATGTCGGAAACGTCGTCGAGTTCCGCCGCAGTCAAGCCCGGATCGCGCTCGACAAGCACGTCGAGGAAGCGCCGCACGACGGGTCTGGCGCGGCCCATCATGCCCGGATCGAACAGAGGGTTGCCCTCTCGTAAGTGCAGCAACGAACGCAGAACCGGGTCCCGATGAAGCACGTCACGACCGGCGACGATCAGTTCGACGATGAACTCGGACGACGTTTCTGCCTTGCCGACGCGTGCTTCGATGCCGCCGACCAAGTCGACGAGCACACCGGTCATCGCTTGAGAAACCAGGTCTTCGCGAGTTCGAAATATCGTGTAGACGGTCTGCCTGGAGACGCCCGCTGCACGTGCAGCCGCCGCAATCGTGACCGCTTCGAAGCCCGACTCGGCAATCAGCCCCAGCGTGGCATCGATGATCTTCCCTCGCGAGCGCATGGTCGATTATCCCCCAGGTCCGGTGGGCGCCGAAACACCGATTCCGCTAGGCGGTCCACACGCCCGATGCGCGCATCGCATCCTCGGCCGGGTGCGGTGCGCGCATCGAACGGCAACGCGCTACTGGACCGACTTCTGCTTACCGCCGGTGACGAAACCATCGGATCGGAACGGCTGGAGACGAACGACGGGCTCTGCTGCTTCGCCTTTCTGGTCGTGGACGATGCGGTATTCCGCGCTCAGCTGCCGCAAGCTGGCGATGGAGAGTTGCTTCACGTGTTCAGCGGTCTCGGCGTCGGGTCGTTGCTGAGATCGAAGTTCCACATCGAGGGTCAGCGTCTGACGTTGGTCACTGTCGACCTCGCATCGGGCAATGAACCGTCCAGTCAACCTCGTGGTCAATGAGATGTGTTCGACGGCCGGCCGGAAGTAGTCAGGGTAGATGTTGACTGCACTGTAGATCGCGGCGACATCGGTGCGCCCATGGACGAGCAGATACGACCCGTTCGGATCGATGCCGTCAGCGAGCGCAGCGTATCCGGCGTGCGCGAGTCGTTCGCGAATGTCATTGCCGGTGAGGGTTTCTCCGCGGTCGTTCACGCGGTAGCGCACCAGCGGCAACACTCCCCCGACGGTGAAGAGGAGGTAGCCGTCGGAATCGACTTCGATGTAGGTGAATTCCGGCTCGTACTGTACGAACGCGGGTTGCTGCACGAGCTCCCCTGCGGTGTAGTCGCTCCCGAACATCACTGTGTTCAGAGCCTTGTCGCCCGCTGCACTCGCGCGAACAGCGATCGTGGCTGCTGTTTCGTATCCCACGAATCCGACGTCGGTCGCCCCGTACACCACGCGAACACGGTCGCCGTCCGGGTCGTCGAGCATGACGTGGACGAGCGAGCGCCATGCTTCGCTGACCGGTTCACCGCCGACGATGACTACGACGTTGTGTCGCCGGAGAAGATCACCGTAGGTGTCGAGGAGGTCCCGTGCGATCGGCGGGTAGGCGAAGATGAGAATCTGCTCGTAGCCGTCACCGGCCTCGGATATCACGTCGGCGACGGCCTCGGGATCCATTCCCGGTGTCGCGATCGACAGCCGATGTCCACGCCTGCGGAGTTCGAGCAGCATGGCGTACATGAACGCACCACCGACGTAGGGCCCCAGAGGAAACGTCACGAGTGCGAGGGTCGATCGGTGTTCGGTATCGGCGCACTCCCGCAGAACGTATCCGAACATCGCTGCACCGTGGTCCGTACTGCGCTGACCACGCGACCAGAACGTCGGCTTGCCGGAAGAACCGGCGCTGCTCGCGATCGTTTCGACATCTTCCGGACGTCCGGACTGCAGATCGGCCAGGCCGTTGATCCGCCGGTAGGTGTCCTTCGACGTCGGGGGCAGTTGCGCCAAGTCGGTCATCGTGGTGATCGAATCGATCTCGATGCCGTGCTCGCGGAGCAGACGGCGATACGCGGGCACCTCGAGCGCAATCGAGCGGACGAGCTGCAACGCTGCATGTACGGGGGCGTGTGGATCGGCCGTGTTCATGCCGGGACCACCTTTCGATCGTGCCCGCTGCCGTGGAGGGCGGTGGACGGGACTCACGGATGGGAACCCGTTGATCCGATCGCGGACCGCCATTGTTCGAATGCTCGAGAAACGCAGAACACTGGGCGAACATCGCCGAACGCGTTCCGACGTCGCGGAAGTTCAGGTCAGTCCCGGGCATGCCGGGCATCGTCTTCTTCCTGCAGCGCAGCGGCGTAGGCCTGCTGCCGCGCCGTGAGATCGAAGGGTTTCTCGCCCATAGCCTTTCCTTGGGCATCGATCGCGGCACACAGATCCGGTCCGGGTGGCTCCCAGCTCGACCCGGACTTCAGGCGATAGAAACCGGAACGGGAGATTCCGAACAGCGCTTGCCCGAGATGGGCATCGTTCTTACTGTCGGCACGCCGGCGGATTGCGTGATAAGCGGCATCGGTAGCTCGTTCGAAGTCTCGGCGCCGGTCTTCCAGGTCCTGTCGCGCGCGAATTCGGCGTAGATCGTTCTCGGTGACGGTCGGTAGCCCGGTGGTTTCGGGAGGCCCTGTGGGTCCCGATCGGGTCGGTTCCGGCCAGGGTGTGCTGTCGAGGTGGGTGAGTATCTCGTGAAACGTGCCGGCACCGATGACCCGAGGGATGACGTTGAGTTGGTGGCCGAATTCTCTAGCGCGCTCGGCGAACAACGCAGAATCGAGCAGTCCGTGGATCAGTTGTGCAGATGTCTGCGGTGGAGCAATGCGCACGAGGTATGCCAGCTGCGCGTAGTGTCGGTCATCGGCGCGGCGAAGGATTGCAGTGACTGCTCCTTTGAGTTTGTTGGAAGCCTTGACACGGAGGTTCTTGTCGAGCGGCTCCAACGATTCGCACGTAATACGGAGGTGGTCGATTGCCCCGTCGATCTGCCCGGTCTCCGCTTCGATGCGCAGGAATCGAGCGAGGTGCCGAACACCGGCGACATCGGTCTCGTAGGTTCCGGTGAGTCGCGGCGCGAACGTCAGCACGTGGACTGTCGGCCACTGCTCGACGAACGACGTCGGTTGGTGTGCAATGGTTTCGAGGAGGGCATTTCTTGCTGCCTCGACGACCACCGGCTGAGATGGCACCTCCGGGTGGGACGCGATCACCGGCCCGGGGGCGTTGCTCGTCGTGACGAACCGTGAAAGCAACGTGATCGCTGATGCGGTCGATCCCGCGTGCCGTGCGCTGATGCCGATGGTAGTGAGCAGGTTCGCCTTGCCTTCTGGATTGCTCGACTGCTCGAACCACGAGATGAGTTCGTCGATCGTGGGGTTGATGATGTCGCGTTGCATGAGCAACCGGAGCATGTCGGCGCCCGCTTGCTGGCTGCTGTCTTTGCCTGTGATCATCTGTTCGGTCCAGTGCCGCAGCAGAGTCGCGTGTGCCCGCAGACTCGCGTGGTTGCCTTCCCGGAGGAGAAGATCTTTGACCGTGCCGGGCCGGTCGACACGGTGAGCGATGGTCAATGCAGCGGCGACGAGTCGATCCGGTAGTTCGTGGGCACGATCGAGGGCGTGGTCCAGAAAGATATTCGCTGCCTGGCGGTCCCGCTTCACACTCACATCGATGCGAGAGAGGGCATCGGCAGCGCTGGCTGCGGCGGGTTCCTCCCAGACGATCGCTGCCGGGGCGAGCGCGACCAGGTAGTTGCCGGTGGTGAACAAGCGAGGATCGTGGCCATAGGTGCGGATCGAGGCGGAGAGGATGTCGTGGACGACGTCCACGGGAATGACTGGATCCATCAACACCTGTCGCGTGACGGCCGCCCACAATCCGGCACCTGGGGTGAAGTTCTGATGCTCGGCGGGCAGGTGGCCGTCGAGTTGCGACGACAGGACTGCGATCAGCGAGGTTCGGGCTGGGGACTCACTGACGAGGATTTGCGACAGGCAGCCCCGGGCGAGTTGTCGCGGTGCAGCGCCTCCGGACAACGCGAACAACCTGGTGAGCGTCGAGTCGATAGCTCGGCCGTGGTGGGAATCGTGAAGGCGCCGAAGAACAAGACCGACTGCGATCAAGCGTGCGCCGACGATCGGATCGCGATCTCCGCCCTCGTGTTCGAGCCGCGTGCACAGCTCGTTCACCCAGACGAGCCAGGCGCGTTCCCAGTCCGGCGTGAGGTGTCCGCGATAGACGTCGGCAGCTATGACGGCTGCGAGGGCATCCCGAACGACTTCTGCGTCACTGTCCCCGGATCGGTCCTGCACAGCTTTGACCAGATCTTGGAGATGTTCGAGAAACTCGTTGTCTTGCAGTGTGTCCCACGAATCGGCAACCATGTACAGATAGCGAGCGACGGTATGCTTACCCCGACGTGTCGACTTCTTCTTGGCCTGCGTCGCGGGGTCGGTGAGACCGTTGATCACCGCGATGACCCCGTCACGGACGAGATCCGGCGCGACCGGGACGAGGCTCCGAAGAAGGGCTCGGGGTTCGCTACTCGAACGGAGGTAAGACTGCTGCGCCTCGGCGAGTTCGGCATACATTGCGGTGCGGTGGACCAAGGAGGCGATCGCGTCCGATCCGCGTCCGACAAGGTATGCGGCAGTGGTGGCAATGGCGGTGCGCAGCTCGGCCCGCTGAATCCACAGCTGGTGGAGATGCTCGGCGACCAACACAGTGTGGCTGTGGACGCGGGGCAAGGTCCGCAGGAACCGGCGGAGCTGATCGTCGGTGACGGCTACGACGACGTCGGCGGTGAGTTCGAGCACTGCGGGGTGATGCGCCCAGACGGTCATGGCGATCGAGATCAGGTGCGGATGTCTCGTGTCGATGAGCGCCCGACAACTCGTGTGCACGGCGGGTCGTGCGATCAGGTCGGCCCAGAGAATGATCAGGGTCTGTTCGACAACAGCGCCGAGGAACAGATCATCCGGCGCCTCGGCCAGTCGCGAGATCAACCGGGGCAGTTCGCTGTCGGCGCCCCGAGCGGCGAGCCCCTTGGCTGCAGCGAACTCGAAGAACGTTTGATGAAGAAACCGAACACGATCGTCGGTAATGATGAGGACACCGCGCCGGGCCAACGTCCGAACGTGCCCATGAAGTTCGGCCTCATCGAGTGCGTGCGCACTCGAAGCCGCGGCCTGAGCGGCTCGCCGGACAAGGACGTCGACGGGCGGTTCGGGAGTTCCCAAGGCCAGCATGGCGATTGCCAGGAAGCCGGCAGTGCCGGACAGATCGTCCGCAGCGTCAGGAGGCACGTCAGGTCCGGAGCGCTGATCGGTGACTATTCGACGCGACCAGAACAGGTTGTACAGGCCGGTGACATCGAGCTCGAGGTGCGGGAACTGCGGTGCGGCCAAGGAGAACAGCAGTCGCAGCAGCAATGGGCTGGTGCAGACGTCGTCGACGAGAGTGCCGCGAGCGCGAGCGGACTGGATCGCCGCGACGGGGTGCGCGGGCACCACCGAGCCATCGGTGGAGAACTCGGCGATCAAGGCCTCGATCGCGGTGGGAAGTTCGGAATCCGAGGAATACGGGCCGAGGGTGCCCCTGTGCCCCAGGTCCGATGGAAGGCTCAGTCCCTCCAACGGTCTCGTGGTCAGAACTACCGGGACTCCCCTCCGTGCGAGCGTCTTGATCAGGTCGATGATGTCGTAGCGAGCAGACGGACTGTGCAGCAACAGATCTGCGGTGTCGAGAAGCAGGATCGCGTCGGCACGAGATGTGACCGCCGACATGATGTCCTCGGTCGAGGTGATGCGGGTGCCGTCATCGGCGCGTTGTAGCCATGTCGCCGAGACGAGCAGCGGATACCGATCGTGCTGTCGGAGCGCTCGGTGCAGGGACCACAACAGGGTCGACTTCCCGTGCCCGGCTTCACCGACGACGATCTGCGGCTCGGATCCGTCCCGGAGGGTACGGTTCAACAGGGCGTCTTCGATGTCGCGGCGCACGTACCAGTCTTCGGTATCGCTGCCACCGACCCCGCGGACGCCGATATCGTCGAGCAGGTGCTGCGACAGGCGATTCAATCGATCCCAGTGCACAGAGCCTGCAGCGGGGACACTCATTCAACCGCACCACGATTGTGGCTGCGCTGTCGCTTCGGGGTCATTGCGCCCGCGTCGCGACACCGGGCATCAACACACGCAGCACACCGTCGACGACGTCGACAGCTGTCTCGGTCGGTCGCGTCAAACACCGGAAGAGCACATTGTTGGTGAGCAAGACGGCAACCTCGGCCACCGGCGCCTCGTCACCGAATACCCCGGCTTCGCGTCCGCGCTCGAGAATCGGGACGACCGCCGACGGCAGGTACAAGTTCTCCAGCACAGTGGTGACCGTGCTCGGCTGCTGGAACTGTTCGAAACTCAAGGCCAACAACATTCCCGAGCTCATTTCCCTGTTTCCCACCACGAATTCGGCCAACGCAACCAGTGTGCGCTGCAACGCGATAGCAGGCTCCACGCCCAGACGTTCGTCGGCTCGGCGCAAACGGAGAACCCGATCGAACTCCGGCTTCAGCGCGGCGACGATGATATCGACTTTGCTCGGGAACAGACGGCGGAGATCCTCGACTCGAATCCGCGCCGACGCGGCGATGTCGGCCAGGGTGACCAAGAAGTACCCGTTGTCGACGAACAACGCCTGAGTGGCTGCGATGACGTCCGCCTCCAGATCGCGGCTGAGAGTGTCGGGGACCGCGGTCGGTTCGCCGGGTTCTGATATAGGGCCGTTCCGGTCCGAGTGCAGTGGGTCGATCGCCCACCGCAGGATCGATTCGGTCGCGGAAGCGACATCCCGGGCTGTTACCGAACCCGGGGTCAGCATCTCGCGGAGCGCCAGTCCGTCGAGGAGTGCGCTGAGAACCGTGGACAGGGCGGTCAGCGACAGGGGTTGACGCACCGATCCTCCCTGAGACTGGATCACCTGGCCCACCACGGTCCGGAAGTCAGCGTCGAAGCGTTCGAATTCCGGAGTGACTGCCTTGCGGGCCCCGTCGTGGTCGGCGGCAAGCAGTATTGCGACGAGGCGACGCCTCATCAGCCCGGAGGTCAGGTCTTCGAACAGATCGGTCAGTGGAGTGGCCGCGTCCCGCGATCCGGTCTTCGGATGGGCGGCGGCGTCGAGTGCGGTGTAGTCGACGGTGAGGTTGTCCAGCAGGTCTGCGACGAACGCCTCCTTGCCGCCCGAACCGCCCGCGCGGGAGTTGCCGGGGTAGGTGTTGTGGAAAGTCTGATGCGACAGACCGGCATCGTCGACGACGGCAGAGATGGACAGCGATCGCGCGAGATCGGTCATATCGACTTCACCCAGAAGCCGGAAACCAGCCCGAAGGAAGTGCTCGCGCGGGGTCGGCTTGAAGTTCAACGACAACCGCCTTTACAGGACTTGAACGAAGCGAATTGGACGCCGAACTATATCAACCGTAGAGATCCTTCCGCTCGCTTTACTTCAAACTAAAGACACTTGTTGGAGACACTCCATTATCGAGACCTGTCTCGAAATTGTTTGTGTTGCAGTGCCTTCGCGGCCGTGTTCAAATTGCAACAAGTTCAACAACCCGCGTATCAGGCGGCTGCACAACGGTCACAGACGGTAGTTCCGATTGCATCCGGGGCAGTGTCACCGGTGCGCACCGGCATCCGAGGGGTGTGCCGGTGGCAAAGAAGGCAACGCCGTCAACTGGGTCGACACGCCTGCCGGGGTGACGGTACGACCACGCCGCACCGGAACGCGTGCATATCTCGAGGAGACACAGATGGTGCTGACCACTCATCGACCCCACGTACAGCCGAGAATCTTGCCGCCCGACAGTGCGCCCACTCTGCGATCCCCGCTCGGCCCGAGGCCGCGCTCGGCCGTCGCGCCGACGCACGCTCCTCGAACACCGACAGGAGCAGCGCCGGTAGGAACTCCTGCACCGACATACGCCAAGCCCGGGTTGACCGAGCGTGAAATTACCGTCCTCGAGGCGTGGTTGGATTGTGACTCCAAGACCGACGTCGCGGCCCGTCTCCACATTGCGCTAGGAACGGTCAACACTCATCTGACGCGGATTCGCGGCAAGTACACCCGAGTCGGCCGACCGGCGCCGACCAAAGCGGCGCTCGTAGCCCGGGCCCTGCAGGACGGCATCGTCACCCTCGACGACCTCTGACCGAGGTCGGAAGCGAGATGTCTCGAGTGACGGGCTAGTCCGTCAACGTCGTGCGCGTCGACCAATCATCAGTGCGCGCTGTTCCGGCAAGGTCCAGCCGAACTTCACCGCGCACAAACGAATGGTCGTCGTCACCACTGTGCATGCAATCGCACCCGACACGACGGACCCCCCTCCCGCGACAACCACCAGCAACGAGCCAGTCCCCAGCAGTGCCGCGATCGCGTACAAAGACCCGACCTGCATCAGTGCGATGGGCAGGCCCAAGAAGATATCCCGTAGCGCCGAGCCACCCACCGCTGCAGCGACCCCGATGAAGGTGGACGGTATGACGGGTAGCCCGTTCCCCAGTGCTTTCGTCATACCGATTGCCGCATACAAACCGACGGTCAGGGCGTCGAGAGCGATAACCACGGGATCGATTCTCGAGATGATTCTCTCGAGGAACATGCCAGTCAGGGCCGCCACAAGTGCGCTGGTCAAGTACCAATTGTTGGTCAATGCGGCCAGCGTCACATTCAGGAAACCATCGCGTATGAGACTGCCGCCGAGTCCGGTGAACGTCCCTACGAGCACTATCCCGAGGAGGTCGATACGGCGATCATGGAATTTGGCGGCGAACATCGCGCCCTGCAGCGCCCCGATCGACACTGCCGCGAGGTCCGCCCAGAGCGGAATGGAAAACTGCGCAATACTCAGTGGAATTCCTTGTGAAGCGTCGATCTACAGTGTGTCGTTGCGTTCGGACAGATGCTTGGAACGACGGAGGACGAGGCCGGCCACGAACGCCACAACCGGCACCAGCGCCAGACCGACGCTGATCATGACCGACTGCCCGGTCACCAGGGTGAAGTTCGAGAGCACGAGACCAAGACTCCCCAGCAAGCCCAAGACCGCCAATGCAGGGAAAACGACAGTCGACACAACGCGCCCTCGCTGTGCGTCCGGGTTCTTTCGGAAGAACACCAGGACGGCAACCGAGGTCAACAGAAGCAGGATGACCATGCCGACTGTGGCCACCCCTGCCATGGATCCGAAGACCCCGACCAACGGTTCGAGTCCCACTGCTGCGAACGCGACGACGAAGAGCAATGCGGTGACGCTTTGCACGACGGACGACACATACGGTGAGTGCTGCGCATGATGGACGCGGCCAAGAGGCTCGGGCAGAACGCCCTTGCGCGCCAATGCGAACTGGTAGCGGGCGATCACATTGTGGAACGAGAGCACACACGCGATCAAGCTCGTGACCAGCAGCACCTGTATCAGGTCACGTACCACTGCTCCGACGTAGATGCCTGCGGTGTCGAGCAGCATGTTGTCGCCACTGTCGAGAGCGGCCCGAGCAACATCTGCCACCTGACTCGGCCCCCACGCCTCCACCAGCGCCCAGCACGAGATTGCGTAGAACACCCCGATGATGACGACAGCCAGGTAGGTGGCGCGGGGAATCGTTCGCTCGGGATCTCGTGCTTCGTCCCGGAACACTGCGGTTGCTTCGAAGCCGATGAATCCGGTGAGTGCGAACAACACCGCTATTCCTATAGGCCCGGAGGAAACAGCGTCCATTGTGAACGACGTCGCACCGATCCCTTCGGGTCCTCCCTGAACGACGATGGCCACGTCGAGGACGATTACCACGAGGATTTCGAGAACCAGCGCGACTCCCAGAATTTTCGAGCTGAGTTCGATATGGCGATAACCCAGTACGGCGACGAAGGCCAAGACCGCTACCGACCACACCCACCACGGTGCCGACGGGCCGCCGTAATGCTGAACCAGATCATCGATCGCCCAGCCCAGATAGCCGTAGATTCCGACTTGAATTGCCGTGTACGCCACTAGGGCGACGAAGGCTGCACTCAGCCCGAGACGGGCGCCTAGTCCTTTGGTGACGTAGGAAAAGAATGCCCCGGCCTCTGCCACGAAGGGCGTCATCGTAACGAACCCCACTGCGAACACCAGTAGCACCAGTGCGGCAATGACGAAGCCGACCGGGGCGCCGGCGCCGGGGCCGAGTCCGACCGCGATCGGAACGTTGCCGGCAATAACTGTCAGAGGCGCTGCAGCCGCGATCACCATGAACACGATGCTGGTCACGCCCAGCTGACCTTTCAGATGCCGGCGCGACGCAGAGGACGACCCCTGTTCGACGACAGGTGGCGTCGTATTGGATTCCGGTGCGTTCATGTGAGGTCCTCCGTGGATTCTGCGACCCGATGTGGATCGAGTGACGGGCGTAGGTCGGTCAGATAGGGATTGAGCTGCTGCGCCTCGCGGACTACGGCTGTATCGATTTCCGCAAATATCAGTCCGTTGCCGTCGACCAGGGAATCCAGGACGGTCGCGTCCGGCGCGACGATGCTGCTGCGGCCGACGTAGACCGTGTTCGATTCGACGCCGTCGTGGTTGATGTATGCGACGTAGATTTGGTTTTCCCAAGCCCTCGCCCGAATTATGGACTCGGCGACGAATTCGTAGGGCTGCATCTGTGCCGTGGGAACCGCGACGAGGTCGGCGCCGGCGAGCGCTGCCATCCGGACGCTTTCAGCGAATTCGACGTCGTAACAGATCATTACGCCGATTCGAACACCTTTGTAGTCGACAACGGTCGGTGCGTTGGCTCCAGCGGCGAAGTACTTCTTGTCGAGCTCGCCGAACAAGTGCGTCTTTCGGTGACAGCCCAGAATGTCACCCGTCGGTGCAACGAACACTGCGCTGTTGTACAGCGTTCCGTCGCGGTCCAGCTCCGGAAACCCTGCAAGTACCGCTATGCCGTGACGGGTGGCGATCCGAGCCACCGGTGACACGAGATCGCCTTGCGCAAGCTCTTTCACTCGATCACCGATGTCGTAACCGGTGATGAACAATTCCGGGGTGATCAGCAGCTCTGCACCCCGCGAGCTCGCGGCGAGCGCAGCCGCGTCGAGCTCAGCGAGATTGGCCTCGATGTCGGCCGGGGTACCCGCGGTCTGAAGGCCTGCGACGTGCAATTTCATAAGGCTACTTTCGAAAAAGTCCGGGGAGAGCAACTGACACGCCCGCTATCGGTGCGACGTGACCTCGCTAACATTGCTCCGGGACAGCGTCGTTGTCCACCGACGCACTGTAAGAAAGTCGACCGCAAGATTTACACATCGCATAGATCATGCGATGCCAGGGCGACTAGCGATTCAGGCCGACGGGCGGTACGTCGAGAACGAGCATTGCAGCGTGCAGCGACGTCCGCGACTCGGCATCCTCCAGATCGACGGCGAGGATCCGCTGAATCGACGCCAACTTGGCGTACAGCGTCGGCCGCGACAGGTGCATCTTCCGAGCCAGAACCGTCTTGTTCCCCGCGGTATCGAGGAATTGTCGCAACACCTCGAACAAGTCGTCACCGTGGCGTGCTCGGTGGTCGAGCAACCCACGCAGCTCCGACTCGGCGAACGCCTGCACACGCGGATCGTCGCGAAGGGCCGCCAACAGACCACGCAACCTGATGTCCGTCGCTCGGTAGTAGCTTCTGCCGCTCGGCGCCATAGACAGGGCGACACTCGCGACATGAGCGGAGTCGGTCAACCCGACAGCCGCGTCGATGACCCGGACGGAAGCGGCTCCGGCTCCGATCGCGCACTTGGTGACGCCGTCGAGACGAAGAATCGTCGACTCGATTGCAGCGCACGCGCTCTGGAGGGCGTCGTCGATCTGCTGTTGTTTCGACGGCGCGAGAATGAGGTCGATCTCCCCGGGTCTTCGGCTCGCGGTGAGCGCAGTATTTCGCGTAGATGCCACCGCATGTCGGATGGCATCGCTCATGGCGACCTGCTGACGCTGGGCCTGGACTTGATCGTTGTTGGGCGCCGCGACCGCGACGCGCACGGTGAGCGGTACGTACAGCAAGGACTGATACAGGCCGAGTGCACGGGCACGGGTCGTCGCCTCGGCTTCGTCGTGGATACGACCGCGTCTCAGCTCGTCGATCAAACCGCTTTGGGCTTGCTGCTCGAACGCTGTCCTGTCCTGTTCGACCATCCTGTGCAGTGCCAGAGCTTGCGCCGCTCGTTCGAGCGCCATGATCATCCGGGCCTTCGGCGTCGCCGCGGCCATCGGCACGATCAAGCGACCCCATTCGCCCCGGTACTGACCCACCTGCGAAATCAGCCAGTCCTCCGGGCCGGCAACAGTGGTCACTGCGCCCGACGGCGCCAGCCTCGAACGACGTTCCCAGTCCGCGAGCAGCGTCGACGCGGGCGTACCCATCGCCGCGAAGGCCAGCACCTGCTTGTTGAGACCCTCCAACACGACGGGGACGCCGAGCAGATCGGCAACCGCGTCCGTGATGTCGCTCAGCGTTGCGCGGTTCATGCTCAGCGCGGTGAACACCTCGTGGACGTGCCGGGCAAATGCGGCTTCCTCGTATTGTTCGGCGACGATCGATCGGTGGACGTGTTCGGTGACCTCGACGAACTTGATGGGTCGGTGCAGCACAATCAGCGTGAAACCGAGTGCATCGGCCAATTCGGCCATATCGTCCGGTAACGAGCTCAGACGCGCATTGAGTTCGACGATCAAGCCGATGGCCCCAGCCGCAGCCAGGCCTCGCAGGTATCGGTGGGACAGGCTCGGGTCGGTCAGCGGTTGGCCTGTGGTGAGTACGAGCTCGCCGCCCTGCAGCAATTCCGATAGATCGAACACGTCCGACACGTGCACCCACCGGACGAGGCTGTCCAGCGGTCCGCCGAGCACCTGAGGATCACCCGCCTGCAGGACCGGGAGCGCCAGTATTTCCGCCAGGCTGGGTTGCACCTACATATCGTAAAGCAACAGGCTCAAACCCTTACGCATTGCGGCAGAAATGTTCGGGGCACGAACCGCAGGCTTAGGGGGTCGTTCGAACGCGGCGGCCGTCAGCCGCCAGCCGTAACTTGTAAGGACCTACAGCCAATGCCACAGAGCACCATGACACAGAGCACCACGCGATCGATCTCGCATTGGATCGACAACAAGGAGTTTGCCGGCACCTCCGGCAAGACCTCCCCCGTCACCAACCCCGCTACCGGCGAAGTGACCGGACAACTGGCGCTGGCCAACTCGGGCGACGCGAAAGCCGTCATCGACGCCGCCGCAGCAGCGTTCCCGATGTGGCGCGACACCTCGCTCGCCAAGCGCACTCAAATTCTCTTCAACTTCCGCGAACTGCTGAACAAGAAGAAGGGCGAGCTGGCGGAGATCATCACCGCCGAACACGGCAAAGTCCTCTCCGACGCCCTCGGCGAGATCAGCCGCGGCCAGGAAGTCGTCGAATTCGCCTGCGGCATACCCCACCTGCTCAAAGGCGGCTACACCGAAAATGCCTCGACAGGCGTCGACGTGTTTTCCATCCGGCAACCCCTCGGACCCGTCGCCATCATCTCCCCCTTCAACTTCCCGGCCATGGTCCCCATGTGGTTCTTCCCCGTTGCCATCGCGACCGGCAACACCGTCGTACTCAAACCATCGGAAAAGGACCCCACCGCCAGCATCTGGCTCGCCGAACTATGGGAAGAAGCCGGACTCCCCCCTGGCGTCTTCAACGTCCTGCAAGGCGACAAACTCGCCGTCGACGAACTGCTCGAGAACAACAAGATCAAGGCCATTTCTTTCGTCGGCTCCACCCCCATCGCGCAATACGTCTACTCCACCGGAACGGCACACGGCAAACGCGTGCAGGCCCTCGGCGGCGCGAAGAACCACGCCATCGTCCTACCCGACGCCGACCTCGACCTCGCCGCCGACGCAATGGTCAACGCCGGCTTCGGCAGCGCAGGCGAACGCTGCATGGCCATCTCCGCCCTCGTCGCCGTCGGCGACATCGCCGACACCCTCGTCGCCAAGATCACCGAACGCACCACACCACTGGTCACCGGCGACGGCACCACCGGCTCCGACATGGGACCACTGGTCACCAAAGCCCACCGCGACAAGGTCGCCTCCTACGTCGACGCCGGTGAGAAAGACGGCGCCACCATCGTCGTCGACGGCCGCGGTGTCACAGCAGACGGCGAAGCAGATGGTTTCTGGCTCGGACCGACGCTGATCGACAACGTCACCACCGACATGAGCATCTACACCGACGAGATCTTCGGACCTGTCCTGTCCGTCGTACGGGTCGACACCTACGACCAAGCCCTCCAACTGATCAACGACAACCCCTACGGCAACGGCACCGCCATCTTCACCAACGACGGCGGCGCAGCACGCAGGTTCCAGAACGAAGTCGAAGTAGGCATGGTCGGCATAAACGTCCCGATTCCAGTTCCCATGGCGTACTACAGCTTCGGCGGCTGGAAGAACTCCCTCTTCGGCGACACCCACGCCCACGGCACCGAAGGCGTCCACTTCTTCACCCGCGGTAAAGCCGTCACCAGCCGCTGGCTCGACCCCAGCCACGGCGGTATCAACCTCGGCTTCCCCGAAAACAGCTGACGGAAGGACGAGACCATGACAATGACCTCGGAGACAATGACCTCGCACTCAGTATTGCCGCGCGGGTTGAATCTCGACGCGGAATTGGAGCGGGGCCGCAGGGCCTACGAACTCGACCGCAGCCATGTCTTCCACTCCTGGTCCGCGCAGGGGCTGATCGACCCGATGACCATCGTGGCGTCGGAAGGATCCTACGTCTGGGACGGCACCGGCACACGCTTGCTCGATTTCTCCAGCCAGTTGGTCAATACCAATGTCGGACACCAGCATCCGCGCATTGTCGAAGCAATTCGCGAGCAGGCCGCGAAGCTGTGTACCGTCGCACCGCAATACGTCAACGATGCACGATCCGAGGCGGCCCGCCTGATCGCCGAACGCACCCCTGGTGATCTCGACAAGATCTTCTTCACCAACGGCGGCGCGGATGCGAACGAACATGCTGTCCGTATGGCCCGTCTGCACACCGGACGGTACAAGGTGCTTGCCCGCTACCGCTCGTACCACGGCGGCACGGACACCGCTATCAACCTCACGGGCGATCCTCGGCGCTGGCCCAACGACTACGGCAACAGCGGGGTCGTCCACTTCGCCGGGCCGTTCCTCTACCGGTCGCAGTTCCATGCCACGACCGAGGAGCAGGAGTGCCAACGCGCACTCGAATCACTCGAGCGCACGGTCCAGCTCGAGGGGCCGACCTCGATCGCGACGATCGTCCTCGAATCGGTTCCGGGGACAGCAGGAATCATGGTTCCCCCCGCCGGATACATGCAGGGTGTAAGGGAAATCTGCGATCGATACGGCATCGTTTTCATCGCCGACGAAGTGATGGCAGGGTTCGGCCGAACCGGTCGATGGTTCGCCATCGATCACTTCGGAGTCACACCTGACCTCATCACCTTCGCCAAGGGTGTGAACTCCGGCTACGTCCCTCTCGGCGGTGTTGCCATCAGCGAGAAGATCGCAGGCACCTTCTCCGAGCGGGCATACCCCGGTGGCCTCACCTACTCGGGACACCCACTGGCGACCGCAGCGGCCGTGGCAACGATCAATGCAATGACCGACGAGAAGATCGTCGAGAACGCCGCACGGATCGGAGCCGATGTTCTGGGCCCAGGCTTGCGAGACCTCGCAGCGAAGCATCCATCGGTCGGCGAGGTACGAGGCCTCGGAGTGTTCTGGGCAATCGAACTGGTCACCGATCGGACGACGCGAGAGCCGTTGGCACCCTACGGCACCAGCAGTCCGGCAATGGGCGAGGTCATTGCGGCATGCAAGCAGCACGGCATTCTCCCGTTCGCCAACTTCAATCGGATCCACGCCGTGCCTCCGTGCACGGTCAGCGACACCGAGGTAGCCGAAGGCCTCGCAGCTCTCGATGGCGCACTCGACGTAGCGGATTCACACATCGTGTCCTGACCGAAATCGGTCAGGACGACGATTCGTCCCGCGGTCGACGATGCCCGCGGGGCGAATCCGTTCCACCGATTCTCGCCCCACCCACCCAGCACGCGTTCGGATCTCAATGGAGAGACCAATGAAGACGACCACCCATGCCGCAGCCACAACACTCGACGACTACGTCGAAATCCCCGACGAACAGCCGAAGGTCAACACGTCCAGGGTCATCGCGCTGGGTGAGAACTCCGTCGAGATCGACGTCGATGCCTCGAGTGCGAGCGCACCGAAGATCACGTTCTACAGCAGCGACGGTCCAGTCTCCTTGGAACGCGTCTTGCAATTGGTGGACAGCTTCGATCTGAGCATCACCGACCAGCGAACCGTGACGCTGGCCCGCCGCGACGGGCTGATCTGCTTCGTCCACCAATTCAGCACTTCCGCGCGAATCATCGACGGCGACAACGTACATGATCATATCGAGTCCAGGCTGGCCGATGCCGTCCGCGCGATGTGGGCGGGCTGGACCGAGCTGGACCGATTCGCAGTGCTGGTGCTGACCGCCGGGCTCGATTGGCGCGATGTGTTCGTCCTGCGTGCATACGGACGCTATCTCAAGCAGACCAATCTGCCGCACAGCCTCTACCGGATTCAAGCCATCCTCCTCGATAACCCGGCGACCGCCCGCGCTCTCATCGACCTCTTCCATGCGCAGTTCGATCCCACCTCGACCAGGGACCCGGAACGCCGTCGTCGGCTCGTCGAAGATTGCCTCGCCCGAGTCGATTCGCTGCTCGATCTCATTCGAAATCTGGATGCCGACAAAGTCATTCGCGCATACCGGGGACTGATCACAGCCACCGTGCGGACGAACTTCCACCGTGACGGCGGCCTTGGTCTGCAGCGACGCCACCTGTCGTTCAAGCTCGTCCCCGCGTTGATCGACGAGCTCCCGCAACCGCGACCACTGCACGAAATCTACGTCTGCTCCCCCGATGTCGAAGGAGTTCACCTCCGATTCGGATCGGTGGCCAGAGGAGGGCTTCGCTGGTCCGATCGGCTCGACGACTTCCGCACAGAAATACTCGGGTTGGCCAAAGCGCAGTCTGTGAAGAACGCAGTCATCGTGCCGGCTGGAGCAAAAGGCGGGTTCGTCGTCCGCAATCCCCCTCCCTCCACAGGAGATCGCGCAGCGGATCGACAGCTGCTACTCGACGAAGCCCGCCGCTGCTACCGGCAGTTCATCGCCGGTCTGCTCGACGTCACCGACAACCTCGATTCGCAGCGCACAGTCATCCACCCACCGTCGGTGATCTGCCGTGACGGCGACGACCCGTACCTCGTTGTCGCAGCGGACAAAGGGACGGCGACGTTCTCCGATCTCGCGAACCAGGTAGCGAGCGACTACCACTTCTGGCTCGATGACGCGTTCGCGTCGGGCGGTTCTGTCGGCTACGACCACAAGAAGATGGGGATCACCGCCGCGGGAGCCTGGGTCAGCGCAACCCGGCACCTCGCCGAAAACGGCATCGACGCACAGCGCGACCGCTTCACCGTCGCGGCGATCGGGGACATGAGCGGAGACGTGTTCGGCAACGGAATGCTGTCCAGCACAACGCTTGCACTCGTCGCCGCTTTCGACCACCGCCACATCTTCATCGATCCGAATCCCGACACCGCTGCCTCCTACCTCGAACGTCGACGTCTGTTCGAGCTCCCGAACTCATCGTGGAACGACTACGACGAACACCTGATCAGCCCCGGCGGTGGGGTCTTCTCACGCGAGACGAAGTCGATTCCGATCTCACCTCAGATGAGGGACGCACTCGACATCGCCGACGACGTAATGAGTCTCGATCCGAACGAGCTCATCCGCGCGGTGTTGAAGGCACCGGTCGACCTGCTGTTCAACGGTGGCGTCGGAACGTACGTCAAAGCGCACAGCGAGTCGGACTCGCATGCCGGCGACAAAGCCAACGACGGAGTCCGCGTCGATGCCGACGAGTTGCGGTGCGGCGCCGTCGTAGAGGGCGGAAACCTCGGCGTCACCGCACGTGGACGCGTCGAGTTCGCGCGGGCGGGCGGGAAGATCAACTCCGATGCGATGGACAACTCGGCCGGGGTCGACTGCTCGGATCACGAAGTCAACATCAAAGTGCTGCTCGATACGGTGGCACCCGAAGACCGGTTGTCCGCTGCCGACCGCGCCCACCTGCTGGCGTCCTTCACCGATCAGGTCGGCGAATTGGTTCTCGAGAACAACCGCGCACAGAACCGAGTGCTCGGCGACGCGCGTTCGACATCGGCCCGTCATGCCGAGATCCACGCGCGAATGATCGCCGATCTCGAAACACGCCGCGGTCTCGATCGCGAACTCGAGACGCTTCCGACCGCCCGCGAGTTCGAGCAGCTCGTCGCCCGAGGCGAGGGCCTGACGTCTCCGCAGTTGGCCACCCTGCTGGCCCACGCCAAGACGGATCTTTCGGACGCACTCGCCAGCGCCCAGGTACTCGACGATCCGCACTTGGTCGACCGGCTGGACAACTACTTCCCCACAGGATTGCGCGACAACAGCAATATCGCGCAGCACCCCCTCCGCAGCGAGATCCTCTCGACGACCCTGGTGAACGAGATCTTCGCGGTCGGTGGATTGACCTTCTGCTTTCGGCTGCGCGAGGACACCGGCGCAACGGACGAGGACGTGCTGCGGGCTTACCTGGTGGCAAACGAGGTCTTCGGAGTGTCGACGCTGGTGGACGACATCGTCGATGCCCATCTGGCCCCGGACGCCGAGTATCGACTTGTGGTGGAGAGCAGGCGGCTTCTCGATCGCGGTGCTCGGTGGTTTCTCGCGCACGCTCGACAACCACTCGACATCGATACCGAGATCAGCCGCTTCGGTCCGGCGGTTCGCTCCCTGAGCGACTCGGTCCACGAATTCCTGCGGGGCGAGGAGGCACGCAGGATGCAAGAACTGCACGACGACTTCACCGCAATCGGAGCCGGTCACTCGATTGCGCGAGGCGTTGCGGTCGCCCTCTACAAGTTCAGCCTGCTCGACATCGTGGAAGTAGCCGACGAATGCATCGTCGACGTCTCGGTGATTGCCCGAGTTTACTTCGCTCTGTCGGACCGACTTCGCGTCGATCGATGGCTCGTGGCGGTATCGGCGCTGGAGCCGGTCGACAACTGGCACACGCTCGCGCGCATGACGTTACGTGAGGACCTGTATCAGTCACTTCGCTTGCTCGTCCACGGCATCGCTCGGCACGGATTGAGCGAAGACCCGGACGAGTCGATCGACATTTGGGCCCGCGCGAACCGATCTCTTGTCGACCGTGCCAACCGCCAACTGAACGAACTCGATGATGCGCGCTCGCACAGCGTTGCATCCCTCGTTGTGGCAGCTCGGCAACTGAGAGGAATGACCGGCTAGCTCGTCGGCCTCCGCGATTGTCTAGCGTACAGCAGACAACTGTCGTTCCAGCCAGTCCGCGGTCAGCTGATCCTTGTCGACGGGGTTTCCGTTGGCGATGATGGCGCGGACCTGTCGGATGTCCTTGGGGAATCCGATCCCTATGGCTCCCACGAGCAGGTCGCCGCGCACTGCACAGACCGTGAACCGGCGATCCTCGATGGAACCGCGGACCAGGACGTAGTCGTCGTCCGCATTGGTCCACCCTGCGAACTGCAGGTTGACCCCATGCTGGTTGGACCAACCCCACGGCACATCGAGATCGCCGACCTCCGCGCCGAGCATCGAGCGTGCAGCCCTCGTCGCCTGGTCGACAGCGCCGTTCCAGTGCTCGCTTCGGTAAGTGCCGCCGAGTAGGCGATTGGGAACCTCGGCAACGTCGCCGGCTGCATAGATGTTCGGCGCTGACGTCCTCATGTTCGCGTCCACCAGGACCCCGGAACGGGTGGCGAGACCGAATTCAACGGCTAGTTCGGTATTCGGCACCGAACCGACCGCCAACAGAACCGTTCCGGCAGACCAGGTGCGGCCGTCCTGCGCCGTGACAAGGGCGGTGCCGTCGTCTTGCCTCTCGATCTGGGAGACGGCAACATCGGTATGAATGGTGATGCCGTTGTCTGCGTGCATATCGACGTACATGCGCGAGATCGATTCAGGGGCAATCCTGTTCAGGGGCGCCTTCGCTGCTTCCAGAACCGTGACCTCGGCGCCGAGGGTGCGAGCGGTCGCGGCGGCTTCGCACCCGATCAGCCCGCCGCCGATCACCAGCAGCGAACCGGTGCGCGCGATGTCCTTGCGCAGCGGTTCCACATCTGCGGCCGTGCGGAGAGTGAAGACCGAACCGGAGCCGAGATCGTCGAGTTGCCGTGCGCGCGAACCTGTCGCCAGAAGCAAGGCGTCGTAGGAGATCGGATCGCCGTTGTCGACGATGACTGAATCATCGGAGATCGACACTGCGGTGACACCGGGGTAGACGTCCACATCGACGACAGGCTCCCCCAGCAGTACCTGCTCCACCGACTTGCTCCCTGCCAAGAGCTCCTTGGACACTGCCGGTCGCCGGT
The DNA here is from genome assembly GCF_057808915.1 of Rhodococcus sp. FG69. Lineage (NCBI taxonomy): Bacteria > Bacillati > Actinomycetota > Actinomycetes > Mycobacteriales > Nocardiaceae > Rhodococcus > Rhodococcus sp. FG69. The sequence goes on along the minus strand of NZ_JBMDIX010000016.1, from coordinate 13,641 downwards.
AGGTTGCCGACCGGTCGCTACCGATCATCGAAATGCATCCGGTGAATCCCTCGGCGCGCAGAACTTTGGCCGCTGTGTACCCAGCCGCACCATCGCCGACGATCGCTATCGAACGTGGTGTCGAAACACTCAGGTCACGCTCGCGCCACGACTCGACAGACGCCTGCACCCTGGGTTCGACATCCGATGTCGTCATCGCCACTCCTCTGTAAGTCCGATCACTGCGACATGGACAATACACGTATTTTGTAAGAAGAATAGACAAATTAGTGAATTTGTAACCCGAAGCTGAGCGAGCAAACCTCGCTACCGAGTTTCGACGGCGGGCCGGGCGAGTGTGTGCGACGTGTCGATGCAGTAGCCGCCGGTCCGGCCGAGTTCCGCCCAGATGGGCACCGAGAGTGCCGCGAACGCCTCAGCTGTCGTCGGCCGCCTTCACCAGCATCTCACCGATCCGCCTGTGCACTTCATCCGTATCATCCTCTGTTGCAACGACACTAAGGAAGAGCGATGCACCGGCCGCCAGCGCGATCAATGCGCGCGCATCGAGCTGTGCGTCCGCTGGGTCTCGGGATGATCCCGCCGAGAACAGTTCGGCCGGCGGGCCACTGAAGCTCTGCCACAGCTGACTCCGCAGGCCCTCGTTGCGGGTGAATGTGCTGAGCAACCCCGGAACGGCAGCACGAACTTCGGGCATCGCGAAAATCTCGCGACTTCCCGACGCAACCCACCGCACCCACCCATCTGTATCGGCGCCTTCGAAGGGCGCGAGATCAGGGGTGGAACCGAGAATTGCGTGGAGCACCAGTTCCGCTTTCGACGACCACCGTCTGTCGATCGTGCTGCGGCCGACTCCCGCACGCGCGGCGATCCCGCGCAAGCTCAGCTCGTCCCAGCCGAGCTCCACCAGCAACTCTCGGGTAGCACCGAGCACCCTGTCGTCGATGCTGGCGTCGCGTGGCCGACCCGGCTTCGCTGCGTCGGCGCGGTCGGGTTTCGTCGATTCAGTCACTCTGCTCGCCCGTTCCCCCTATTGTGATGCCACTGGCATCGAAATCCTGGGCATGGGAGACAGTGCATGGTCGAACAGAACACACCCGCGGCACTGTCACGCCGCCGCTTCTTCGGTGCGGCAGCGGCCTTTGCGGTTTCCGCAACCGTGTCGTCCGCGTGGACTCCAGCAGCGGCTGTGCCCGCTGATGACGCCCCGCTCCGAGTTCCGCACGAGTTCCCGCCCGGCATCGATCTCTACCAACAGAGCTACGAGAACTGGTCCAAAGAAATTCAGTTCGACAGCGTCTGGACGTGCGCACCGCGCGACGAACAACAGGTGGTGAACCTGGCCAACTGGGCTGCGGGGCACGGGTACACCCTACGTGCACGCGGGTCGATGCACGGGTGGAGTCCGCTGACCGTTGTACCCGGCCACCCCGTCGAGACGGTGATCCTCTTGGATACCACCAGACATCTGACCGGCGTGAGCGTCGACCCAGCTGGAACTCCGGCCACCGTGACCGCGCAGGGCGGCGCAAGCCTGATGACCATCCTGACCGCCCTCGAAGCCGTCGGACTCGGCTGGGCAAGCATCCCCGCCATCGGCGACATCACCATCGGTGGTGCTCTCGCGATCGACGCACACGGCGCCACCGCCCCGGCTAACGGTCAGACCGCGACGCCGGGACTGAGCTTCGGATCTGTGAGCAACCTCGTCACCGCGCTCACTGCCGTCGTCTGGGACGAGTCCTCCGGCGAATACACCGGCCGAACCTTCGCGCGATCCGACCCGGGCATCCTTCCGCTTCTCACCCATCTCGGACGAACGTTCATCACCTCCGTGACGCTTCAGGCAGGCGCCGACCGGCGTGTGCGGTGTCAGAGCATCCTCGACATCGGGTGGCGAGAACTGTTCGCACCCGCTGCTGCGCCGGGGCGGACCTTCGAAAGGTTGCTCGCCGCGTCGGGAAGCGTCGAAGCGATCTGGTTCCCGTTCACCGACACACCGTGGGTCAAGGTGTGGACCGACGAACCGCAGCGCCCGATCGGCTCGAGGGAAGTCGCCGGCCCCTACAACTACGCCTTCTCCGACATGCTTCCCGAGCCATTCACCGACGGACTCGGTTCCGTTGCACCGCTTCTCGGGGCGGCCACGCCAGCCTTCTCCGCGTCGCAGTTGGGTGCCGTCACGGCAGGGCTCGCACTCACCGGTACCGCCGATATCTGGGGCACGTCGAAGAACGTCCGGTTCTACCTGCGGGCAGACACGCTGCGTGTCACCGCGGGCGGTGGTGTCGTGCTCGCCCGTCGCTCCGACGTCGGCACGATCATCAACGACATGACGACCTGGCTCTTCGAACGCCTTCGGCACTACAGCTCGCTTGGCCGATATCCGGTCAACGGCCCGTTCGAGGTACGACTGTGCGGTCTGGACGACGTCGTCGATGTCGACAGCGCCGGGCCGCCGTCCTTGTCTGCACTATCCCCGGTGGTCGAGCACCCGGAATGGGACACTGCGATTTGGATGAACGTCGTCTCCATCCCTGGCACACCGGGAATGTACGCATTCTTCCGCGAAATGGAACAGTGGATGCATCAACACTATTCGGGGTCACGCTGGACGATACGGCCGGAGTATTCCAAGGGCTGGGCATTCACGGAAGACCGCTCGCATGCCGATGGGCAATTTCTGACCGATACTCTCCCCTCCCGCTACAGCGAGTGGGACACTGCATCCGAGACGCTCGATGCCTACGACCCACACCGCATCTTCCGAAACCCGTTCCTCGACAGAGTGATGCCATGAAGATCTTCGAACCCGCAGCCATCGGCCCGGTCTCGCTGCGCAATCGCGTCGTCAAGGCAGCCACATTCGAGGGGCGGACGCCGGACGCGCTCGTCACCGAGGAGCTGATCGACTTCCACCGCGGGTTCGCCGCAGGCGGCGTCGGCATGACCACTGTCGCCTACTGCGCATCCTCGCCCGAGGGCAGAACCGATCGCCACCAGATGTGGATGCGTGAGGAAGCAATGCCGGGACTCGTGCGTCTGACCGACGCCGTGCACTCCGAAGGTGCGGCAATTTCAGCCCAGATCGGGCATGCGGGACCCGTCGCGAATTCGAAATCCAACCGCGCCACCGCCCTCGCGCCGACGTGGCAGATCAGCCCGTTGAGCCTTCGTTTGACGAGGTCTGCCACGAAGTCCGACATCGATCGCATCGTCGCCGATCACGCGAGGGCCGCCCGGATCGCTGTCACAGCAGGGTTCGATGCGGTCGAATTGCATTTCGGCCACAACTATTTCGTCAGTGCATTTCTCAGCCCGGCCCTGAATCGGCGATCCGACCAATTCGGTGGAAGCCTCGACAATCGGGCTCGCGTCGCGCGCGCCGTGGCGTCGGCCGTTCGAGTGGAGGTCGGTTCCGAGATCGCGGTGACGGCGAAGCTCAACATGGACGACGGTGTGCCCGGTGGGTTCTGGCTCGACGAGAGCCTGGCGGTCGCGCAGTGGCTCGAGGCCGACGGTTCGCTCGATGCTCTCGAACTCACCGCGGGCAGTTCGCTGAAGAATCCGATGTATCTTTTCCGTGGAGATGCACCACTGCGCGATTTCGCAGCGTCGTTCCCGCAGCCGCAACGCGCCGGAATTCGCCTGGTCGGCAGCAAGTTTCTGCGGAGTTACCCGTACCGCGAGGCGTATCTCCTCGATCAGGCTCGACAGTTCCGCAGCGTGGTGAAACTTCCGCTGATATTGCTGGGCGGCATCTCTACACGGGCGACGATGGACCTGGCGATGGCCGAGGGATTCGAATTCGTCGCCATGGCGCGCGCACTCCTTCGCGAACCCGATCTGATCAACCGAATGCAGAACGACGAGCGCTCCACCTCCCTGTGCATTCACTGCAACCGATGCATGCCGACGATCTACAGCGGCACTCGGTGCGTGCTGGCCCACGAAGGAGACCGAAGATGAATCGATTGAGCGGACGAGTTGCGCTCGTCAGCGGCGCCGCGCGCGGTATGGGACTGAGCCACTGCCGCGCCATGGTGGCCGAGGGCGCGCAGGTAGTGCTGGGCGACATTCTCGACGACGAAGGACGCGCTGCGGCCGAGTCGCTGGGCGACGCCGCACGGTATGTCCACCTCGATGTGACGTCCCCGGAAAGTTGGGAAGAAACGGTACGGTTGACCACCGAAACATTCGGGCCTCCAACGGTACTCGTGAACAACGCGGGGATTGTCAACGGCAATCTCATCACAGCGTTCGAACCAGACGAGTGGCGCCGGATCGTGGACATCAACTTGACCGGAACGTTTCTCGGCATCCGCGCGTGCGCTCAGACGATGATCGACGCCGGTGGCGGCTCCATCGTCAACATCTCCTCGGTCGAAGGGTTCAGGGGAAGCCCCGGTCTGCACGGCTACACCGCCACGAAATTCGCCGTTCGCGGACTCACCAAATCGGTCGCATTGGAACTCGCTCCGCACAAGATCCGCGTGAACTCGGTCCACCCCGGGTTCGTCAGGACCCCCATGACCGATGGCATCCCCGAGGACTTCCTGCAGATCCCGCTGGGCCGCGGAGCCGACGCGTCCGAGGTGGCTGCGATGGTCGTCTTCCTCGCCAGCGACGAATCCTCCTACTCCACCGGCTCCGAGTTCATCGTCGACGGCGGCCTGATGGCGGGGGTTCCGCATCGGACGTTCGAGTAGCTGGCGGACAGATTCCACAACCTGGGCCTTGCTCGCTCGGTCGTTCGCTGGTCTCGTCGAGTTCCTCTCCCTTCACACAGAACCTCACTTTTGCCTTCGATGTTGTTCCGATCCCGAACACTCGAACTGGCGTCGCCTGACCGACTATGAGTGAGGTCACATCGGAGTCGGTGTGACGCACATCGAAGGAGAAATTCAATGAGCGTTGAATCCGCGCAGCGAGCGCTAGTCGATACCGAGTTCGTCATGACCATCGATGGCCGTGCTGCTACCACGAGCGCCACCGCTCCAGTCTTCAATCCTGCAACGAAAGAGGTCGTGGCTAGCGTTCCCGTTGCCGGCCGTGACGACCTCGACCGTGCCGTCTCCGCGGCACAGGAGGCGTTCGTCGGATGGTCGAACACTCCCCTGACGGAGCGACAAGCCGCGGTATCAGCGATCGGCGATCTTCTCGAAGCACGCGCCGAGGAATTCATGGCACTGCTCACTACCGAGCAGGGCAAGCCGCGGCCGATGGCCGAGTGGGAAGTCCTCGGGTCCGTTGCCTGGTTTCGTGAGATCGCACAGCAGTCGCTGCCCGAAGAGGTTCTGGAAGACGGGCCCGACCGCAAGGTCATCACTCGCCACACGCCGCTCGGAGTCGTCGGTGCGATCGTTCCATGGAACTTCCCAATCCTGCTGATGGTGTGGAAAATTGCGCCAGCTCTGGTCGCCGGCGACACGATGATCGTCAAGCCGTCCCCATTCACGCCCCTGTGCGACCTGAAGCTGATCGAACTCGTGCAGGAAGTCCTGCCGCCTGGCGTATTGAGTGCACTCAGCGGGGACGACGAGCTGGGCAAATGGATCACCTCCCACCCAGGTATTTCCAAGATCGCGTTCACCGGCAGCACCGACACAGGCCGGCACGTCATGCGTTCAGCCGCCGAAACACTCAAGCGAGTCACTCTCGAGCTCGGCGGCAACGACCCGGCCATCGTGCTTCCCGACGTCGACCCGAAGAAGGTTGCATCGCAAATCTTCTGGGCTGCATTCCAGAACAATGCCCAGTTCTGCAACGCCGCAAAACGAATCTATATCCACGACGACGTTTACGAGGCCGTCCGCGATGAGCTTGTCGAGTTCGCGAAGACTGTGACGGTCGGAAACGGCGCGGACTCGTCGACCGATCTCGGCCCGATTCAGAACGAACCGCAGTACCACAAGGTGCAGGAGTACTTCGACGACTGCGCGGCGCAGGGTTACACCTTCGCACTCGGCGGACACATCGATACGGACCAAGACGGTTGGTTCGTGCCGGTCACGTTGGTGGACAACCCGCCTGAGAACTCGCGCTTGGTTGTCGAGGAGCCGTTCGGACCGATACTTCCGCTACTGCGTTGGTCGGACGAGGACGATGTCATTCGGCGCGCGAACGACACGATCTGGGGGCTCGGCGCCACAGTGTGGGGTGCTGACCTCGAAGCAATCGAACGAATCGGCAAGCAGCTCGAGGCCGGAACGGTATGGCTGAACGAGGTGCATCAGTATTCGCCGCATCAGGTTTTCGGCGGCCACAAGCAATCCGGAATCGGCGCGGAGAACTCGCTACACGGCCTCGCCGAATACACCAACCACCAGACCATCACCATCAACAAGACCTCAGGCGCGGTGTCATGAAAATCCAAGCGGCGGTACTCAACAAAGCAAATGCACCACTCGACTTCGAAGAACTCGACACAACGGATCTCCGACCCGGAGAAATCATCGTCAAACTCGCGGGCACCGGAGTGTGCCATACTGATCTGGGCTTGATCGCAGCGCCCGGCGAAGGCCAGACCCCGATCGTCCTAGGACACGAAGGCGCCGGCACAGTCGTCGAAATCGGCAGCGGCGTCGAGACCGTCGCGGTCGGAGACAGTGTCGTTCTGTCGTATGCGCATTGCGGCCGTTGCGACAACTGCACGTCCGGCGTTCCACAGCATTGCAGGGATTTCATTCCACTCAACCTGGTCGGCGCACGCGTCGATGGTTCTACCCCGCTGCGTCGGGGCGACGATCCGGTGCTGGGCGCGTGGTTCGGTCAGTCCTCCTGGGCTGACCATGCAGTGGTCGCCGCGCACAATGCCGTCAAAGTCGACGACGACCTCCCGCTCGAGCTACTGGGGCCACTGGGGTGCGGAATTCAGACTGGTGCAGGAGCTGTCCTGAACACTCTGCAGCCCGAAGCCGGATCGTCGATCGCGATCTTCGGTTGCGGGTCGGTCGGCATGGCCGCCCTGCTCGGCGCAGTCGTAGCGGAATGTTCGACCATCATCGCAGTCGACATCAACGACGCACGCCTGGCCAAAGCGTCCGAGCTGGGGGCGACTCACACGATCAACTCCGCTGATGTCGATGCAGCTGAATCCATTCGGGAGATTACGGGCGGTCTGGGCGCTCGGTACTCAGTGGACTGCATCGGTTTTCCCGCGGTTGTCCGAAGCGCCCTCGAGTGTCTGCAGACGCCGGGCGTGTGCGCCACCGTCGGGTTTCAGGGAATTCCTAACGAGATAGTCATCGACCAAGGTCTGCTTCTCTTCGGGAAATCATTGGTGGGTGTCATCGAGGGTGATGCCATTCCGTCCGAGTTCATTCCCCTGATGATCAGCTTGTACAAGCAAGGTCGTTTTCCGTTCGACAAGCTGATCGAGACGTTCCCGTTCGCCCAGATCAACGATGCAATCGACGCCGCACATCATGGGACAGTGGCCAAGGCAGTGGTGGTCTTCGGCGACGAGCGCCACACCGATGTCTGAGTTGAATCTCCGGCCGCAGGTAGGTCCCGGAGAAATACTCCCGTACGCGGCCGCCAGGTTTCCCGACAAGGTGGGGCTGGTGGTGGGTTCGCGCCGATTGACATACCGAGAGCTCGATTCGTACGCCCGCAATGTTGCAACGTCGCTGTGCAAGTTGGGGATCGGTGAGGGCGACGTCGTATCGCTGTACGGTCAGAACAGTTGGCAATGGATAGTCAGTTACCACGGTGCACTTCGCGCCGGTGCCATCGTGAACCCAGTGAACGTGATGCTCACCGGTCCCGAGTTGGAATTCGTCTTGAACGATTGTCGATCCAAAGCGCTGCTGGCCGGAGCGCAGCAGGCTGAGGTCGCGGCAAATGCCGCGCAGCGAACCGGCTCGGTCGAGTTGGTCGTCACGTTCGGTGACCAACCACTATCGGGTGCAAGGACATTCGAATCCCTATTGTCGGACGGTGCCGACCAAGACTTGTCGGCCACCGATTGGGCGGGCACAGAAGCCCTCTGTTCCATCGGGTACACCTCCGGGACCACCGGCCACCCCAAGGGCGCCATGCAATCGCAGCAGGCAGTTCTGCTCAATTGCGCGTACACGGCCACAATGCACGGCCGCACTGCGGATGATGTAGTGGTGACAGCACTGCCCGCACCACACGTGTACGGCAATGTCGCGATCAATTCGGCGTTTCTCGCAGGCGGGACCGTGGTGCTCATGGAACGCTTCGACGCTGGGTCGGCGCTGCGCCTCATCGAAGCGGAACAGGCCACCATCTTCGAGGGCGTCCCGGCAATGTATTCGATGATGATCGCAGATGCGGCGTACGACACCGCAGACTTGTCCAGCTTGCGAATTTCGACAGTCGGAGGACAAACGTTTCCGCCTAGCCTGCTCGAACGATGGGAGAACCGGACGAAGAAGCCTCTTCTCGAGCTGTGGGGAATGACAGAAGTAGCAGGTTTGGGAGCAACACATACACCGTTCGCGCCCAGCAGTCCGGGATCGATCGGGATCGCCCTGCCAGGCACCGAACTTCGTGTACGCGCCCTAGACGGAGAGGGCGAGGCACAGGTCGGTGAACCGGGCGAGCTCATGGTTCGAGGCCCTCTGGTGATGCTCGGCTACTACGGCAATCCGGATGCCACCGCCGAAGCGCTGCAATCCGACGGTTGGCTTCGAACCGGAGACATTGCGACGTGCGACAGTACCGGTCACTTCTTTGTGGTCGACAGAATGAAGGACATGCTGGTGACCGCGGGGTACAACGTGTATCCCGCGGAAATCGAACGGGTTGTCGGCGGACATCCCGATGTTGCGATGGTCGCCGTCGGGCGTCGTGCAGACGACGTTCGCGGTGAAATCGCTGTGGCCTACGTAGTCGCACGACCCGGAACCGATCCGACAGCAGAATCGATCTTGGAATTCTGCCGTGCAGGTCTCGCCGCGTACAAACGACCGCGCGATGTCATCTTCGTGCCGGACCTACCCAAAACCTCATCCGGAAAGCTGATGCGTCGCAAGCTGGCCGACTTGGAACTCCCTCGTCGCGGAGGTGCAGACCGCCTCCATCCCAGTCCTGCTGGCTGACGTCTTTACACCCGCCACCTCTTGGAAGGCAGACATGACAACTACCGAAGCGCGATCGAGCCAACAGCACGATGTGCTGACCGACGAACAACTTGGCCACCTCCGTCACATCGACAACTTGTCACGGCAGCTGCCGAATGATTGGTCGATGATGCAAGGCAAGGATGGTAGCCAAGATGACTTTGGCGGCTATCGATTTCAACTTTCATATATGACATACGCGATGGCGCTGGCGCACCGACATCGACTCCCGAACGCGCCTGGAGTCTTCAAACCTGTCTTCGAGCGGATGATCGAAAAAATGCTGTTGCCCGAAGTGTGGATGTACTGGCGGAACACCAGCAGAGGCGGAGCAATTCTGAATGCGCATCTGTCCCAGGGGTATTCCGAGGAGTGGAACCCTGTCGTCAAGGACAACATCATGTACAGCGCCTACGTGCAGTCCATGTCACTCATGTACGACTATCTGTTCGACGACGCGCGCTACTCCGCCCCGGGTGCTCTCTCTTTCGATCACTGGTCCTTCTTCTGGGGTGGCGAGGGCCACCGCTTCGAGTACGACCAGAACTCGCTGAACGAGCACATCTATTGGCAGATGGTAGAGAGCGGCTACATCGGCGTCGCCTGCGAACCGAACTGTGTATTCCAGATCTGTAACCAGCCAGCGATCCTCGGCTTTCGAATGCACGATCTACTGACCGGTGGAAACACTGCAGAAGAAGTAACGAGAAGCTACGACAAAGTCTGGAGTGAACTCGGTCGCCTCGACGCCTCCGGTCACTACACCATGATGCTGGTGGAAGATGCCAAGATCGTTGTCCCAGCCGCTGAGCCGACGCCGTGGGTCGACGCGTGGGCCGGCTCATTGATGAACATGTGGAAGCGGGATTTCGTTCACGCTCGATATCCGGAGCAGATCCAGGATCTGTTGGTGCGCGGCACCGACGGTGCGTTGAGCGTCCGTCCTTCCGCCCCGTTGTCGGCGATGGGACGGGTTGGCAATTACGATTCCGGCGACTTCGGGTGGACGACGGTGTGGGCATCCGAAATGGGTGACCAGGAGACCCTGCGCGGACTTCTCACACACGCGGATCGGTATATGAACCCGACCTGGAAGGACGGCGGACTGTATTACCCGCGCAACGACACGCCTACCGACGCCGATGGAAACTCGACCGTCGTCGAGCCGATCACCGGCAACGCCTTGCTCGCGTACGCACGGCTGAACGTTCCCGACGGGCTGTGGGCGCTGTACAACGAACCCTGGGATGCGTCACACCATACCGAACCTTCGCTTGTCGAGGTATCGGGTGACGTCGCCGTCAGCCAAGCTCGCTTCGATCGCGAATCGAACTGTCTGAACTTCCGTGTTCAGCGACACGGCGATCGACAAGGCGATGGCCGCGTGATGATCTCGAATGTTCCCGACGACACGACATGGACAATGCGAGAGAACGGAACGGCAATAGCATCCGGCGGGTCCACCAGCAGCGCACGCACCTCGGCTTCGATTCGTGTCGTGGGCAACGACGAGGGCCTGTCATTTCAGCTTCCGGTCGGAGGGCCGCTCACGTTGCAACTGGAACTAGGTGCGTCGTGACTACTGCGACCGTCGGCGACGACATGCCTACAGGCCAGCCGTACGTCACCGGCGAGTTTCATCTGACCGACCACGACGGTGAGGACGTCAGCGACGCGACCTATCTCGGCCAGTGGGTGATCGTCTTCTTCGGCTTCACGCACTGCAAGATGGTGTGCCCCCGCGCACTCGCGCGTCTGTCCGCCGTCATCGAGAGAATCGGGCCTGCCGCCGAACAAATCCAGCCGCTGTACATCACGGTCGATCCCGATCGCGACACACCAGAGGTGATGAAGAGCTTCCTGGAGATCGACTACCCCCGCTTCACAGGCCTGTCGGGCAGCGAAAGCCAAGTCGAGGACGCGAAACGATCCTTCCGGGTGTTCTCGACCAAGGTCGCGGACCCGGATGACCCCGATAGCTACCAAACACCGCACTCTGCTTTCACTTTCGTTCTCGGTCCCGACGGACGGTATCGAGCTCATTTCACCGATGCGGTCGACGAAGACGAGATGGTCGAGAGACTCGAGGCGCTGCTGGCTTCGGGAAGGCAGGGGGCAGACATCCGAGATTCGTTCTCGAAAGAACAATGTGAACGATCCCCATAGTGGAGTCCTGTCTTACGGCATCGTCCTTGCTGGCATGGGTGGAGCTTTGCTCCCCCTTGCCGGGTCGGTGCGTTGTCGCCCTCGGGTCGCTCTCGGCCACATAGCGATGGCCATCGCTATGGCGGGGATGCTGGTTCCGGGAGATGCGTACGTGTGGGGATGTTGGGTGGGAGGAATTGCCCTCGTCGGGATGTCTGTCTGGGTTACCGACGAATGTGCCGAACCCACGCACGATTTGAGGTGCGCGCTGGACCTCGTGGCAATGGGATTGCTCATGCTGTTCGTTGTGCCTTCGCATTCGACTCCAAACGGTGTGGCGACGCACCAGGTAGCGCCTTCTCCGCGTGTGCATCAACACATGGCCGAGTTCGTCCCCGGGGCATCGTCGTGGCTGGGGCCTTCGATGCTTGCCCTGTGGGGAGCAATCGTGGTGGCGCTGGTAGTTGCACCTCGGCGGGGAAAAACGCGTCACGGACATGCCATGGCGTTCACATCTACGGCAGTGATGATTGCGGCGATGGTGCCGATGGCCGCATGATTGAACGGTGACTTGGCCCACAGTGCGGGTCGACGTGACGGCAGGAGGATACGAAGTGACCGCAACTGGTCGCGACACAAGCGAAGCTCTGCACAGACGTCCAGAGATCGAACTTGCATGGCACCGCGCTGCCATGAGCGGCCTGGACCCGGGAATGGACGTCCGTGAAAGGACCATCGCGGATGTCGACACGCGAAGCAGCCTGACGTTGGCCGCTGGGCCGGTCCTGGACAAGATGGTCGACGATCTCGCCGATACTCGATTTTCGATACTCCTGGCCGACCGGACGTCGAGGATTGTCGATCGGCGAGTCGGAGACCGGACTGTCGGTCAAGCTCTCGACCGTGTTCTCGCAGTCCCGGGCTTCCAGTACCTGGAAGAAGTAAGCGGAACGAATTCGCTCGCTACCGCATTCGAGCTCCGAAAGCCGATTGCTGTCACAGGAGATGAACACTTTCTCGAAGCCCTGAAGCTCTTCGCCTGCTATGGCGCTCCGATCATCCATCCGATCACGCACAGGATCGAAGGCGTCATCGATGTCTCCGGTCCGGTCTCCGACGCAACGACGCTTCTGGGCCCGTTCCTGATGCGTGCGACACGCGACATCGAGCAGCGCCTCCTGGAGGGATCACGAATAGCCGAAAAGCAACTACTGGCCGAGTTCCAGTCCCATTCGAACAAGGTGCGGCACGCCGTGGTGGCGCTCGGTGAGAACCTCGTGCTTGCCAATACTGCCGCGGCCGACCTGGTGAGAGGAGTCGACCATGTTGCGTTGCGAGCGATTGCATCCGAGTTGACGACAAGGTCGGACTACGAAGGATCTCTCGTCCTCGCTTCCGGTCTGCCCGTCGCGGTCCGCGCGAGTTCGGTCGCGGGGAGCAACGGCGGTGTCCTGTTCGAGATCACCGAAAAAAGCGCCCCTCAGCCGGAACGACTTACCGCGGGTTTCCGAGCGACTCCGACAACCGCGTCTGCTGCAGCGGCCCCGCCGCTCTCTCGCGTAGTTCTGGTGACAGGCGAGCCGGGAACGGGCAAGACAACAACGGCGCTCAAGATTGCAGGAGAAGCAAGAGCATCGTTCGACAGTTTCGACTCCATCGGCACCAAGACGCAGTGGTTCGCCGACGTTCGATCGGCTCTGTCACATCCCGAAGCCTCCGTAGTGATCGACAATATCGACGCGTTGGAGATCAAGTTGGTACGACAGCTTTCAGCGGTAGTGTCAGAGAGCGCCTGTTCCGTGGTGCTCACGAGCATTCCGATTGCCGAGCTGAGCAACCCCCACCGCGCTCTGGCATCCCAGGCGTTGACCCGCCGCGAACTTCAACCGCTCCGTTCGTACCCGCACAAGCTGGTGTCGATCGTGAAGTCGGTCGTCTCGGAAGTCGCCCCCGGTTCTGCGATCGAATTTGCACCGTCGGTGTTTCGATCTCTTGCGCAACACGATTGGCCCGGCAACCTTCGTGAATTGCGCGCAGTGATCGACTTCGCGGTGCGAGGCCGTGATAGCGGTGTGGTCACGGAGTTGGATCTGCCGCAGGTCATTCGACCGCAACCACGAGCCGGCCGTGCGCTCACGTTGATGGAAGCGGCCGAGCGCGACGCCATCGTTGCCGCGCTCCGCGCATCGCGAGGGAACAAGACCATCGCGGCCGACGCTCTCGGGATCGGGCGGACGACCTTGTACTCACGCATACAGCGCTACAAGATAGTCGGGCCGTGACACGGACTTACTCGTCGAACGGGCGCTGTACCTCCATCCACCCCTGCGGTGGCGCAGGACAGTCGGTGTGGTTGGGTCCCCAGGTAGAAGTCCAGTGTCTGTGTGAGTTTCGTGTCCGAGAA